>NZ_JBNHFI010000005.1:0-332516 GCF_059090085.1 Arthrobacter sp. K4-10C | reverse complement strand
TTCGAAGGCCCGGCTCTTCCCGGCAGGGCTCAAACGCTTCCTCCAGGTCCGGGACGACACCTGCCGCACCCCGTATTGCGACGCGCCGATCCGCCATGACGACCACATCACCGCCTGGCACGACGGCGGCTCCACCAATGCCGGCAACGGCCAGGGGCTCTGCGAGGCCTGCAACCACACCAAGGAAACCCCCCCGCTGGACGGCCGAACCGGTACTGGGACCACGCCATGCAGTCCGCCACGCAGTCCAGACCCGGACCCCCACCGGCCACACCTACCAATCCACCGCACCACCACTCCCCGGCACACTACGAACCGCGGCTGCCGCTGGCGGCAGGCCGGGAACAACAGGAGGCACCGTAACAAAGCAGCCGGTTTGGCGAAGATTATTCCGTCCAGCAACGAAACAAGTCGTAAAAGTGCGTCTTAATTCGGAGGCCGATTTGAATGCTCCGCCGGCCGCTCCTAGAGTCTTATACAAGTTACCGCGGTAACGTGTCAGCGATCCTCCGTGCCGGAGGGTGTGGGTGCCCCCATGTGGGCCTGACATTTGCTCACGGACAACTTCATTTCAGGCGTAACAGTCGCGGCTGCGTCCTGTGAAGTTCTTTCGTGTGTTCCCCAAACTCAATTCATTGCCGGTTGCCTTCACCCCTGTGGCAGGCAGACCTCAATGGCCCAAAGCCAAGGACGCAAATGTCACCACCAAGCCTTACTGACACACACCCCCATCTCTCGGACGCCGCCCCGGTGGCGCTTTCCTACGAGCTGTTCCCGCCCCGTTCGCCGGCAGCCGCGGAGACTCTCTGGACCACCATCCGTGAACTCGAAACCACAGAGCCGGACTATGTCTCCGTCACCTACGGCGCCAGCGGATCCAACCGGGACACCGCCGTCGAGCTCATCAATCGGCTCCTGCTTGAAACCACGCTCCGGCCGCTGGCCCACTTGACCTGCGTCGGCAACACGCCGCAGGAACTGGCTGGGATCATCGGCCAACTGCTGGACACCGGGGTGCGCGGCATCCTTGCCCTCCGCGGCGATCTTCCCAAGGACGGCGGCGAGCCGGTGGACGGGTCGCTGCGCTACGCCCAGGATCTGATCGACCTCATCCGCCGGGTTGAGCAGCGCCGTTCCGCACTGCTCTGCGCGGGGAAAATCGCGGTTGGCGTGGCGGCCTACCCCACCCGCCATCCCGAATCGCCAAGCGAGGGGCACGACGTCGAGGTGCTTCTGGCAAAGCAGCGGTCCGGCGCCGATTTCGCCATCACCCAGGTCTTCTTCCACGCGGACCAGTACGCGGACCTGTTGACCAGGGCGCGCCGGGCTGGGGTTACCATTCCCATCATCCCGGGCGTCATGCCACTCACCAGCCTCCGCCGGCTCAACCGGCTGGGTGAACTGGCCGGCGTGGAACCCGCCCCGGAGCTGATGGCCCGCCTGGCCGCCGCCGACAGCGATCTGGAACGGCTCCACATCGGCGTCGACGCCACGGTGGACCTGGCCAATGCGGCCCTGGAAGCCGGTGCGCCCGGCATCCACCTGTACACCTTCAATGAGCATCAAAGCGCGCTGGAAGTGCTGGACAAGCTGGCCCTTCCGCGGAGCAGCCGATCCGGCAGCCGCCGTGCATCAGCGGCCCGCCAGCTTGCCAGCTGACCGGCTCCCGCCGACCATCCATAGCCTTAGACGCACACCTCCCGAATAGAGGAACTTTGCCATGCCTGAAAACAACACTTCCTTCCCGTCCGCCTCGCTCCTGGGCTACCCCCGCATTGGCCGCCGCCGCGAGCTGAAGAAGGCCGTCGAGGCCTACTGGGCCGGCAAGATCGACGCCGCCGCCCTGGACGCCGCCGCCAAGGACATCCAGCTGACCATCGCCAGGCGCCTGCAGGAACTCGGCCTGACCGAGGCCGCAGCCATCCCCGGCACCTTCTCCTACTACGACCAGGTCCTGGACGCCACCGCGCACCTCGGCGCCGTGCCCGCCCGTTTCGGAAAGCTCCTCAACGATGAGGGCCAGCTGGACATTGACGGCTACTTCACCCTGGCCCGCGGCAACAAGGAACAGCAGCCGCTTGAAATGACCAAGTGGTTCGACACCAACTACCACTACCTGGTTCCGGAAATCGGCCCGGAGACCGAGTTCACCCTCGCCTCAACAGCCAAGGTGGACGAGTTCACCTTCTCCCTGGCCAACGGCATCGAGACCCGCCCGTACATCGTCGGCCCGGTCACGTACCTGCTGCTGTCGAAGGCTTCCGACGCCGCCCCGGCCGGGTTCGCGCCGCTGTCCCGCCTTGAGGACATCCTGCCCGTCTACGTCCAGCTGCTCGAGAAGCTGGCCGCCGCCGGCGCCAGCTGGGTCCAGCTCGACGAGCCCGCACTGGTTGTCGACCAGGACACCCCCGCCGCCGAAGTGGAAGCAGCCGTTGCCCGCGCATACGAAGTCCTCGCCGCTGCAGCCAACCGCCCGCAGATCCTCGTTGCCACTCCGTACGGTTCGCTGGACAACCAGCTCGGCACCCTTGCGGCCACGAACATCGACGCCCTGCACATCGACGTCTTCAAGGGCGCGGTTCCGTCGGCAGCAGCCCTGGCAGGCCTGGGCAACAAGACCCTGGTTGCCGGTGTAGTCGACGGCCACAACATCTGGCGCAACGACCTCGCCGCCTCGGCCGCCAAGCTGGACGCCCTGAAGGCCGCCGCCGGGAAGCTCGCCGTCTCCACCTCCACCTCCACCCAGCACGTCCCGCATGACGTCGCGGAGGAGACCCTGCTGTCCGAGCAGCTCCGCAGCTGGCTGGCCTTCTCCGACCAGAAGGCCGTTGAAGTCAAGACCCTCGCTTCCTACCTGGCCGACCCCGCCTCCGCCAAGGCTGCGATCGACGAGGCAACAGCCTTGATCGCTTCCCGCGCCACCGCCGAAGGCGTCCGCCGTGCCGACGTCCGTGCCCGCACCGAAGCCCTGACTGCCGGAGACTTTGCCCGTTCCGAGTACTCGGTCCGCGCGGCCGCCCAGGAAGAGGCGCTGCAGCTGCCGCCGCTGCCCACCACCACCATCGGTTCCTTCCCGCAGACGTCCGAAATCCGCTCGGCCCGCGCCCGCAACACCAAGGGCGAGCTGAGCGACGAGCAGTACCAGCAGCTCATGAAGGACGAGATCAAGCGCGTTGTGGACCTGCAGGAAGAGCTCGGCTATGACGTCCTGGTGCACGGCGAGCCAGAGCGCAACGACATGGTGCAGTACTTCGCCGAGAACCTTGAAGGCTTTGACGTGACAGTGCACGGCTGGGTCCAGTCCTATGGCTCACGCTGCACCCGCCCGTCCATACTCTGGGGTGACGTCACGCGTTCGGCTCCGATCACCGTTGAGTGGGCGAAGTACGCACAGTCCCTGACCAACAAGCCGATGAAGGGCATGCTTACCGGTCCGGTCACCATCCTGGCGTGGTCCTTCGTCCGCGACGACCAGCCGCTGGGCGAGACCGCCAACCAGGTTGGCCTGGCATTGCGCGACGAGATTGCCGACCTCGAAGCGGCGGGCATCAGGATTATCCAGGTGGACGAGCCCGCGCTGCGCGAACTCCTCCCGCTGCGCAAGGCTGACCACGCCGGCTACCTGAAGTGGTCCGTGGACTCCTTCCGCCTGGCCACCGCGGGTGCGGCTGACGCCACCCAGATCCACACCCACCTCTGCTACTCCGAGTTCGGCGTGATCATCGACGCGATCGACGGCCTCGACGCAGACGTGACCTCCATCGAGGCGGCCCGCTCCCGCATGGAGGTTGTCCACGACCTCGAGTCCCACGGCTTTGGCCGCGGCGTTGGCCCGGGCGTCTACGACATCCACTCGCCCCGCGTCCCGGGCGAGCAGGAAGTCACCGAACTGCTCAGCACCGCCGTCAAGCACGTTCCGTCCCGCCAACTGTGGGTCAACCCGGACTGCGGCCTGAAGACCCGCGGCTACGCCGAGACCGAAGAGTCGCTGCGCAACCTGGTCAAGGCAACCCAGGCGGTCCGTGCGGAACTGCTGGAAGCCGCCAAGTAACCACCGAAAGCACGACGCCGGCCGGTCACCTTACGGGGGACCGGCCGGCGTCGTGCTTAGGAAGCAGTTTTTTCAGGACTCCCAGAGGATCTCGTCGTCCACAACACCGTCTTCGTCGGCAGAGGCCACCAGGACTTCGTCCGTGAAGTGCTCGCCGAGGGTGAAGTCCAAAACGAAGTAGCGTTCAGGCTGGCCGGGGTATATGCCCACGTGGCCCAGTTTCAGTGCTTTGAGGAACACCTCATTGGTCAGCTGGCTGCGTTCCTCCACACCGAAGACCTTATGCAGGTGCTCGTCCTTGAGGGCGCTGCAGTGGAAATGCAGATACTCCTGCGGACTGGTGCCCTCCTGCTCCAGTTCCTCGGCAATCTTGTCGCGGACTTCGTCCACGAGTTCCGGGAGGAAGCGCAGCCGGTAGTCAACCTTGCGCAGTGCGGCTTCGTCGAGGTGGTCGTGGGCGGTGATGTTCAGGTCGAGTTCCAGTGGATGGCCGCGCAGTTCATGCTTGGCGGCGATGGAGTGATCCCTGCCGTGATTGAGCTCGATCTCTCCAAAGTGCTGGCTCGCTACCTTGTTCATATTCTCAACATAGACCCGAAGAGCAGACCATTCCAGCGTTCAGGCCTAATTCACCGACGTGCGCATTCCCGCCAACGTCTCGGCCAGCAGGTCAACGAAGAGCTGGACGCGGGCGGTTTTCCGGTCGTTTATCAGCAGCGCGAAGACGTTGCGGGCCAGCCGGATCTCGGGAACGTCGAGGACCACAACCCCTGCGGGCTTGTTCCGCAACGCAAGCTCCGGTACCAGTGCGGCTCCGAGGCCGGCGGCCGCCATTTCAAGACTGGCGTGGAAGTCGTCGCTGTGCGCCACTACCCGCGGGTGGAGGTTGCAGCCGGCGAAGAGCCGCTCGATCACCATGGCGTCGCTGGTCCCGGGATGGTGCATGATCCAAGGCAACTCCGAGAGATGGTCAGCCGCCACTTTCGCATCGGGACGGAAGCCCCATCCGGCGGGCAGGACCACCCGGAAGTCGTCGTCACCGATCCACTGCCGGTTGATGGTGGCCGGCCACGCCACACCGGTCTGGCCCACCTGGAACACTACGGCCAGGTCAAGGTCCCCGCCGGTGCGCAGGCCCTGGATAGTCTGGCCAGGTTCAGCCACGGACACTTTCAGGTCGATGCCCAGGTTCTTCCATGCAGGGTTCTTCAGGATCCGAGGCAGGACATAGGTGGCCAGGCTGGGAAAGATCCCGAGCCGGAGTTCCTGGCTGGCGCTGTCCTGGGTTTTGGCGGCGGCGGCCATCAGCGCCTCGATGTCTGTCAGCACCTTGGCGGCGTGCCTGGTCATGACGACGGCGGCCTCCGTGGGGACAACGCTCCGCGCCGAGCGCTGGAACAGGACCACGCCGGTGTCCCGTTCCAGGGCAGACATCTGTTGGGAGACGGCGGAGGCCGTGTAGCCCAGCGTTGACGCGGCGGCCGCGAACGAGCCGAGCCGCGTGACCTCCATGAGGGTTTTCAGGTGTACCGGATTTACCACCAGCCCACAGTACTCTGCGAAAAACCATTCCGTGTGGGCCATTCCGGGCCGCACTCCTCAGCGGCACCGGCGGCGCCGAATGGCACTCTGCATACCCACCCTTGGCAAGTGTTCAGGAAGCGCAGCTCCGGCGACGGCCGGATCCGGGGTCCCGGCCCTTGCCGCCGTCGTGCCGTTAATCACCAGGAGGGGTTCCGAAGGTCACTTCGATGCCGTTCTCGGTGCCCTCACGGTGCCCCGTTCACGGATGCGACACGCCGTCTTTCGCGCGACACGCTGGGCGTTAATTGTGCCTAACTACTCCACAGGGTGTGGATTCCGTCCGTGAAAAAGCCGTGATTCCGGACATTTTGAAGGGGCCTGCCTGTGGATTAACGGTGCATTAAATGACATACTTGTAATACATCATCTTGGGGTTCCAAAGAGGCGTCTGCACTACATGTAGTATCGACATACAGCTTGGACGGGGACACCGGGCCAGCGACGATTTCGACAAAAGGGGACAGCGACCATGACCGTAACGGTTTACACCAAGCCTGCTTGTGTTCAGTGCAACGCCACCTACCGTGCGCTCGACAAGAAGGGCATCACCTACCAGAGCGTTGACATTTCCCAGGATGCAGAGGCCCTCGAGCGCCTGAAGGCACTGGGCTACATGCAGGCACCCGTTGTGGTCACGGACCAGGACCACTGGTCAGGTTTCCGCCCGGACAAGATCGAGGAACTGGCCCTCTCGGCCGTTTCCTCCGTGGCCTAGGGGTCCTGCTTTTCCTGCCGGCAACCATCAACCAGCTGAGGTGACTCCCACGGCAGCGCCAACAGCACAGCAAGGCCACACGGCTTCGCAGATCCACGCGGCTCAGCGCGTGGAGGTGTCCCCGCCGGCCCGGATTTTGAATGACCCGGAAGCAGTCCGGACAAGCAGCCAGCTCATCTATTTTTCCTCGGCGTCCGAGAACACCAGCCGCTTCGTCTCGAAGCTCGGCCGCGAGGTGTCCCGGATTCCGCTGTACCCCAGGGACGCACCCCTTCTAGCCACCCGGCCGTTTGTGCTGGTGGTGCCCACCTACGGCGGCACCGGGGGAGAGGGGTCCGTCCCCAAGCAGGTCATCCGGTTTTTGAACAACCCGCAGAACAGGCAACTGCTCCGCGGGGTCATCGGAGCCGGCAACACAAACTTCGGTGACAACTACTGCCTGGCGGGCGACATCATCGCCGCCAAATGCGGAGTACCGCACCTCTACCGCTTCGAATTAATGGGCACGCCAGACGACGTGTCCCGCGTCAACAATGGATTGGACACGTTTTGGACACGACTGTCGCAGACACGGAAGTAACCAGGGCCCAGAAGCCCGAGATGCCGGCCGCGTACAAGGGACTGGGCTATCACGAGCTGAACGCAATGCTGAACCTGTACGGTCCCAGCGGCGAAATCCAGTTCGAAGCGGACCGCGAGGCCGCGCACCAGTACTTCCTGCAGCACGTCAACAACAACACCGTGTTCTTCCACGACCTGGAGGAAAAGCTCGACTACCTGGTAAAGAACCAGTACTACGAGCGCGAAACCCTGGACCAGTACACGATGAACTTCATCCGTGAGCTGTTCAACCGTGCGTACAAGAAGAAGTTCCGCTTTGAGACCTTCCTGGGCGCGTTCAAGTTCTACACGTCCTACACACTGAAGACATTCGACGGCAAGCGTTTCCTGGAGCGCTACGAGGACCGCGTCTGCATGGTGGCGCTGCACCTGGCCCGCGGCAACGAACAGCTGGCCACCCAGATGGTGGATGAGATCATCGAGGGCCGCTTCCAGCCGGCCACCCCCACATTCCTGAACGCCGGCAAGAAGCAGCGCGGCGAGCTGGTCTCCTGCTTCCTGCTGCGCATCGAAGACAACATGGAGTCGATCGGCCGCTCCATCAATTCCGCCCTGCAGCTCTCCAAGCGCGGCGGCGGCGTGGCGTTCGCGCTGACCAACATCCGCGAGGTGGGTGCGCCCATCAAGCAGATCGAGAACCAGTCCTCCGGTGTCATCCCCGTGATGAAGCTCCTCGAAGACAGCTTCTCCTACGCCAACCAGCTCGGTGCCCGCCAGGGTGCCGGTGCGGTATACCTGCACGCGCACCACCCGGACATCTACCGCTTCCTGGACACCAAGCGCGAGAACGCAGACGAAAAGATCCGTATCAAGACCCTCTCGCTGGGCGTCGTCATCCCGGACATCACCTTCGAACTGGCCAAGAAGGACGAGGACATGTACCTGTTCTCGCCGTATGACGTGGAGCGCGTCTACGGCATGCCGTTCTCCGATGTCTCGGTCACCGAGAAGTACTACGAGATGGTGGACGATTCCCGGATCAAGAAGACCAAGATCAAGGCCCGCGAGTTCTTCCAGACCCTCGCCGAGATCCAGTTCGAGTCCGGCTACCCGTACATCATGTTCGAGGACACCGTAAACCGCGAGAACCCGATCGACGGCAAGATCATCATGTCCAACCTGTGCTCGGAGATCCTCCAGGTTTCCCAGCCCACCACGTACAACGATGACCTGTCCTACGCTGACACCGGCAAGGACATCTCCTGCAACCTGGGCTCGCTGAACATCGCGAAGACCATGGACTCGCCGGACTTCGGGCTGACCATCGAAACGGCCATCCGGTCCCTCTCGGCAGTGTCCGACATGTCCAACATCACCTCGGTGCCCTCCATCGCCAAGGGCAATGACCAGAGCCACGCCATCGGCCTGGGCCAGATGAACCTGCATGGCTACCTGGCGCGCGAGCGGGTGCACTACGGTTCCGAAGAGGGCCTGGACTTCACCAACATCTACTTCTACTCGGTGGTGTTCCACGCCATCCGCGCGTCCAACCTGCTGGCCATCGAGACAGGCCAGACGTTCGGCGGCTTCGAGAAATCCAAGTACGCGTCGGGTGAGTTCTTTGACAAGTACACCGAGCAGGAGTGGGTGCCGCAGACCGAGAAGGTGCGGGAACTGTTCAAGAACGTGCACATCCCCACGCAGGCTGACTGGCTGGCGCTTAAGGCGTCCGTCATGGAGCACGGGATCTACAACCAGAACCTGCAGGCTGTTCCGCCGACGGGCTCGATCTCCTACATCAACAACTCCACCTCCTCGATCCACCCGGTGGCGTCCAAGATCGAGATCCGCAAGGAAGGCAAGATCGGCCGGGTCTACTACCCCGCGCCGTACCTGACGAACGACAACCTGGAGTACTACCAGGACGCGTATGAGATCGGCTACGAGAAGATCATCGACACCTACGCCGCTGCCACGCAGCACGTGGACCAGGGTCTGTCCCTGACGCTGTTCTTCAAGGACACCGCCACCACCCGCGACATCAACAAGGCCCAGATCTACGCGTGGCGCAAGGGCATCAAGACCATCTACTACATCCGTCTCCGCCAGCTCGCGCTGGAAGGAACCGAGGTTGAGGGTTGCGTAAGCTGCATGCTTTAGTTGCAGCTTAAACCAAACTTGGACGTACGACGGCGGGTGCCCGCCCGCCGTCGTACGCTTTAACGTAGAGAACCACCCAACATTGAGGGGAAGAAATGACCGAGAAGGTCAAGCTGCTGAGCCACGTTGAGGCCATCAACTGGAACCGGATCCAGGACGAAAAGGACGTGGAAGTCTGGAACCGCCTGGTCAACAACTTCTGGCTGCCGGAAAAGGTGCCGCTGTCCAACGACGTCCAGTCCTGGAACACCCTCACGCCCGCAGAGCAGCAACTCACCATGCGGGTCTTCACCGGCCTGACCCTGCTGGACACCATCCAGGGCACCGTGGGCGCCGTCTCCCTCATCCCGGATGCGCTGACCCCGCACGAGGAAGCCGTCTACACGAACATCGCGTTCATGGAGGCCGTACACGCCAAGAGCTACTCGTCGATTTTCTCCACGCTGTGCTCCACCAAGGAGATTGACGACGCCTTCCGCTGGTCCACCGAAAACGAGAACCTTCAGAAGAAGGCACAGATCGTCATGGACTACTACCAGGGCGATGACCCCCTGAAGCGCAAGGTCGCCTCCACGCTGCTGGAAAGCTTCCTGTTCTACTCGGGCTTCTATCTGCCCATGTACTGGTCATCGCGCGCCAAGCTTACGAACACGGCTGACCTGATCCGCCTGATCATCCGTGACGAGGCCGTGCACGGCTACTACATCGGCTACAAGTTCCAGCGCGCCCTTGAGACAGTTTCCGAGGAGCGTCGCCAGGAGATCAAGGACTACACCTTCGAACTGCTCTTCGAACTCTACGAGAACGAAGTCCAGTACACACACGACCTCTACGACGGCGTCGGCCTGGCCGAGGACGTCAAGAAGTTCCTGCACTACAACGCCAACAAGGCCCTGATGAACCTGGGCTACGAGGCCATGTTCCCGGCTTCGGTCACTGACGTGAACCCGGCCATCCTGTCTGCGCTGTCACCGAACGCAGACGAGAACCACGACTTCTTCTCGGGGTCGGGCTCCTCGTACGTCATCGGCAAGGCCGTCAACACCGAAGACGAGGACTGGGACTTCTAGCCACCGGTGTTGTTGAATCTCAAGTGCCCTGCATGGACTTTCCCTGCAGGGCACTTCCTTTCGATGGTGGATGGTGAGGGCCCGGCCTAGAAACTGGTCACCAGTTCGCCGAGCACCTGCTCGAGCCTGTTCGGATCTGTCGCGTCATAATAGTGCGCACCGCTGGCCCTGGCGATTTCCAGCAGGGTGGGAACGTCGGCGTCGGGCCCGTAAGCGAGTGTGAAGACGAGCACCGGCGTCGAATGGTTCTGATGGCTCAACTGTTCGGCGAGCCCGCCCAGGTCCCCGGGGTGGGTGGAATCATTCTTGCCGTCACTCAAAAGCACGATCGTGTTGATGAAGGAGTCTTTGTATTCTTTGGCCTGTTCAGCGGCGAAGCGGCTCACCGCCTCGAAAAGAGGCGTAGCGTCCACGGCCTGGAGCGCATTGAGCTTGGCGAGGAGGTCTTCTTTATTGTTTCCCAGCGGGGCTACCGGGCTGACGATGCCCGGCAGCAGGGGGCCGTCGCCCTCATGTGAGAAGGCGGCAAGTCCCACTTCGTCCTCAGCCGTGAAATGGTCCAGCGCCTTGCGAACGGCATCCTTGGCCCGTTGCAGCTTGTTTGCTCCAGGTTCCTGCACCATGGACTCCGATACGTCCACCAGGAACAAGGCCCGTGCCCGCTTGCGGACGTCGGGGAAGCTGTCCTGCATGGCTACCAGGGCCTCCGCCCTGGGCAGTGGCAGCGGCTGGAGCGATTCGGCGTACCGTCCGGTTCCCGCCACCCCAGGATCCAGACTGCCCTGGAGGGTCCTGTACCCGGACGCCTTGACCACATCCTGGCCCTGTTCCGTCACTGCGAACTTGAGGAAATCCTCGGCCGCCAGGCGTTGCTGGCTCCCCACCCATTCCCCGTCAAGGATTACTGCGGGGTTGTCGGACACCGGCACGCCGTCGCTGGGGTATATGGCGCGGAGGGGCTCGTTGGGCGGGGGACCGGGATGCTTCGTTATCCCGTCCTCGCTGACCACTCCCCGGTTGTAGTCCCAGACAAATTTCTCATCGACGATCACGGCGGAGAGGAATTCCGAGACCTTCCCGGCGTCATCTGCCTCCTTGACGTGCCACAGGAAATGCTCGGGCGTGGCCATGTAATGGCTGGTGCGCAGTTCCACGGCGCGGACTTTCTCCACCAGAGCAGGAGCATCCAGGTCCATGCTGTCCAGTCCTCCCAGGCTGCCGCCGGCGGCACCGTAGGAGGCAGCCAGGGCCATCAAACCCGATGTCGAGATGAGCGGGCTGGCCTTGCCGAACTTGAACTTCCCCCAGTCGCCGTGGCCGAGGCGCTCCCAGATGTCCTGGTCCTCGGCTGTCTTGAAGACTTCAGACCACGACGGCGGTTTGCTGTCCCAGCCGAGGGTGGTGGCCATTGCTTCCGGCATAGCCACGACGACGGCACTCTGCGCGAGGCTGGTTCCCTCGCGGGGGACAGGGCTTCCGCCCGTACCTTCCCCTGCTATGCGCAACCACGCGGAGGAGTCCGGCAGCCAGACTGAGGGCCTGTCAGCGGCATCAACATCCGGGAAGCGCGCCGCGACCTTGGCGGCAGCGATTCCCGATTTTTCCTGCGTCACTGCCGGGGTGACGCACTTGCCGTCCACGCTGCGGGGTTTCGCCGTGTACTCGGCCGCCAGGGCGCGGACCATGTCGGCGTTCTCCAGGGAAGTGAGGATGTTCAAGGAAATGCAGGGAGGGCTTCCGGCGACGGAGGCAGGATTGTCCTGCGCCAGGGGCCCGCCTGCGCCAGGCGGGCTGGCATTCCCGGCCGAAGGCGCATCTTTCCCTGACTCGGCGGGGAAGATCACAGTCCGCAGCACGAATCCGCCGCCAATGATGAGAAGTGCCACGGCGGCCGCCGCGGCGATCCAGACCCAGCGTGGATAGCTGGGGTCAGTTGCTGCGCGTCGACGGCCCATGTTTGTTTCCTTTGAATCCGCCGGTTCTCCCGGTGTGAATGCAAATATTGAAACTTGGCCCGCGGCAGTCAAACCGCGGGTGCGCCTAGCCCCCGTCCGGCTGCCCCAACAACTGGATGCGCACTTCGAGGATAAACCCGACGGGCGCAACGTGAGTGCTCGGTGTCACATCTTGATTGCATTTTTCGGGATTAGGATCCGGGCGATGCAGAGCAGGCAGGGGACGGTATCCGGCCGCCCTGGCCCACCCATGCGATGGGGTCTGGATGAAGTTGGGCACCAGGTCTAGATTGGTTCTTGGCTTATGCAAAAGGCCCGCCCACCCACCACTACAGGAGGGGACCATGAGCCCCGCACCAAAACAGCCCCTAACCGATGACAGCATCCAAGTCCGCCAGGTGAACCATTACCAGTTCAGCTGGGTGGCCGGGGACGCCGGCAAGCCTGGCACCTGGACGCTCCAATTGGTCCTTGACCAAGGCGCGTGGGAAGAAGTGCTGACGCTCGACGCTGAGGATGCCGAGGTTCTCCAAGGCCTCCTGAAACGTTCGGCAACCGTCTATTACGACGTGCGGCGGCGGACCCTGATGTTCGGGACCACGCCAGCGGGGCAGTAGTCAGGGCTGCCGGCCGGATATGTGCCTCATGAAGTACCTGGGTGGATTCCAGTTGGAGCCGGATTGGCCACCCGATCTTCGCTAGGCTCCAGTTCCTGGAACAGCGTCAGCTGTAGTCCGGCCGGCGCGGCGAGCCTGGAATTCAACGACCGCCACGGAGTCTCCCGCGGCGTGGCAATGAGTTCAGCCCCTGCTTCCACAAGCTGGGTCGTGACGGCCGCGGTGTCCTCCACCTCGAAAGCCACCCGGAGCCTGGCGCTGCGCTGACCTTCCGCCTCCACCCGGTCGATGAGCTTCACCTGGGCCGGGTTGGACAATTCAAGGGTCGCCCGTCCGGCATCGAGTATTGTCACGCGGGCGTCGCCCTCACCTTCGTAGGCTTCCTCTTCTGGGAGGCCCAGCACATCGCGGTAAAAGATCACGGCCGCCTCATAGTCTTCGGCCTCCACAACAAGGCGGAGCTGGCGGACCGGGGCTGCGGCATTTTCCGTTGTCATGCTTGTACCGTAAGCCCTGGCAGCACTAAAGGAGCAGCGGGCAGGGTCGTGCTTTACGCGGTTTGCCAGCTGGCCGCGGATTGGCCCGGGCTACCGGCCGACGGCGGCGAGCGCCACGAACTGCGCGCCCTCACCTTCGGCGAAGAGCGCCATCCCGGTGCTTTCCTCGGCGGGGAACACAAGGTCCGTGATGGTGGCGACCCCAGCCTGGGCGAAGACTTCCACCGAGCACCGGTCGAGGTACACACGCAGGCGCAGGCGGCCTTCCTGCAGCGGCACTGCCACGGCTTCCACCGACGGAAATGCTTCGTGGAAGCCGGTATTTCCTGACTCCCGCCGGTCCAGGGAAAGCGTGCCCTCCGCAACGTCATAGGTCAGAACGGTTCGTTCGGCACCGCCTGCACGGAGAACCAGACCCACTGCCCTTGCGTTCCCCGGCTGGAATTCGACGTCGATACGCGCTACTACAACGCCGTCCGGGAGTTCCAGGTCGCCGGATGCCAGGGGCTGCGGTCCCACGCGGAAGCCAGGGCCACCCGCGTCCCCAAGGGGTTCGATGGCCTCCTGCCGAAGCACCACCCTGCCGTCCACCCGGGTGAGCGTGACCTCCCGCGGCAGCGACATGGCACTGCGCCAGCCCCCGGTGGGCGTGAACGCAGCGTAGTCCCAGTTGTTCATCCAGCCGATCATGATCCGCCGCCCGTCCGGCACATTGCTGAACGAGACCGCCGCGTAGTAGTCGCGCCCCCAGTCCAGCCAGCCGTAGTGGGGCATGCGTGAGCCATCCTTCTGGAGTCCCTCGGTGACGGTCGATCCGGACCGGAACGTCACGCCGTCGAACTCTCCCACAAAGTACTGCCCCGCTGAGCCGCCGGCAATGCCGCCCGGGTTGATGTTCACGATGAGGACCCATCGCGTGTCCGCCGGATTGCCGTCCACCGGCAGTTCGAACAGGTCCGGGCACTCCCACACTCCGCCGGTTGCATTGGCGGGGCCGAAGGTGCTCAGGTACTCCCAGGACTTGAGGTCCGCGGACTTGTACAGCACCACTTGCCGCTCCACCGCCTCGACCGCCACCATCACCCAGTACTTGGCCGCGCCGCCGTCGTACCAGAAAACCTTGGGGTCGCGGAAGTCCGCCGAGGCGCGGTCCAGGACGGGATTGCCCTGGTATTTGGTCCACGTCCTGCCTTCGTCCAGGCTGTACGCGAGCGACTGGGCCTGCCGGCCGGCCAGCGGGGCGGCGTCGGAGTAGGCACTGGTGTAGATGGCCACGAGCGGAGGCGTCTCTGCCGTGCCGAAGCCGCTGGTGTTGTGCTCATCAAACACTGCCGAGCCGGAGAAGATGGCCTCCTGCCCGTCGCAGGGGATGGCCACGGGCTGCTCCTCCCAATGGCGCAGGTCCCGTGAGGTGGCGTGGCCCCAGGACATGTTGCCCCAGTCCGTGCCGAAGGGGTTGTGCTGGTAGAAGAGGTGGTAGGTGCCGTTGAGGTAGACCAGGCCGTTCGGATCGTTGAGCCAGTTGTTTGCAGCCGAGTAGTGCCATTCGGGCCGGAACTGGTCCCTTGAGGGAGCTGTGGAGGCGGCCGCGGGGGTGCTGGCCGCCGTCGTCAATGAATTCATGTTTGGTTCAACCCTTTACGCCGCTGGAGGCGATGCTGTTGACGAAGGAACGCTGGAAGGCGATGAAGAGCACCACCACGGGAACGGTGATGAGGGACGCGTACGCCATCACCTCGCCCCAGGAAACGTTCAGCTGGAAGAAGTACTGGATGCCGATCATCACCGGCCGCAGTTCCTCGGACTGGACCACCATGAGCGGCCAGAGGTAGGAGTTCCACGCGGGCAGGAAGGTCAGGATGGCCACCGTGGCGGTCGCGGGGCCGGACAGCGGCATGACCACCTGGCGGTAGATCTTGAACCAGCCGGCTCCGTCGATGCGTGCTGCCTCGTCCAGTTCCTTGGGAATGGATTCGAAGTACTGGTGGAACAGGTAGATGGAGAAGGCGTTGGCGATGAAGGGAATGATCTGGACCTGGTAGGTGTCCAGCCAGCCTTTGGACAATTCGAGGCTGAAGCCGTTCAGCTCGAAGTACGGGAGCTGGTTGACCCACCACACCAGCGGCAGCGCGAGCGTCTGGAACGGGACAATCAGGGTGGCCAGGATCGCGGTGAACACGATCTTCTTGCCCCGGACCTGCATCCGCGACAAGGCGAAGGCGCAGAGGCTGTTGACGAAAATGCCCAGGATGACCGTGACGGCGGAGACGCCCACCGAGTTGAGCAGGAACCGGGCGGCGGGGACACGGTCGAAGACCGCCGCGTAGTTGTCGAGGGAGATGTTGCCCACCGGCAGGAATGCGGCCAGGGAGGACATGTCGCCGAAGATCTGCTGGTCCGGCTTCAGTGAGGACACCAGCATGAAGACGATGGGGAACGCAGCGACGACGGCGAAGAGGATCCGAACCAGCATTGTGCCGGTGCTTTTGAGGAGCGCTTGGTTTTTCATGTCAGTCTTTCTCCCGGGTGAGGTGGCGCTGCACCGCGGAGACGATCAGCACGAGGACGAAGAACACCAGCGAGATGGCGGAGGCGTAGGAGGTCTCCTGCTGCCGGTAGCCGGACTGGACCGCCTCGTAAATGATGGTGGTGGTCGAGTCCATCGGGCCGCCCTGGGTCATGACGCTGATCTGGTCGAAGAGGCCAAGGGCCTGGATGGTGATGGTGACCAGGACCAGGCTGCGGGTGTGGAAGAGGCCGGGCCACGTGACGTAGCGGAACTGCTGCCACCGGCTGGTGCCGTCCAGCTGCGACGCCTCATACAGTTCGCCGGAGATGCCCTGCAGCCCGGCGAGCCAGATGATCATGTGGAAGCCGGCGGCCTGCCAAATGGACAGGATGATGATCGCCGGCATTGCGGTGTTCGGGTCGCCGAGCCAGTCGGGGCCGTCGATCAGGCCGAAGCTGACGGCGGAGAGGATCTCGTTGATCAGGCCGTCCTTGCGGTACATGAACAGCCAGAGCAGCGAGACCACCACCATGGAGGTGACCACGGGCAGGAAGTACACGGTCCGGAAGAAGTTCACGCCGCGGAACTTCTTGTTGATGAGCAGCGCCAAGACCAGGGCCAGGCCGGACTGCACCGGCACAATGACCACGGTGAAGTAGGCGACGTTCAGCAGGGCACGGTAGAACGTCGGGTCCGAGAAGAGCCGGGTGAAGTTTTCCACGCCGACGAATTCGACCGGACGCGGCGAGATGAGCCGTGCGTTGGTGAAGGCCAGGCCGAAGCCGAGGATAGCCGGGATGAAGATGAAGGCCAGCAGCAGCAGCGCCGCCGGTGCGATCATGCCCCAGCCGCTGAGCTGCTCACGGCGGAAGCCGGGCCGGCGGTGAGCGGGGCGTATCTTGCCTGTGTCGTTCGACGGCGGCAGCGCGGTTTCCGGGGTGGCAGGACGTGGGCGGGTGGGAAGGGGAACAGTTGCCATGAGGAGTCTTTCGTCGATAGGGCTGCCGGAGGGGTTGCGGGCATAGGCACCGTGGCCCCTCCGGAGCTCCGGCTAGTTCTTGTAGCCGCCGTTGGACTTGATATTGGCGTCGATCGCCTTCACAGCGTTATCCAGGATGGATTTCGCGTCGGCGCCGTTCAGGATGTCCTGGACGGCCTTGCCGTACTCGGTGGCGATGAAGGGGTAGGCCGGCGTCTCGGGCCGCATCACGGCGTACTCCCGGGAGAAGTCCATGAAGATCCGGTTGGCGCCGCCCTCGGCGAAAGCGGGGAGTTGCGCCGCGGCCTCCTCGCTGGCGGGAATTGCGCCGGTGGCCTTGGCCACAGCGGCGATGTTCTCAGGCTTCAGGGAGTAGGAGAGGTAGTCCATGGCGGCTTCGGTGTTGCTGCAGCCGCTGGTCACGCCCCACTGCCAGGATGCGCCGCCGATCTTCGGGCCCTCGCCGAGATCCACCGGCGGCATGACCACGAGGTCGTCCCCGAGCGCGGCCTTGGCCTTGTCCGCGGCCCATGAACCGGTGTAGACGATCGCGCTCTTGTTGTTCAGGAAGTCCTGGGTGGAGTCCTTGCCGCTCTTCTTGGCCATGAAACCCTGATCGGCCAGGCCGCGGAACCAGTCGGCCCACTGCACCGCCTTCTCGCCGTTTAGGACACCCTCCGCACTCTGGAAGCCGTCCCTGTTCACCAGGTCGCCACCGAAGGACTGCAGGAAGGGGGAGTAGGCGTACGGCAGCCATTCACCGGTGCCGGCCGTGCCAAGGTCCAGCGGGTGCTCCCACTTGCCCAGGGCCTTGAGCTTGGTGAGGGCGTCCTGGAACTCTTCCTTGCTCCAGGGCTGCTCCATGGTGGCGACGCGCACGCCGGCGGCTTCCAGGTCCGAGGCGCGGGCCATCATGGCAAGTGCTACGTCGTAGTAGCCCACGGCGTAGGGCTTTCCATCCCATTCAGCCACGGTGCTGGGAAGGTGCGTGGAAAGGTCAGTGTCGAGTTCGAGCGGCTTCAGGTACCCGGCCCAGGCCCAGTTGGGCACGTTCGGGCCGTCAATGTCCACGATGCAGGGGAGGTTGCCGGCAGCGGCGGCGGAGACCACCGAGTCGTTGTACGAGTCCTGCGGGAAAGCCTGGACCTTGATTTTCACTTTGTCCTGGCTGCCGTTGTAGGAGTCGACGATTTTCTGGACTGCGGCCAGTTCGTCGGGATTGCCGGCGTTGTGGGTCCAGAGGGCAATCTCGCCGGATCCTTCCGTGGAGGAGGAAGCACTGCCCTTGCCGCAGCCGGCGAGGGTGGCAGTGAGGGCGACGGCGGCTATGCTGGTCGCCAGGACCTTGGTGAGCTTCTTGTTCATGGGTCAGTCTTTCTGCTTGGACAGCGGGGATTGATGGAGGGTCCTGCAGGGAACGCGGCCGCTGCAACGGCTGCGTTCCCGTTTTTGTGAAGCATGGGTGGCGTTATGCCTGTGCGGCCGGCACGCTGGCCGGGCACCTGCCGTCAGCCCTGGGGCGGCGCGACAGAATTTCTTGCAATGAGCGGGCAGGGGATCTTTTCGTGCACCCGGGGTGCCCCTGGATTCTCGAGCTCGTCCAGCAGTTTGAGGACAGCCCACCGGCCCATCTCGTAGTGGGGGAGTGCCATCGTGGACAGGCCCGGCCAGAGGCCGTCTGCGATGAGCTCCAGGTTGTCTACCCCCACAACGGAGACGTCCGCCGGAACTTTCAGGCCAAGGTGGCCGGCGGCCTGGTAGGCGCCCATGGCCATCTGGTCGCTGAAGCAAAACAGCGCCGTGGGCCGTTCCGTCCGGGACAGCAGCTGCAGCGCCGCGTCCCGGCCCCCCTTCGTGCTCGGATGTCCGGCCAGCAGGCGTTCCGCCTGCAGTCCCAGGCCGTGGCCGGCAAGGCCCGCTTGGAAGCCGGCGAGCCGTTCGTGGGCTGCGGGAATATCGTCCTCATTGTTGATCATGGCGATTCTGCGGTGGCCTGCGCTGACCAGCAGTTCGGCGGCAGCCTTGCCGGCACCGAACTCATCCGGCACCACGGAGGAAACTCCGGGGTTGTCCGTGCTGGCATCCAAAACGATGGTGGGCGTTCCCTGGAGCTCCTCGGGGACGGACACCAGCTGGTTGTACATGCGGGCGTAGATGATGCCGTCCACCTGATGCTGCTGCAGTGCCCGGATCTCGTGCCTCTCCAGGTCGTTGTCCAGGCCGGAGTTGACCACCATCAGCAGGTGGCCCTTCTCGGAGGCGGCGTCCTGTGCGCCCTGGATCATGGCGCCGGCGAAAGGGGTGGTGGTGATCTCGTCGCTCACCAGGCCGAGGATCTGGGAGCGCTGGTTGCGCAGTCCGCTGGCCAGGCGGTTTGGTGCGTAGCCGAGGTCGCCGGCTACCGCCTTGATGTGCTGTACGGTTTGTGCGTTGACCCGCGAGCTGTGCGCTTCGCTGAGGGCATGCGACACCGTGGTCACGGAGACGCCGGCAGCCTTCGCCACGTCACGTATGTTCACCTTGGTCGCCATTGACACTTTCCTTTGCAAAACGTTTTGTGTTGTCTGCATCACTATATGCAAAACGTTTTGCCCCCGTCAAGGGGGTGCGGTGCTTTCGTGTCCAGTGCGGCGGCCGACCGGTCAGTCGCGGCGCCCATCGAGGATGCGCCTGGCGTCCGCCTGCGCTTCCAAGGCGGACTCAGTCACCACCTCACCGCCCAAGTGGCCCGCGGCGGAGATGATGCTCCGGAGTTCCTGGACGGTCCGCGGCGTGCCGGTGTCGCGGTGCACCATGGCGTGGCAGTTGGCGCAGAGTGGAACGAGGTCCGCCACCGGGTCCAGCTCGTAGCCACTTTCCAGCCGGGACGCCGGCACGGTGTGGTGGACGTGGATGAATCCGTTGCCAATCTCGCCGTAGCCGGCTTCGAAGGAGAAGCCGCAAGCCGCGCATGCCGTGCCATGGAATGCCAGGCAGACCCGGCGGGCGTCGGGGTCCCGTTCGTAGCGGTTGGTGTCGATGGTGCTGACTGCATCGGGCGGGTAAGTCCCGGGGACGACGTCGTTGGGATCAAGGGCCGTGGGGCCCAGGTCCCGCCAGAGCCGGCGGAGGTCCGGTTCCGACGACGGCGGAACGGACAGGATTTCGACGGAGAGCGCATCGGCCCATTGGATGTCCGGAGCGGCGGTGGCCAGCAAGTCCAGGTGTATCTGCTCGCCAAGGGGCAGGAACGCATCAAAGGCGATACTTGCATACCGCCTGGCTGTGCGGGCAACAGGGAGGTCCCCGGTCTGGAAGGCTTCCGAGGCCACGGTGCCGTGGCCTATCAGGCCGCTGCGGGCATCACTGCCGCCCTGGAAAAGCAGCCAGGCTTCCGTCCCCGGTCCGATGTTCCGCCCGCTGCCAACGTCCCACCGGTCCAGGAAACGGCCGGTTTGCAGGACTTGTTCGACGGCGGCGCGGTAGTTCCAGCGGTTCCACTGCCTGGCGTTCCATCCCAGAATCACTGCGGCCATGGGTCATCAAATCCAGGTCTTGGCGTGCGGACCGTCACAGCCTGCACAGGGCGATCTAGATGGGTTCCTTTGCCAGCGCCTTGGTCTTTGCCGGCGTTTCGCGGCCCAGACGCTCGTCCAGGGTGACGCGCAGCCTGGCAGCTGCCACCTGCACGCGGTGCTCGGCGGGGGTCACCTTTTTCTTGGCCGGCTTGGCGGCGGTGTTTCGCGGAGTATGGACAAACCGGTGTTCGGGCGACGCTGCGCTCATGGCCCAACCTCCTTGGTCTTGTCTTGGTCCGTCGTTCCATTCTCGCCCATGTTGTCAGCTGCGTCCACGAAGGCTGCCTCCTGGTCGGGCTCGACTTCCTGCATCACGTCGTCTCCGTTCTCGTCACCGGAGACGCTTTTCCAGGCGATGTCGAACAACTCGAGCTCCTCGGTGCGTGCAAGTTCACTCCGGGCCAGGACATCCAGCGTTGCCAGCCCCAGGGCCTTCGTCCCTTCATCCTGGTCCAGCGCCCGGTCCAGCGCCCATTGAGTCCGCCGCCACCATTCGGCACGGCTGTCCGCTTCCGTCTTCTGCCTAAGGGCCTGGGCGTCCGCTTCCCGCTTCTGATCGAGCGCCGTCTTGTCCGCCAGGGTGCGTTGCTTGAGAGTTCGCCAGTTGATGTAAAAGGCCAGCAGGGCGGCGATGAGCACGGCCAGGGGACCCAGTCCCGCAAGGATTACCCACCAATCAGCCGGCCCCGAATGAACTATGACATCAACCGGGGCGGGGGACGGGGAGGGAGTCATTCGACCAGCATAGGCCGGGGGGTGGACGCAGGCAGTTGAGGCAGGCGGGACACCGTGCCTCAGCGGCCTGGGTTGCGCCGTGAGATGAGGACCGGTCCCCGCGCGTGGTGAAGGACAGCATGGGCGATTGAACCAATGGTTTCCCGGAGGAATCCGTGGCCTTTGGTGCCCACAACCACTATCCGTGCATCTTCCGAAGCCTGGACAATCGCATGGGGCACAGAAGTGTCAGCAACAACGCTGCCCTTGAGCGGAATAGTGGGCGCGAGGGTCCGGGCACGTCTGACAGCGGCATCAAGAACTGCCCCGGCGGCAGCTTCGCCCCCGGCCTGGCCCCGGTTCACGTAACCGGCGGGTGTGTGATGAACGTGAATGATGCTGAGGGGTGCACGATACGCCAGGGCAATGGCGCAGGCATCTTCGAGTGCCGTGGGGGAACCCGATCTGCCGACGGCGACAACGACTGGGCCGTCCGGGTGCAGATCGGAACGTATGACCGCTACCGGGCAGGCTGCCGTGGCTGCGGCTTCGAGGCTCACCGATCCCACCATCAGCCCGAGGAATCCGCCGAGCCCGCGGCTTCCCACCACGAGCATTTCATGGGCGGCCGATATCGCGACCAGGTGGGAGGCGGGCAGTCCGTGGACCAGTGTTGAATCGACGTCGAGCTCCGGAGCCGCAGCTTCGGCGATCGCCAGGCCTTCCTCGAGGACGGCTTCGGCTGCCCGTTCCAGCCCGCTGTCCGCGACACCGGGGACGGGACCAAGGTTCCTCGTCAGCAGGGGCCAGATGGAGCAGTACACAACATGGAGCCGACAGTCCCGGAGCCGCGCCTGGTGTGCCGCCCACCGCACGGCCCCTGCAGCCTCGGCCGAACCGTCGTAGCCAGTGATGATGGATCCCGTTTCCTGCATGTCTTTCGCGCTCCCCATCAGCGGGACTTTCGGCTTCAAGGGCTCCAGTCAGGGGCCCTGCCTGATAGCCGCTTCTGCCACGAATTTTAGGCGACTACGTCAAGTGCACCGGGTGCTCCTTCCTCGCCAGAGGACAGGGGCGTACTCTTGGATGACCGTTAGGAAGTATGCGGTCACAGTGCACGACGGGTGAAATTTCCCCGGCATTCCGGAGGGATGCTTAGCAGCAGCGCGAACTCCCCTAGTACCTGATTGTTCCGCCCGCACTTGGGGCGCCGCCGCTGCCCGGGGCTGGCACCGTCCTCTTCGGAAACACAGTGCCCGCTGTCCGGGGGAAGCATCCATTCTTGAGCGACACCGCCATCCCAACTTTCAAACATTAGAGGAGTTCCCATGGAACCTGGGACGCTTCTGGCCCTGATCGGGGGCTATATCACTGCCATGATCGGCGTATTCCTGCTGTATTCGCCGGTTCTTGTCCTCGTGGTCGGACTGCTCCTGGCAGCTGGACTGCTGCGATTGCTGGCGTGGCCATTCCTTATCCTGATCCGCAAGATACGCAGGAAGCCGGAACCGCCACAGGACGGCTCCTGGCTCCTCCACTGATACAGGCAGTACGGGTGCTTGTTCACATCCAGGCCCGTTCGTCAGTATGCTTACTAATGTTCGACCGGCCGTTCACAAGAAAGGCATCACCATGACCGACCAGAACCTCCCCGATGACGAACTCGAAGTGATCGAGGAAAACGACGTGCTCCTCGATGAAGCCCCCGGCGCCGCCGCATCCCTTGAACTGGACCCCGTCAACGGTGAACCGGACAGCTACCCCGGCGCGGCCGAGAACAACCCTGACCGCTGGCAGGAGGACCCGCTCCTCCAGGGGGAGGCTGTTTCGGGCGAGGAAGAGGACTTCCTAAGCGATCAGACGCTGCGCGATGAGACGGCGGAGGCCCGGTATAACGCCGGCGACGAGCAGGTGCCGCCGGATGCACCCACCCTTGGCGAAGCGGTTGCCGATGTCGACTTCGGCGAAAACCCGACCGGCGCCGAGGCTGAAGGCAGCGACGACACGGAGAACTTCGGCGGGTCTCCACTCAGCGAGTTCGATCCTGAGGACCTGGAGCGCTGACAGCCGACGGATTGCATGCGCCTTGCACCTACCCGAAAACGGGATCAAGGCTAAGATGATAAGCAGACTGATGAATATCAGTCGGCAGATCAGAACTTAGGGAGTTTCACATGAACTTGGGAAGCATGATCAGGAATGCCGCTGGACGATTCTCAGGCAGGCCGGGCACCAGCGGAACAGTTCGCGGGTCCGGGCTGAACGCCACCAGGCGAACCCCGCACGCAACGGGAGCCGGCAGGACCGGGGGCATGGCCCACAAAATCATGGGAATGCTCAAGCGGCACTAAGACCACAAAAGCCAGGAAGCAGGTCCCGGATACGTCCGGAACCTGCTTTTTGTCCTCTGAAACATGCGCGAACTCGTCGTCCTGGGCACCGCGTCCCAGGTTCCCACCCGGACCCGGAACCATAACGGATACTTCCTGCGCTGGGACGGCGAGGGCCTGCTCTTCGATCCGGGAGAGGGAATCCAGCGCCAAATGATCCACGCCGGCGTCCCGGCAACCCAGATCACCAGGATCTGCCTGACCCACGTCCATGGCGACCACTGTTACGGTCTGCCCGGAGTCCTTTCCCGGATGGCCCTGGACGGCGTGCCGCATCCCGTCCATCTGCATTACCCGGCCTCGGGCGGGGATGTGGTTCAGGCCCTCGTGTCCGTCAGCTCTCCCGGCATTGATCTGCGGCTGCATCCGCACTCCGGTCCAGGAGCCATCGCCGACGGGCTTGAGGTCCGGCCGTTGAAGCACCGGGTGGAGACTTACGGCTACCGGCTCACGGAACCTGATGGCCGGACGCTGCTGCCGGACCGACTGGCGGGTGCGGGAATCGCAGGGCCCGACGTCGGCCTGCTGCAACGCGAAGGCACCCTGGCCGGCGTCCGCCTGGACGAGGTGAGCATCCCGCGGCCGGGCCAGAAATTCGCCTTCGTGATGGACACAGCAATGTGTGCGGGCGCGGACGAACTGGCCGACGGCGTCGATCTGCTTGTTGCCGAGTCGACCTTCAGCGACGACGACGCGGGGCTGGCACGCCAGTACCGCCACCTCACCGCCGGGCAGGCCGGGGAACTGGCTGGCCGGGGCGGCGCCGGCACCCTCGTGCTGACGCACTTCTCGTCACGCTATGGCGACGACGTAACGCCCCTCGCCGGGCAGGCAGCCGCACGTGCCGGGAAGGCAACGGTGCTGGCTGCCTCCGACCTGCAGCGCATTGGTTTTCCGCAGCGGCGGCGGTGGCCTGTTACCACCGTCCCTGCAGGCGAGCAGGCGCAGCGATGAGGTTATTGCCAAAGTTGGGCGGGAGGTTCAGAGTGAAATTCCGGGGGCAGGGCCCTTACAAGCCACGCCGCCCCATCTGCTGTGGAGGTCACTAATGAGCGCAACTTCAGAAGAAGTGTATGACGTAACTCCCGAAGGCAAGGAACCTGAACTCAAGCGGGTCCTGGGCCCCAAACTCCTCCTGCTGTTCATCGTGGGGGACATCCTTGGCGCCGGCGTCTACGCGGTGACCGGCACCATGGCCGGGACGGTGGGAGGCATCGTCTGGCTGCCGTTCCTGCTCGCGTTCGTGGTGGCAACGCTGACCGCGTTCTCCTACCTTGAGCTGGTCACGCAGTATCCCCAGGCCGCCGGTGCCGCCTTGTATACGCACAAGGCATTCGGTATTCACTTCGTCACGTTCCTGGTGGCCTTCGCAGTGGTCTGCTCCGGCATTACCAGCGCTTCAACCTCGGCCAACGTCCTGGCGCAAAACTTTTTTGGCGGGTTGGAAGTCAACGGCGTCATGGGCGATCCCGGACGGGGCGTCATCACCGCCGTGGCGCTCGCATTCATGCTCATCCTCGCAGCCATCAACCTCCGCGGTGTGGGGGAGAGCGTCAAGTTCAATGTGGTGCTCACCGTGGTGGAGATGGTGGCGCTGTGCATCGTGATCGGTGTGGGGTTTTTCGTCATGGCCCAAGGCACGGGCAACCCCGGCGAAATTTTCGTCTTCAATGACTACCAGGACAAGGGCATGTTCCTCGCCGTTACGGCCGCAACGTCCATCGCGTTCTTCGCCATGGTGGGTTTTGAGGACTCCGTGAACATGGTGGAGGAAACCCGGAATCCGGAGCGGATCTTCCCCCGGACAATGCTGACCGGCCTGGGCATCGCGGTGCTCCTGTACATGCTGGTGGCGGTATCCGTGGTCAGTGTGCTCACACCCACCGAGCTGGAAGGAATCCGGGAGGCCGAGGGTGCGGCGCTCCTTGAAGTGGTGCACAAAGGCTCCCCGGACTTCCCCATTGACAGGGTTTTCCCGTTCCTGGCAGTCTTCGCTGTCGCCAATACTGCGCTGATCAACATGCTCATGGCCAGCCGGCTCATTTACGGCATGGCCCGCCAGCACGTCCTGCCGCGTCCGCTGGGCAAAGTCCTGCCGGTCCGCCGCACCCCCTGGGCAGGCATTGCCTTCTCCACCATCCTGGCCCTGGGGCTCATCCTCTACGTGACCAGCGATCCCGAGAGCAACATTGTGGCCAACCTGTCCGGCACCACGGCGTTCCTGCTGCTGTGCGTTTTCACCGTGGTCAACGTGGCCTGCCTGGTGCTGCGGCGGAAGCGGGACCCCAACCGCAAGGTATTCTTCACCTCGCCCGGTCCACTGCCCCTGGTGGCGGCCATCCTGTGCGGCTTCCTTGCCGGACCATGGGTGGGACGGAACGAGATCCAGTACCAGATAGCCGGCGGGCTGATGGCCCTCGGGGTGGTCCTGTGGCTGGTCACCTGGCTGATCAACCGGCGCACCAATGAGAAGGATAGGGTAAACACATGACTGCCGCTGCAGAATCGACGGTAACTTTCGACAGCCGGTTCGCAAGGGAACTGGCAGAAATGGCCGTTCCCTGGCGGGCGGAGGAAGCACCGGAACCTCAGCTCCTGGTCCTCAACGAGGCGCTGGCGGAGGAGCTCGGACTCGACGCCGGCTACCTGCGCAGCCCAGAGGGCGTACGCCTCCTCCTGGGCAACCATGTGCCGGAGGGTGCGGCGCCGGTGGCCCAGGCGTATGCCGGGCACCAGTTCGGGGGCTACTCACCCCTGCTCGGTGACGGGCGCGCCCTTCTTCTCGGCGAGATCGTGGACACCAGGGGCCACCTGCGGGACATCCACCTCAAAGGCTCCGGCCGCACGCCCTTTGCGCGGGCAGGCGACGGACGCGCCGTCGTCGGACCAATGCTCCGGGAGTACCTGGTCAGCGAGGCAATGCACGCGCTGGGCATTCCCAGCACCCGGTCGCTCGCTGTCGTGGGCACCGGACGGCCGGTGCGCAGGGATGACATGCTGCCAGGAGCAGTTTTGGCCCGCGTGGCCAGCAGCCACTTGCGGGTGGGAAGTTTCCAGTATGCAAGGGCCACGGACAACCTGGAACTCCTGCGCCGCCTGGCCGACCATGCCATCAGCCGGCATTATCCCGCTGCGGCCGAGGCCGAGAATCCCTATTTGGCGCTCTTCGGGGCAGTGGTGTCCGCGCAGGCATCCCTGGTGGCGCAATGGATGCTGGTGGGCTTCGTCCACGGCGTCATGAATACGGACAACATGACCATCTCCGGCGAGACCATCGACTACGGGCCGTGCGCTTTCATGGACGCGTTCAACCCGGCCGCCGTCTACAGCTCCATCGATGTGGGCGGACGGTACGCCTACGCAAACCAGCCGGTCATCGCCGAATGGAACCTGGCCCGGCTCGCCGAGGCGATCCTCCCGCTCATCAACGAGGACCAGGAACAGGCCGTTCCCCCCGCTGTGGAGGCACTGGGCGAATTCCGCAGGCAGTACAGTGACGCCTGGTTCACCGGAATGAAAACCAAGCTGGGCCTCCCGCACAGCGAGCCCGGAAGTGCCCAGGCCGAAGCCGCATCCGAACTGGTGGACGGGGTGGTTGCTATTCTGAAGGACGGCCCCGTGGACTATACCCAGTTCTTCCGCAACCTTGGTAAGGCAGCGCGAGGCAACGTCCGCCCCGTGCGCGGCATGGTCCTGGACCTCGCCGCATTCGATGCCTGGGCTGAACGCTGGCAGTCCCTGAATCCCGACGCTGACCGGATGGACCGGGTGAACCCGCTGTACATTCCGCGAAACCACCTCGTGGAAGAGGCGCTCGCCGCCGCCACCGGCGGGGACCTGGACCCGTTCACCCGGCTCCTTGAAGCCGTAAGTGCCCCCTATGACGAGCGCCCCGGACTGGAGCGCTACACCGAAGGCGCGCCTGAAGACTTCGGCGAGTACATGACGTTCTGCGGGACCTAGCCCGGGCGGGCCGGCAGGGCAGGGTACGCAACGCGCATCAACGGACAAGGGCGGCAACCGGGTTAATCCCGGCTGCCGCCCTTGTCTGCGCTGCTTCAGTTGTACGCGGTGACTACGCCACGCGGACGAAGGAAGCGCCGCTGAGCCAGCTGAGGGAGTGGACCTCGGTCTTGAAGCCGTCAACGCCACCGCTGACAACCTGGCCGTTACCGGCGAAGACTCCCACGTGGCCGGCGGTGATCACCAGGTCACCGGGGGCCGGGGTGCCCACCACGGAGCCGTACTGGTAGAACTGGCCGGGAGCCAGGTCACCGACGGACTTGCCAACGGACCGGAGGGCCTTCTCCACCATCGCGGTGCAGTCCTGCTGGACACCAAGCTGGCCGTACGCGGAGGCCAGGATGGCTGCGCCCGTGCCGGTGCCGGCAGCGGCGGGGGCCGGGGCGGGAGCCGGGGCCGGAGCAGCTGCGGTGGACGCGTAGGACAGGTTCATGCCGGTGTTCGCCGGAGCGGCAGCAGCCTGGACCGGAGCGGCAGCAGGTGCTGCGTGGCCCGCACCCGGAATGGTGATCTGGTCACCCGGGTAGATGATGGTGGAGATGTCCAGGCCATTTGCGGCCAGGACATCGTTCAGGCTGACGCCGTGGGCCGCCGAGATGGCACCCAGGGTATCGCCGGAAACGACGGTGTGTACGTTAGCTGCGGCAGCGGCCGGGGCAGCGACTGCAGCAGCAGGTGCGCTGTGGGCCTGGACGTTAGTTGTTTCGGTGGTGTCCGGGCCGGTCACGCCTGCGTGGGCGGGGGCTCCAACACCGAACGCAATGCCGGATGCAGCGGCAACTGCGAGCACCGGTCGGCCGAGCGTCCGGGCCTGGGACTTGGCGGAAGCAGCCAAGCCCTGGAGCGCGATTGAGCGGGCCGGAGTCGCGCGGTGACGGGCGGTAGGGAAATTTTTTGACACGTTAGATCGCCTCTCCCATGCCTGCGGGGTGAGCTGTCGGGTTCGGGTTGGAGATACCCGGCCGAGAGCAACCCCCAAACTGACGGAGGCACTATCGACTTAACCCCAAGGCCGCGATGGCCGTGGAAACTTGGTTCCCCCGTCCCTGCCAGCTGGAAAGCGGTTGAATCCCGGGTCAGTGGCAGGGCTCGGCATACTGATGGGAATGTCCCGTCTGGGAGGGACACCAGAAGACCATAACCCGCCCTCAGCGGCATTGTCACGTTTAGGTAACATGCGAGGTGCCTCTATCGTATTAAGCAAACATCTTGATGTTTCCTTTACACACCGCTGACCTCACGAGATGTATTTGTGCGGGCGCGTCGTGTATTTAATGTCACAAAGTCATAAAGGCCGGGCCCATCCGCGGCTGCATGGCCTGAAAAGGGGCGCGAAAGAGGGCGGGCGCTACCCCATGTGGCGCCGCGCTGGCAAGCGCGTCATCTGGCCCTGAGCGCGTGCCCTAGCCGACCGGATGCCCCAGGTGGCAGGTTGTTTCGCCCCGATCCACGTCGTGCCCCTGGATGCACGTCACAGACGGAGCGTTAGGGGTGTCATGGGCCAGGAAGAACAGGCTGCTTGAACCGTGGCTGATGGCGTCGTCCTCCCGCTGCAGCCAGCTGCGGCGGCGGTACCCGGATTGGACCTTGGACGATGCGGCTGCCGGCTCGTCGGACTGATGCCGGTTTCCAAACATTTTTCGAACCACTGCGACCGCGACCTTCCCAACAGATGTCCACTGCCTCGCAGTGGAATGCGGTGAATCAATCGTAGACCCGCCAGTGCCCGCGCGCCCCCGGTTTCCGGTGCATAACGATGTGCCGCCGCCAACCCTCAACCCCTCGTTGAAACCGGTAGGCTTCGGAGCTATGCGCCTGTTTGGAAGCACGATAAAGCATCCGGTGCTGGGAGGGCTGCTTGCACTGGCTTTGGCCGGTTCGGCCGCGCTGCTTCCGGCTGCCGCGACCGAGGCCCCGCCGGAAGGCTACCCCTCCTGGGAGGACGTGCAGAAGGCGCAGCAGTCTGAAGCCGGGAAGGCGGCCGAGATCGAGAAGATCGACCACCTGCTGGCTGGCCTGCAATCCCAGTCCGAGTTGCTGGGCGCTGCGGCCGTGTCATCCGCTGCCGATTACGCCGCCGCGGACGCCGCCGTGCAGTCAGCCACAGCCCGGGTGGATGCCCTGGCCGGGCAGGCGGCCCAGGCCAATGCCGAGCTGAGGCGGCACCAGCAGGCAATCGGCGCGCTGGCAGCCCAGTCATACAAGACCGGCGGTACCACTATGGGCTTCTTTGTGGCCCTGGACGCCCTGGAGAACAACAGCATCCACGGGCTCAACGTCATTGAGGTGGTTGGTGGCAAGGCCGCGGACCTTGTCAGCAAGGCAGACGCCGCCGGCAAAAGCACCGCCGCACTGGCGGAGCAGGAAAAGGCCGCCAGGGCAGAACGTGAGCGCCTGTCCGGAGCGGCAAGAACCAAGCTGGATGCTGCCCGTTCCGCCCAGGCGGCGATGGTGCGCCAGGTAGCGGAAGAGCAGCGGCACAGCGGAGAGCTGACCGCGCAGCTTGCGTCCTTGAAGGGCACGACGGCGGCGCTGGAGTGGGAGTACCGGCAAGGCCAGGCGGCCCTGGCCGCCTACGAGACCGCGCAGGAGGCCAAGCGCGCCGCCGCGGAGGAGCAGGCGCGCCGCCAGGCGGATGAAGCAGCAAAGGCGGCACTCGCAGCAGCGCAGAATCCTCCGGCACCCGCGAATCCGGCACCTGCAGCGCCCCCCGCCAACCCGGCGCCTGCAAACCCCGTCCCCGCGGCCCCCGCACCCGTGGTCCCCAGCCCGCCGCCCGTCGTCGTGCCGTCCGTTCCCGGCGGTGCCGTCAACGACCCCGCCGCGGCTAAGGGGTATGCCTCCGGACGCCTCGGTGCCTACGGCTGGGGCCAGGACCAGTTCCTGTGCCTCGCCCAGCTCTGGACCAAGGAATCCAACTGGCTCACCACCGCCACCAACCCTTACTCCGGTGCCTACGGAATACCCCAGGCACTGCCGCCCGGCAAGCTGGGGAGCGCCGGCAGCGACTGGCTTACCAGCTACCGCACCCAGATCGAGTGGGGCCTGGGCTACATCCGGGACCGCTACCGTACGCCCTGCGCGGCCTGGGACCATTCCGTAGCCAGGAACTGGTATTGAGCCCGCGCTAGGCTTTCCCCATGCCAGATTTTGAGCGGTTCCGGGTCCTGCTTGAGGAGGAGCGGAAGCGGAAGGTGGCACTGCTGCCGGCCCTTCGCGCTGACATCGCCTCGGCCAGTTCGGCACGCCTGGACTCGAATGTCGACGACGAACACGATCCGGAAGGCGCCACCATCGCCTTCGAACTCTCCCAGGCGTCGGCACTCCTAAAGCAGAGTGCGGCGGGCCTGGACCAGGTGGAAGCCGCCCTCGCCCGTATCCGCGAGGGAACTTACGGTACCTGCGCCGTCTGCGGCGAAGCCATTGCTGAAGGCCGGCTGGAAGCCCGCCCGTGGACCGCGTTCTGCATCAACCATGCATCGGCGGGCAGGCAGTGACGACCGGTCCGGACATTGTTGCGGCGGCGGCGGAATTTATCGACCGGACCCTGCAAAACGAGGGTGCCTGGTACCGGGCGGACGACGTCGGAAGCAGGCTGGGCGGCGCCCTTGCCTCGTACGGTTCCTCCGTGGGCGCCGTCCGGGGTACCGTCCGCGACGCGCTGCGGAAGTTCAAGGCGCTGGACCATGACGCGGTGCTCATGCTGGCCTCCGCCCTCTGGGGCCAGCCCGGGCCCGGCGTCAGGCCGGTCTACGAACGGCGGCTGGCCGCCGTGGTGCTGCTCCAGTCCAGGACCGGACTGCTGCGGCACTCGGACCTGACCCGGATTGAGGGTTTCCTTCGCTCCGCCCACACGGCCGAACTTGTTGACCCCCTCGTGGCCGATGTGGTGGCCCCCATGCTGGCCGGGCTGCCGCAGCGGGACCGGCAACGCGCGGACGTGGTGCTGGCCCGGTGGACCAAGGACCAGCACAACAGCCTGCGCCATGCTGCGGCGCTGCTTCAGCGGGCGCAAAATTCGGACGCCGCGACCGGGCGTGACGCCTCTCGAGAAGGAGACACCCATGAACGATCCCTATGACCTGCAGCGGTTCGTGTCTGCACAGGACAGCGGCGGGACCTACGACCAGGCCCTTTCCGAGCTGCAGCTGGGCAGCAAGCGGGGGCACTGGATGTGGTTCATTTTTCCCCAGGTCGCCGGGCTGGGACAAAGTGCCACCTCGCGCAAATACGCCATCCGTTCACTGGCGGAAGCCCGGGAATACCTGGATCATGAGGTGCTGGGCCCCCGCCTGCTGGAGTGCGCACAGGCCCTGGCAAACCACACCGGGCGCTCCCCGGAGGACATCCTGGGCGGCATCGACGCCCGCAAGCTGCAGTCGTCCATGACGCTGTTCCTCCGCGCCGCGCCCGGCGAAACGGTGTTCAAGACTGTCCTGGCACAGTTTTTCGACGGCGAGCCGGACGAAGCCACTGACGCGCTGCTGGCCGGACAGGACCAGGCCTGACGCCTACGGCGTGGGGCTGCCGCCGTTGACGTTCAGCGTCTCACCCACCACGAAGCTGGACTCGGGAGAGGCCAGGAACACGTAGGCCGGTGCGAGTTCTGCAGGCTGGCCGGCGCGGCCCAGGGGAGTGGACTGCCCGAACTCCGGCAGGTCCTCCTTCGGCTGGCCGCTGCTGACCTGCAGCGGTGTCCAGATGGGTCCCGGCGCCACCGCATTCACGCGGATTCCCTTGGGTGCGAGCTGCTGGGCCAGGCCCTTGGTGAAGTTGTTGATGCTCGCTTTTGTGGTGGCGTAGTCCACCAGGGTTGGCGACGGATTGTAGGCCTGTACGGATGTGGTGTTGATGATGGTGGAACCAGCGGGCATATGCGGAAGGGCGGCCTTGGTCAGCCAGAACATCGCGTAGACGTTCGTTTTCAGTGTGTGGTCGAACTGCTCGTCCGTGATGTCTGTGAGCTCCTCCTGGGCAACCTGCTTTCCGGCGTTGTTGACCAGGATGTCCACGCCGCCCAGGACTGCCACGGCCGTGTCCACCACGTCCCGGCACATTGAAGGGTCCTTGAGGTCGCCGGGGACTTTCACGGCTTTCCGGCCTGCGGCCTCGATGATGCCTGCGATGCGGGCAGCATCCTCTTCCTCCTGCGGCAGGTAGGACAGGACGACGTCGGCCCCCTCCCTGGCGAAGGCGATGGCCGCCGCCGCGCCGATCCCGGAGTCCGCCCCGGTGACGATTGCTTTCCGGCCCTCCAGCCGTCCGGTGCCGCGGTACGTTTCCTCACCGAGGTCCGCCTTGGGCGTCAGCTCCGCGTCCAGCCCCGGCTCGGGCTGGTGCTGCTTGGGCGGGGAGATCTGCTCATAGGCGGTAACCGGGTTCCGGAAGGTGTACTGGTCTGTCATGGTGGTCCTCCATGTGCTGAGTGGACAGGGGCAGGTACTTCGCCCAGGCAAGCCGCTGCAGGGCGCCTGCCTAAAAGCTAAGCATGCTTACGGTTCCTAGCCTAGGCAATCGGGAATGGCCTGCCAAGCGGTGCTGACTGTTCAGGCAGTCCTGCTCCGGAAAAGTCAGTCCCGCCTGACTTCAACCAGCCGCACCTCTGCCAGCCGGCCGTCGTCGACCCTTGCCGTCATGTATGTGCAGGCGGGCTGGCGCCGGCGGTCCGTGGGCGAACCCGGGTTCAGCAGCCGCAGGCCACCGGGTGAGGTGGTGTTCCAGGGGATGTGGCTGTGCCCGAAAACCAGGACGTCCGCCTCCGGGTAGAGGGCCTCGCACCGCAGTTCCCGGCCCTTGGCCTGCCCGGTTTCGTGCACCATGGCGAACCGGACGCCGTCCAGCATGACGTGGGCTGTTTCAGGAAGGCGGGCGCGCAAGTCCGGGCCGTCGTTGTTTCCGTACACGCCTATCAGCGAGCGGCTGCGTTCTTCGAACCCGTCCAGGACATCCGCTGCCACCCAGTCGCCGGCATGGAAGACAACGTCCGCCTCTTCGACCGCGGCCCACACCAGGGCGGGTAGGTCCTTGGCCCGCTTTGGGATGTGGGTATCGGCAACCAGGACAAGATTCAGCGGCATATCGAAATCCTCCCACGCGGGGCCTGTTCCGGCTCCCGGGAGAGTCGTAATCTGGGGGCTGGGAGGTGATTGCCATGGAGGCAGCGCAGGGCGACCGCATTATCGTTCACGGCCGGAATGTCGGATCCACGGACCGTCACGGGGTGATCCTGGAAGTACGGGGCCAGGATGGAACCCCGCCTTACCTGGTCCGTTTTGATGACGGGCATGAAACCATCATGTATCCTGGCGGCGATTTCGCCGTCGAGCGCGGGCGCGGCCACTGACACCGCACCGGGTGCTGGGCCCAGGCGTAACACACCTGTCAGACTGGGTTGATGGATCATTCTCCGGCCTCCGCAGCGTCCGCCACCCCGCCCGTCCGCACCGGTCCCCGGGACCCCGGGGACGCCTGGGTGGAGGGAGACCGTGGGCGGTTCTGGGGCCGCTTCGGCGCAGCCGGCGTGCTGGCGTACGACCCCCGGAAGGGTGTGCTGCTGCAGCACCGCGCGGTCTGGAGCCATAACGGCGGAACGTGGGGGTTGCCTGGCGGTGCCCTCCACCAGGGTGAGGAGCCCGTTGTCGGAGCGCTCCGTGAAGCTCACGAGGAGGCAGCGGTCCCGCCAGAGGGGGTCGATGTGCTGTTCACCTCGGTGCTGGACCTGGGCTACTGGTCCTACACCACCGTGGTGGTGCTGGTGCGCGAGCCGTTCCATCCCGTGATCAGTGATCCGGAGAGCATCGAACTGCTGTGGGTCCCGCTGCACGAGGTGGAGGGCAAGGAACTGCACCCCGGCTTTGCTGCGGCCTGGCCGGACCTCAGGCGCCGGCTTGTTCCCGGCGGGTCTCTTCCCGGCGGCGCTTCCTAGTAGTCCGGGCCGTATTCGGCCTCGACGAGGATGGGCAGGTGGTCCGAGTTGCCGCGCGGCAGTGTCTCCACGCTTTGGATGTCCAGGCCCAGGGACGTTGCGAAGTCGAAGTGGCCTTTGAACACCTTGTACCGCGTGTAGGTGCGGCGGTTGCTGAGCGACAGGGCATATCCGGACTTTTTCATGTGGATGTCCAGGTTCTTGGTGAAGAACGGGTAGTTGAAATCGCCCACCATCAGGGTCATTAATCCCTTGCCCATGCTGAGCAACTCGGCGTGGGCGGCATGGATCTGCTTCCGCCGGAGCGAATTGGAGGCGGTCAGCGGTGCGGCGTGGAACGAACCGATCACGAGTTCATGCTGGGTGTCGTTGTCCATCACCCGCACACCGATCAGCCGCTCGTGGGCCGGGGCCAGGACCCTGTCATGCATGGACTTCTTCAGGGCAAAGGACTGGGTATCCAGCGCGGTGAAGCGGCTGGTGCGGTAGTAGACGGCCAGGCCCAGGCGGTTTCCCTTGGTGACGTGCGCCAGGTGCAGCGGGCCAAGGGTTTCAGGGAGGTCAGTGGCATCCACCTCCTGGAGGCAGAGGGCATCGACGTCATGGTTCCTGGCCAGGGCAAGGAGCTCGCCGCTGGCCAAGTGTTTGCGGAGGTTGTAGCTGATGACACGCATGGAACACCTCTTCCGAGGTCGCTGACAGGACCAGTTCCCGAGTCTAGTCCGCCGCATTCCCCCAGGCTCAAACATTTCGCTGCTCCATACTTTCGTGCCGTACCGCTGCGGCGGCTCCGGCGCAAGCGGTTAGAGTTAGTGGCAATTCACTGAAGTTTTCTGCGAAAGGTCACCGTTGACTGAAGAGCTTCCTGAGCTTGCGGCCGGCAATGCGTATTACCAGGTCCTGGGCAGCGGCCACTTCCGTTCCACCATCCACGCGCAGGGTGCCTGGAACGTCCACGAGCAGCACATGGCGCCTGCCTCCGGCCTGTTGGCCGATGCCCTGGAACGGCACCAGCCGCGGACGGACATGCGGATGGCCCGGCTCAGCTACGAGATCCTTGGGCTGATTCCCGGCGGGGAGTTCCACATCGAGACGTCCACCCTGAGGCCCGGGAAGACCATCGAACTGCTGCAGGCCGAACTCGTGTCCGCGGGCCGGACTACAATCCGGGCCACGGCGTGGCGGATGATCACCAGCGACACCGCGGCGGTAGCCGCCGTCGAGGACGCCGCCATACCCGGCCCTGACGACTGCAAGCCCTACGATGGGTCCGCCGTATGGCCCGGCGGATACATCAGGTCCCTGGAGATGCGCGTGGCCGAAGGCCACCGGCCGGGCGCGGGCAAGGTCTGGCTCCGTACCGGCCACCCGTTGACGGACCAGGCCGACAGCAGCGACCTGGCCCGGCTGATGGGGCTGGTGGACACCGCCAACGGAATAGCGGCACGGGTGCCGCCGGGCCGGGACAGCTACGCCTTCCCCAACCTGGACCTGCAGGTGCACATGTACCGCCGGCCGGAAGGGGAATGGTTGGGGCTGGACAACGCCGTCTCCTTTGGCCGGGACGGGATCGGCCTGACATCCACGGTCCTGCACGACCGGCAGGGCCCGTTCGGGCGGGCCGAACAGATTCTTACGCTGCGCCGGACGTGACGGGCCGGTGCCGGCTAATCCGGCACTGGCGGGCCTATCCCTGCTCGATGGCCTCCAAGGCCAGGGCGTAACCTAGGTTTGGCCGGTACGCCAGCAGTACAAGCAGGAATTGCACAATGACCGTAAGGGAGCCCAGCAAGATGCACCACCCCGTTCAGGGATCCCGCCCATTGACAGTGGTGCGGCAGGAAGCATCGCTGGGAGCGGGGAGGGACCTGGAATTCGGGCTCGAGCTTCTGTCCAAGGCCCGGTCCGGGCAGATTGGCCCTACCCTGCGGCTCTACCGGCCTGCCCCTACCGTGGCTTTCGGGCAGCGCGACACCCGGCTGCCGGGGTTCGAGGCAGCAGCCCGGGCGTGCCGTAACAACGGCTTCGAACCGCTTGTCCGCAGGGCCGGCGGACGCGCCGCCGCCTACCACCAGGGAACGCTGATCGTGGACCATATCGAGCCGGACCCGGATGCGATCGCCGGCTCCAAGACCCGCTTCGGGTATTTCGGGGACTTGTTCGCCCGGGCGCTGCAGGAGGTAGGTGTCCAGGCGGCAGTAGGCGAAATCCCGGGGGAGTACTGCCCGGGCGAGTTCAGCGTGCACGGGTGGGCCACAGCCAACCCGGGCCACCGGGTGAAACTTGTGGGCACCGCCCAGCGGGTGGTGGCGGGCGGCTGGCTGTTCAGTTCGGTGATTGTCGTGGAAGACTCCGCGCCCATCCGGAAAGTGCTAACGGACAGCTACGCCGCGCTGGGGCTGGAATGGGACCCTGCCACGGCCGGCGCTGTTGAGGACCTGGTCCCCGGCATCACCGTTCAGGCGGTGGAGGATGCTTTGCTGAAAACGTATGCGGGCCATGCCGCCCTGGAAACTGCTTCCTTCAGCAGGCTGGGTGCCTGACCCGCATCGCTTGCCAGGTGCGGGTCAGGCACCCGCAGGCGATCATGCTGCCAGGCGCGTCTTGACCTCGGCTGCGGAAGGGTTGGTGGCTGCCGTGCCGTCCGGGAACAGGACGGTGGGAACGGTGCGGTTGCCGCCGTTCAGCTGCTCCACGAGTTCGGCCGTACCGTCCACTTCCTCGATGTTGATCTCGGTGTAGCCTATGCCCTGCGCATCCAGCTGCTTCTTGAGCCGGTTGCAGTAGCCGCACCAGGTGGTGGAAAACATGGTGATGGTGCCGGATTCGGGAGTGAAATCCACAGGGTTCTCCTCTGTGTCGATGTTGGTTCCGTTCCTTTCAACGGTAGCGTGCCGGCCCGTATTCCCCCGCGCCCGCACCCGCCGGGCCGCCCGGATGACAGCATGTGTCGCCGATGGCATGCTGGAGCCATGTGTGGACGCTATGTGATGGCACGTGCCGTGGGGGACCTCCTGGCCGAGTTCGACGCCGAGCTCGAGGATGAGGTGAGCATTCCGCCGTCGTGGAATGTGGCGCCCACTGACGACGTTCCCATCGTCCTGGAGCGGCTGATTGATGACGGCCCGGAGCGCAGGCAGGTACGGCAGTTGCACGTTGCCCGGTGGGGGCTGGTTCCGTCCTGGGCGAAGGATCCAGGCATCGGCTCGCGGATGATCAATGCCAGGAGCGAGTCGGTGCTGGAGAAGCCGGCGTTCCGGAAAGCCATCCAGTCACGGCGCTGCGCTGTACCGGCCGACGGCTACTACGAGTGGAAACAGGGCCCGGGGAAGTCGAAGCAGCCCTACTATGTCCATCCCGGCGAAAACCGGGGACTGGTTTTTGCCGGGCTCTATGAATGGTGGAAGGACCCCTCCGTGCCTGCCGGTGAGCCGGGACAATGGATGCTGTCCACCTCCATCCTGACAGCGGACACGCCGCCTCCCGGGTCCGAATCAACGGTGTTCGGGAAGCTGACTGAGCTGCATGACCGGGTTCCGCTGCCCATGGACAAGGCCACCATGCAGGCCTGGCTGGATCCGGAGGTTGATGACGCCGCCGGGCTGGTGGATCTGGTGCGGTCCGGCGTCAAGGACGTGGCTGCCGACTGGCGTGTGGAGTCGGTGGGCAAGGAAGTGGGCAACGTGCGCAACAACGGGCCGGAACTGATCAGGCCTGTGGAAGCACTGTTCTAGCAGCCCCGTCCTGCGCGGCGGGTCACACGGTGACTGCGCCGCCGTCGTCCACTGCCCAGGTGGGGTTGTAAGCCACTTCCCAGCGGAATCCATCCGGGTCGGCAAAGTAGCCGCTGTAGCCGCCCCACGGCTGAGTGACCGGCTCCGCGACGATGGCGGCACCAGCCGCCGCAGCCTCCGCCATTACCCGGTCCACGTCTTCCGTGCTGCCCAGGTTGTGGCTCAGCGTGATGCACGGAACCGGCCCGGGGGCGCTGACCCCTGCCTCCGCCTGCATTTGCCCCGCGTCCCACAGGGAGAGCACCAGGCCGTGGTTGACCTGGATGAACAGCACATCCCCGGCAACCTCCTTATGGACCGGCCAGCCCAGGCCGTCCACATAGAACGTCCGGGACGCCGGAACGCTGCGGACGCCCAGTGAAATGAAGTCGACTCTTGGCTGCATGCTTCGATACTGTCAGAGGATGGCAACAATTCAAGGAAACGATCGAGACGCTTTGGCCGACAAGGAACAGCTCGCTGCCGTCCGTGTTGCTGTTGACGAGGTGGATGACCAGATTGTCACCCTTATCGCCCGCCGTGAACGGCTGATCCGCATTGCCGGCACCCTGAAGGGCGACGACGCTGAGGTGCGTGCGCCTGACCGCGTGGAGCGGATCATCCAGCACGTCCGTTCAGCCGCAGAGAAGAAGGACATCGACCCGGACATCGTGGAATCCACGTACCGGGCCATGATCTCGGGCTTCATTGAACTCGAGATGCGGGTCCACAAAGAAAGCAGCTGAACGCGTTTCCGGGCAACAGGCAGCAGTTTAGGGCAACAAAAAGAGGAAGCCTTAGAGGGCTTCCTCTACCGGGACGCCGGACTGGAATTCCCGGCCGTCCGCCTCGCTGAAGGCAGAGATGACATGCCCCTGTCCCAGCCCGTTAATGGCGGCGAGGGGGAAATGCCCCGTGATGGTGTTTCCGGAGTGCGATACGCCGGAGAGGTCATAGTTTTCCTCCGTGCCCTGTTCGCGGTTGAACGAGTAGAAGGCAATGGCCTCCCCGTTCATGAACTCGATGCATAGCCGCCGCTGGGACGAGTAATCCGGGGTGGCCCCAACCAGCCCAACGACATAAGCGCCGGACCCCGGGATGCTGCCGTCAATGTCGAAGGTGGCCACCAGGGTGGAGTCCTGGGCTTTGAGGGATGCCTGCTTGAGGAGTGCGTCTTGGGTTTCCATGGCACCATCCTGCTCCCTGCCGTACGCTCCGTCCACCCCCTTGGCTGCCCTGCGGGACCCTTTTCTATGCATTGGGTTGAACCCGGCGTAGACTTGAAGTGTTCGAACACATATTCGAATAGAGTCAGGTTCTTCCGGGAGGCGTTATGGGGATGTTCAGCGAATCCGTTGATGTCACGTGCTCGCCTGACGGCCAGCCCCAAAGCCTCTTTTGGGCGGGGCGTTCCTATGATGTTTGCGCTGAACCCGTCCGATGGTACGAACGCCGCAAATGGTGGGCCGAAGACAACAGGGCTCCACTGGGAAGCGGCCCAGGTGTGGTGGACCACGAAATCTGGCGGATCCAGGTTCTGCCGTCGTCTGATGGCAACGGCAGGGACAAGGCTTCCCTTGAACCAATGACCCTTGACCTTTCCCGGCATATCCGCAGCGGCCGCTGGCGGCTCCTGCGGATCCATGACGCCCTCCGGCCCAGAACAGCATGAGCTTCACGCACCTTCACGTCTCCACCGCATTCAGTGCCCACTACGGGGTTTCCTGGCCGGAAGAACTGGCCCAGGCTGCCGCCTCAGATGGTGCCACCGCTCTCGCCTGCACGGACCGCGACGGCCTGTACGGAACCATCAAGCACCTTAAAGCCTGCATGGCAGCTGGTTTGGATCCCATTGTGGGAGTGGACCTAGCGGTCCTGGACGACGACGGCGATCACCGCACCCAGGTGGCAGGCAGGGTAGTGGTGCTCGCCCGCGGCCACAATAATGGTTCCGGTTACCGGGCTCTGTGCCGCCTGATCTCCGATGCCCATGCCCGGACAACAGGAAAAGCCGGGGGAGCGGTGCCGGTGGCCGTGACGCGGGCGGAACTGGCTTCCCGCACGCTCGATCCCCAAACCCTCAAACCGGTTCTGACCGTCCTGATTGGCCCGGATTCCGATGTGGGGCGGGCAATGAGCGGCCGGCGTTATCTCCGGCCGCGGACACTGTTCAAGCAATGGCTGGATGCCATGCCAGGCGGCACGGTGGTGGCCGAAATTGTCTCTCAACTCAGTGCACCAGGTTCGCCTTTAAGTACTGCCCACGCAGTCCGCATGCTTCGGCTCGCCGAGGAACACCAAGTACCGGCAATCCTGACGAATGCAGTCCGATACTGCGCTGCGGACGGTGCCCCCACAGCTGATGTGCTGGATTCAGCCCGGACCTTGAAGTCGCTTCCGGAACTCGCCACCGAGCCGCTGCTTCAGCCCACCGGCCAGGGCTGGTTGAAGTCAGCCGACCAGATGCTCCTGCTCGGCAAGGAGATTATTTCTGCCGCCGGATACGGTGCCGCGGACCTCCAGCAGCTGATGACGCAAACCGGGGCGCTCGCCGATCTGTGCCGGATTGATCCGGTTGCCGACATGGGTTGGAAGCAGCCAGTCGTCCCGGAGGCATCAGTTTTAGGAATCAGCCAGGATCCACACAGCGAGCTGGTCCAGCGCTGCCGTTCCGGGATTGGCAGGCGGTTTCCCGGCATTAAAGGCGCGGAAGAAAAAACCATGCAGTCCCGGCTCGACCATGAACTGGGCATCATCCGAAACCTTGGGTTTTCTTCCTATTTCCTGACGGTTGCCGAAGTGTCACGGATGATCCAGGACATGGGGGTCCGGGCGGCTGCCCGCGGGTCAGGGGCTTCCAGCCTGGTCAACTACCTCATAGATGTCAGCCACGTGAATCCCCTCCAGCATGACCTGATCTTTGAACGCTTCCTCTCCCAGGACCGTGCCACCCTTCCTGACATCGATATTGACGTGGAGAGTGCTGAGCGCCACAACGTCTATCGGCGGATCTTCGAGCGGTTCGGTGCTGAACGGGTCACTTTGATGAGCATGCAGAACGGCTACCGCGCCAGGGGTGCAGTACGTGATGCCGGCCTGGCCCTTGGCATGGACGATGGCGAAGTAGGGGAGATCGCCAAGCAGTTGTGGCGCTTTTCGGCACGCAAGTTCCGTGAGGCACTGCAGGAAAAACCCGAACTGCGGGAGCTCGCCGGGAGGGTTGAGCAGCGGGACGCCGAAGGCAACCAGCAACTGGACCTGCTGGTCGACCTGACCGAACGCCTTGACCGGTTGCCCCGGCATATCTCCATGCATCCCTGCGGAGTGATCCTCGGCGATGCCACCCTGCTTGACCGCACGCCGGTCCAGCCCAGCGGTCTCGGGCTGCCCATGAGCCAGTTCGACAAACACGACATGGACCCCATGGGCATGCTCAAGCTCGATGTCCTGGGAGTCAGGATGCAAAGTGCCATGGCGTTTGCGGTGCGGGAAATCATCCGCATCCATCCGTCAAAGGAAGATGTAGTTGCTGCTGGCCGGCACCCCGCTGGCCCGGACGGTTCGGGACCCGACTACATTGCGGACAATGGCCATATCGATCTCAATGCAGTGCCCCTCGACGACGAGCCCACCTACGAGCTGATCCGGAGCACGCATACCCTCGGCTGCTTCCAGATCGAATCCCCAGGCCAGCGGGAGCTGATCGGAAAGATGGCGCCTCGGGAGTTCAACGACCTCATCATCGATATTTCGCTGTTCCGCCCCGGGCCCATGAAATCGGATATGGTGCGGCCATTCCTGGAACACCGTCACGGATTCTCCCCGGAGGTGTACCCCCACCCCGACCTGAAACCGGTGCTGGCGGAAACCCACGGGGTCACTGTCTTCCACGAGCAAATCCTGCGGACGTTCGACGTGATGACCGGTTGCGGGCTGGCCAAGGCAGACGAGTTCCGCAGGGCATTGAGCAACGATGCAGGGGAAGCCCACGTTGAGGAGTATTTCCGAAGGGAGGCAAAAGCCAAGGGGTATTCAGCTGAGGTGGTTGACAAGGTCTGGCACACCCTAAAGTCATTTGCCAGCTTCGGATTCTGCAAAGCCCACGGTGCGGCCTTTGCTGTGCCCACCTACCAGTCCGCTTGGTTGAAGACCCACCATCCTGAGGCATTCCTTGCCGGGTTGTGGGAACACGATCCGGGCATGTACCCGAAAAGGCTGCTGGTAGCGGAAGCGAGGAGGCTGGGCGTACCGATCCTTCCGTTGGACATCAACCTCAGCAAGGCGGAATACCGGGTGGAGCGGGTAACGTCCGGGCCGGACACCGGCAAATTGGGTATCCGCCTGAGCCTGAACGGAATCTACGGGCTCTCAAAATCAGAACTGCTAAGAATCGTCGCCGGCCAGCCCTATGAATCACTTGCCGACCTCCGGGCCAGGTCGAGGATCAGCAAGCCAAACATTAAGAGGCTGGCGCAGCTGGGCGCCTTCGATTCTTTGCACCGGGAGGCAGGAGGCACGGCCAACAGGGCTGACCTGGTACATCATCTGCAGAAACTCCAGGCCTCCGGCAGCAGCAGGAAAGGCGTAGAGGTCCTCGAGGGGCAGTTGTCGCTGCCACTGGGGGATGTTGAACTGCGGAATGTCAGCCACGGACTGCCTGCACCCACGTTGGTGGAAAATGTCCGGGCGGAGCTTGACCTGATGGCGGTGGATGTCAGCACCCATCTGATGGACAGCCACCGGCCCATGCTGGACAGGCTTGGCGTCACAACGGCGGACAAACTCCTGGGCCTGCGCAATGGTACCGAGGTCCTGGTGGCCGGGGTACGCGTCGCAACCCAGACGCCGCCCATGAGGGGCGGCCGGAGGGTGGTGTTCATAAGCATCGACGACGGCACCGGCTGCATAGATTCAGTCTTCTTCCACGAAGCACAGGAAAACGCCGGGTTACTCCTGTTCGGGACGCGGCTGCTGCTCATCCGCGGGACCACCCGGCGGACGGGGCCCAGGGGAATCAGTTTGAGTGCCAGCATGGCCTGGGACCTAAGCAGGACAGAAACCCTGCCGTTCCCCGATGCCACAGCCCAGGCGCCGGACGTGGCACATCCGCTGGACGGGATCAGCAGAAGCCTTGCCATCACGGGATATAGCGGCTGATCCTGCCGTGCGCCGCGTTGGTCGGCCCTTCGCTGAACCGATAGCATTGACGATGGCTGGCTGTGGTCCCCGTACGCCACAAGCTATGAAGCCTGAACTTTGAATAGGAGACACCCGTGTCAGATGCCCAGCAGATCACCCTCATCGTCGATGGCGAAGAGACCAAGGTGACTACCGGGACAACCGGTGCGGAACTCTTCTTTGAGCGCCGCGACGTTGTTGTTGCCCGCGTCAACGGCGAACTGAAGGACCTGGACCAGGAACTTCCCGAGGGCGGCGACGTCGAAGGCGTCACGATCGATTCCCCTGACGGGCTGAACGTGCTCCGCCACTCCGCCGCCCACGTGATGGCGCAAGCCGTCCAGCAGCTGCGCCCCGACGCCAAGCTGGGCATCGGCCCGTACATTACTGACGGCTTCTACTTCGACTTCGACGTCGCCGAGCCGTTCACCCCCGAGGACCTCAAAACCCTCGAAAAGATGATGCAGAAGATCATCAACCAGAACCAAAAATTTGTCCGCCGTGTGGTGAACGAGGACGAGGCCCGCGAGGCCATGAAGGACGAGCCCTACAAGCTTGAGCTGCTGGGCAAGAAGAACGATGCCGCCGAGGCCGGTGAAGGCGTCAACGTCGAGGTCGGCGCCGGTGACATCACCATTTATGACAACGTGGAGCGCAAGGACGGGACCACCGTCTGGTGCGACCTGTGCCGCGGCCCGCACCTGCCCAACACCAAGCTCATCTCCAACGCGTTCGCCCTGACCCGTTCGTCCTCCGCCTACTGGCTGGGCAACCAGAAAAACCAGCAGCTGCAGCGGATCTACGGCACCGCCTGGCCCACCAAGGACGCCCTGAAGGCCTACCAGGAGCGCCTCGCCGAAGCGGAGCGGCGCGACCACCGCAAGCTTGGTGCGGAGCTGGACCTGTTTTCGTTCCCGGACGAGCTGGGTTCCGGCCTGCCCGTTTTCCACCCCAAGGGCGGCATCATCCGCAAGGAGATGGAGGACTACTCGCGGCAGCGCCATGTGGAAGCCGGCTACGAGTTTGTCTACACGCCGCACATCACCAAGGGCCACCTGTATGAGGTTTCAGGCCACCTGGACTGGTACCGGGAGGGCATGTTCCCCGCAATGCGCGTGGACGAGGAACTCAACGCCGACGGCACCATCCGCAAGCCGGCTCAGGACTACTACCTGAAGCCGATGAATTGCCCTATGCACAACCTCATCTTCAGGTCCCGCGGCCGTTCCTACCGTGAACTGCCCCTGCGCCTGTTCGAGTTCGGGTCCGTCTACCGGTACGAAAAGTCCGGTGTGGTGCATGGCCTCACCCGGGTGCGCGGCATGACACAGGACGACGCCCACATCTACTGCACCCGCGAGCAGATGAAGGACGAGCTTACCAAGACGCTGAACTTCGTCCTTGGCCTGCTCAAGGACTACGGGCTGAACGACTTCTACCTTGAGCTTTCCACCAAGGACCCCGAAAAGTACGTCGGTGACGACGCCACCTGGGAGGAAGCAACCAGGACCCTCGCCGAGGTGGCGCAGGAATCGGGGCTGGAACTCGTCCCGGACCCGGGCGGGGCAGCCTTCTACGGACCCAAGATTTCCGTCCAGGCGAAGGACGCCTTGGGGCGCACCTGGCAGATGTCCACCATCCAGCTCGACTTCAACCTGCCCGAGCGCTTTGAATTGGAATTCCAGGCAGCAAACGGGTCCCGGCAGCGGCCGGTGATGATCCACCGCGCCCTGTTCGGCTCCATCGAGCGGTTCATGGGCGTGCTGACCGAGCACTACGCCGGTGCCTTTCCTGCCTGGCTGGCCCCTGTTCAGGTGGTGGGCATTCCGGTTGCCGAAGCTTTCAACGAGTACATGTTCGACGTCGTCGATCAACTTAAGGCTGCGGGCATCCGCGCAGAGGTGGATACTTCCTCGGACCGCTTCCCGAAAAAGATCCGCACGGCCAGCAAGGACAAGATTCCTTTCGTGCTGATTGCCGGCGGGGACGACGCCGACGCCGGTGCCGTGTCCTTCCGCTTCCGTGACGGAAGCCAGGACAACGGCGTGCCGGTGGAAGAGGCAATCAAGCGGATCACGGAAGCCGTCCGTAACCGGACCAGCTAGCGGAACGGAACAGCACGGTGCAGGAGAACACAGGCGCAGGATATCCCGGCGATGCCGGCGTTACCGACGACTTTGCCCTCGCCGGTGTCCCGGACGCTTTCCAGCGCCTGTGGACTCCGCACCGCATGGCTTACATCAAAGGCGGGCAGCACCAGTTCAAGAACGAAAATGACTGCCCTTTTTGCGTAGGGCCCGGCCGGACGAACGAAGACGCACTCATCGTCCACCGCGGCAGGACGTGCTACGTGGTACTGAACCTCTTCCCCTACAACCCCGGGCATCTGCTGGTGTGCCCCTACCGGCACATCCCCGACTACACGGACCTGACGCTGGAGGAAACGGCGGAGTTTGCCGACCTCACGCAGACCGCCATGCGGGTGCTGCGGAAGGTGGCAAACCCCGGCGGGTTCAACCTTGGCATGAACCAGGGCGTGGTGGGCGGAGCCGGCATCGCCGCCCACCTGCACCAGCACGTGGTTCCGCGCTGGGGCGGGGACGGAAATTTCTTCCCCATCATTGCCCAGACCAAGGCCATCACGCAGACCCTTGATGAGGTCCGCCAGCAGGTAGCCGATGCCTGGCCCGGGGAGACGGATGCTGAATAGGCACGCGCGCGGCTTTTTCACCGCGCTGTTCACCCCGCTGGCGCGCTGGCTCCTGAGGATCGGCGTTTCACCCGACGCTGTGACGGTCATCGGTACCACCGGAGTTGTTGTTGGCGCGCTGGTGTTCTACCCCCTGGGCCAGCTGTGGTGGGGGACATTGTTCATCACCGCGTTCATCTTCTCCGACGTCCTGGACGGCATCATGGCCAGGATGCGGGATGTGAAAAGCCGCTGGGGAAACTTCCTCGACTCCACCCTGGACCGGATCGCGGACGGCGCGCTCTTTGCGGGGCTGGCCATCTGGTTCTTCACGGGCGGGGCCAACGCACCCATCGCCGTGGCCGCGATGCTCTGCCTGGTCCTGGGCATGGTGGTTTCCTATGCCAGGGCCAAAGCCGAATCCCTGGGGTTCACCGCCAACGTAGGTATAGCTGAACGGGCCGAACGCCTGGTCTCGGTCCTGGTGGTTACCGGATTCACCGGCCTTGGCCTTCCGCCGGTGGTGCTCCTGGCAACCCTGGTGCTTCTCGCCCTGGCCAGCCTCATCACCGTCGTGCAGCGCATGCTGTCCGTCCGCCGGCAGGCCCAGGCGGAGCCATCACCGGCTGATTAAGCATGATTAAGCCGGCCGGCCCCGGTAGGACTAGTATTAGGACTGCCCGGTCAATGGATCCGGCACTATCCGTGTGTGCACCGTCCGGCATCTGCCGCCTGCACACCCGGCGAAGGTCATCTATCTACCCATAGGGGTTTTTGTGTCTACACCTGATGTAAGCAGCGAGGCCGGTTCCTCCGCGAACAGCGTCACCGGCAGCAGCCGCGTGAAGCGGGGCATGGCTGAGATGCTCAAGGGCGGCGTCATCATGGACGTCGTCAACGTCGAACAGGCCCGCATCGCCGAAGATGCCGGTGCCGTTGCTGTGATGGCGCTGGAACGCGTTCCGGCTGACATCCGCGCCCAGGGCGGCGTGTCCCGCATGTCCGATCCCGACATGATCGAGAAGATCATCGACGCCGTGTCCGTCCCGGTCATGGCCAAGGCCCGGATCGGCCACTTCGTCGAAGCCCAGGTCCTGCAGTCCCTGGGCGTGGACTACATCGACGAGTCCGAGGTCCTCACCCCGGCCGACTACACCAACCACATCGACAAGTGGAACTTCACCGTTCCCTTCGTCTGCGGCGCCACCAACCTCGGTGAGGCGCTGCGCCGGATCAACGAGGGCGCGGCGATGATCCGCTCCAAGGGCGAGGCCGGCACCGGCGATGTCTCCAACGCCACCACGCACATGCGCCAGATCCGCGCCGAGCTGCTCAAGCTCGCCGCCCTGCCCGAGGACGAGCTCTACGTCGCGGCCAAGGAACTGCAGGCACCGTACGAACTGGTCAAGGAAGTCGCCTCCACCGGCAAGCTTCCCGTGGTGCTGTTCACCGCCGGCGGCATCGCCACCCCTGCCGACGCTGCCATGATGATGCAGCTGGGCGCGGACGGCGTGTTCGTCGGTTCCGGCATCTTCAAGTCCGGCAACCCGGCCCAGCGCGCGGCCGCCGTCGTGAAGGCCACCACCTTCTTCGACGACCCGGACGTCATCGCCAAGGCCTCCCGCGGCCTGGGCGAGGCCATGGTGGGCATCAACGTCGACGAAATTCCCCAGCCCCACCGCCTTGCCGAGCGCGGCTGGTAACAGCTTCACAAGCAGTCGACGGCGGCGGGTCACCTTCAATGGTGACCCGCCGCCGTCGTTGATAAGAGCCGTCGTTCTTAGAGGGTTTGGAGCGAAGTTACTCGAGGCCGCGGCGCTTTAGCAGGGGTTCGAGCCTGGCGTCCCGGCCGCGCAAGGTGCGGAAGGAGTCGAGGGGGTCGCGGCTGTTGCCGCGCGAGAGGAGTTCTTGGCGGAACCGTTCACCGTTGGCGCGGGTGAGGCCGCCGTTCTCGGTGAACCAGTCCACCGTTTCGGCATCCAGGACCTCACTCCAGATGTAGGAGTAGTAGCCGGCAGCGTAGCCGGCCCCGGCAAAGATGTGCTGGAAGTAGCCCGTCCGGTACCGCGGCGGGATCAGGGGGTGGGCGATTCCGGCAGCGGCGAGGGCCTTCGCCTCGAACTCCAGAGCGTCCTCCGGGACGTCGCCGGGCTCCAGCACATGCCAGGCCAGGTCCAGCAGGGCCGCGCCAAGGTACTCCGTGGTGGCGAAGCCTTCGCCCCACAGCCGGGACTCATTGAGCCGCTCCACGACATCCTGGGGGAGCTGTTCTCCGGTGGCGTGGTGCCGGGCATAGTTGGACAGAACCTCCGGCCACATGATCCACATCTCGTTCACCTGGCTGGGATACTCCACAAAGTCACGGGGCACCGACGTGCCGGAAAACCTTGGATAGGTGACGCTGGAAAGGAGCCCGTGCAGGGCATGGCCGAACTCGTGGAACGCCGTGCGGAGCTCGTCAAGGGTGAGCAGCGTGGGTTCTCCGGCCGGTGGCTTGGATATGTTCAGGTTGTTGATGACCACGGGGCGGGTACCCAGCAGGGCCGCCTGATCCACAAGGGAGTTCATCCAGGCTCCGCCGCGCTTGGTCTCCCGGCTGTAGTAGTCGCCCAGGAACAGGCCCAACCCGCAGCCGTCCTCGTTGCGGACCTCCCAGACCCGGACGTCGGGATGGTAGCCGGCAAGGTCCGGCCGTTCATGGAAAGTGATGCCGTACAACGCGGTGGCGGCATGGAACACGCCGTCAGCCAGCACGGTTTCCAACTCAAAGTACGGCCGGAGTGCCTGCTCGTCGACGTCGTATTTTTCCTTCCGGACCTGGGCGGAATAGTACGCCCAGTCCCAGGGCTCCAGTGGATGGCCGGCGACGTCGGCAAGCGCCTTTGCCTCGGCGTCCGCGTTCCTGACGGCAGCCGGGGCCAGCCGGCCGAGCATGGACTGGATGGACCCGAAGTCCGGCGCGGTCTGCCGGTCCACCACCAGTTCTGCGTAGTTGGCGAAGCCCAGGAGGGACGCTTTTTCGGCCCGCAGTCCGGCCATTCGGCGCGCCAGGTCAAGCACGTCCAGCTCCCCGCCGCTGCTGCCCCGCGCCACCGAGGCCTCGAAAAGGCGGCGCCGGACCTCCCGGTCCTCCAGCGCGGCAAGGGCAGGCTGGTTGCCCGGCTGGATCAGGGTGAGCAGGAATCCGCCGTCATGGCCCGCCGCACGGGCCGCCTCCGCAGCGCTGGCCACGTCGTCCGCCGGCAGGCCTGCAAGTTCCCCGGCGCTGTGCAGGAGCAGGGCCGCCGACTTCATGCCCTCCTTGACCCGTTGGCCGAATTCTGTGCCGAGCCGGGCCAGCTCGGCGTTGATGGCCCTGAGCTTTTCCTGCCCCGGTCCATCCAGTTGGATGCCGGACTGGCGGAACTCCTTCAGGTATTCCTCCAGCAGGCGGGCTGACTCGGCATCACGGCCGGAGGCGTCAACGGACGCAAACCTCTCGAACAGGGCGCGGTTCAGGAAGACCTCATCCTGGTGGGCGGAAAACCGTGGCGAAAATTCGGTTTCAAGCTGACGGATACGTTCTGACGCATCAGCTGACACGAGGGTGAAGAACGGCGCCGCGGCGCGCTCCAGCAGCCGGCCCGACCGTTCCATCGCCACGACGGTGTTCTCGAAGTCGGCTGGCTCAGGGTTATCCACGATCGCCCGGATTTCGGCCAGGTGTTCCGCCAGCCCCGCCTCGATGGCCTCGGCGTAGTGCGAATCATCGATGGATTTGAAGGGTGGAAGTCCGTAGGGAAGGGGACTTGGATCGAGGAGGGGGTTCGTCATGGGGTAAACCTTTCATAGCAGGGCGCGCATCTCAATGTGGCGAAATTCAAGAAACCGGTGCCGACCATCCTTAGAATGACGGGTATGGGGACCGTAGCCGTCAAGGCGGCCGGGCGCTGGCGTGCCCGTGCCTTGGCAATGTCGTTGGCCGGAGCATTGAGCTTGACAGGTGCGCTGGCAGGCTGCGGCCTGCTCGCGGAGCAGGACGGAACTCCGCCGCAGCCCGCCGAGTCCGCCCAATCAGGGCCTGCGCAGGCAACGGGGGCAGGTCCCGGATCTCCTGGCCCCACTCCAACCCCCACGCCAACTCCGACGCCAGGCAAGGGTCCCGCCTGCCCGGTGCTTCGCTGCACATCCGTCCTGGTCACCGGCGACATGCTGGTTCATACCCAGCTGTGGCAGCAGGCACAGGAGGACGCCGCTGCAGCCGGCAATCCGGGCCTGGACTTTGTGCCCCTGCTGGAGGGCCAGCGCCGCTACATCAGCAAGAGCGACCTGGCCATCTGCCACCAGGAAACCCCGGTGGCGGGACCGGAGGGGCCATTCTCGGCTTATCCGTCCTTCAACGTCCCGCCGCAGATCATCTCCGCGTCCAAGGCGGTGGGCTACCAGGCCTGCACGACGGCGAGTAACCACACCATTGACCGCGGCACCGACGGGCTGCTGCGCACGCTCGATGCCCTGGACGCCGCCGGGCTCAAGCACACCGGCTCCTACCGCACCGAAAACGAGTCCCAAGGGATTCTGATCCTGCAGACTCCGGCCGCGAAGGTGGCCGTCATCCAGGCGACCTACGGACTCAACGGATTGATTGCGGAGCACCCGTGGCAGGTGGACATGTTGGACGCACCGGCCATGATCGCCAAGGCGGAAAAGGCCAGGGCGCTGGGTGCCGACATCGTCCTGGGCGCCATGCACGCAGGTGACGAATACTCCAGCGCGCCCAACGCCCAGCAGCAGGAGGTAGCCCACGCCCTCGCTGACAGCGGGCAGTTCAACCTGGTCTACGGGCACCACACGCACTCGGTCCTGCCCATCGAGAACTATAAAGGGACGTGGATCGTCTACGGGCTGGGCAACGGGGTCACGGAAATCTCGCCCTGGTATGTCGTCAACAACGAAGGGTTGCTGGTCCGGGCACAGTTCGGCCAGGACACATCCGGGAAGTGGACAGTCACCGACCTTGCCTGGGCACCCTCGGTCATCGTCCGCGATCCCTACCGCTGGTGCTCGGTGGCCTCGGACGCGCCCCAGGGTCCCTGCGCAGGAGCCGACGCCGACGCCGCCACCCGGCAGCGGACACAATCGGTGGTGGAGTCGATGGGCGCGGCGGCGGCCGGGGCCCACGAACTCCTCATCACCCGGGAGCCGTAAAGGGACTCAGCGGGGGCGGCGGGCGGCGTGTTCCCTTGCCAGTGCCGCGAACCGGTCGTCCGGCTGGCCTGGCTCGAACGTTCCATACCGGCGTTCGGCGGCCGTGCGGATCAGAAAGTCCGCGATTGCGGGGTTTTTCGGCAGCAGCGAACCGTGCAGGTAACTGGCCACGATGTTCCGGTAGCGGGCACCTTCATGGCCGTCATTGCTGTTGTTGCCGGTCCCCTTGGCGGTGGAGCCCAACGGACGCACACCGTCCCCCAGCGTGGTCTGGCCGCTGTGGTTTTCGTAGCCGAGGACTTCGCCGAACTCCGGCGTGGAAACCTTGACGTTTCCAATCAGGCGCTCGTCCGTGCCGTGGGTCTCAACGTTGAGGAGGCCAATGCCGGGGATGACGGCACCGGTACGGGTCTTGAAGAACCGCCCGAAGAGCTGGTAGAGACCGCAGATCACCAGCATGGGCGCGCCGTCCTCCGCAAGCTCCTTCAGCGCCCCCGCCCGGGCCTGGAGGTCGTCCTGGATGACCAGCTGTCCGCTGTCCTGGCCGCCGCCGCCCACAATGATGTCCACGTTTTCGGGAAAGGGATCGCCCACGTTGTACTCGAGCAGCTCAGGGGTGTAGCCGTGCCAGCTGATGCGCCGCTGCAGGACCAGGGCATTGCCCCAGTCACCGTAGATGTTCATGTCCCGGGGGTACAGCTGGACAACCCGGAGGACGCCCTTGCCCGGACCTTCAGCAGGGGTGGCGGCGGGTGTTTCCATGCTCACGAGACAACCTCCACGGTGGTGATCTTGGACAGTTCGCGGCGGATGGCAAGCATGGCGGTGTAGGTGCAGAAGATTCGCTTGGGTTTGCCTGAGGCTTCCCGGATGAAAGCGGCCAGGGCCGGTGCGATCTCGGGTTCCACCGACCCGAAGGGAACCTCGTCATACTGCAGCCGCAGCGCCATGTCGTAGGCACGGGATCCGGTGAGCTGGTCAACGCCCTCCGCGCGGAGGGAATCAAAGTCCACGTCCCAGAGCCAGGACATGTCCCGGCCGTCGGCATAGTTGTCGTTAATAGCGATCATCGTGGCGTATCCGCCCGCCGGGAACGACTTCAGGCCGAGCCGGAAACCGCTGGGGTTCTTGACCAGCACCAGGTCCAGCGGCTGGCCGTCAACGGTCAGGCTTTCACCGCGGCCGAAGGCCGGCGCCACCTGGGACAGCGCTTCCAGCAGGGTCTCGTGGTCGGCGGTGGCCGCACCCCCGCCGCAGATGCTCCGGGCAAGGGTCAGGGCCGCGGCAGCGTTGAAAATATTGTACACGCCCCGAAGCTTCATCGACGTCGCGACGGTGAGGCCGTCGTATTCGAACTCCGCGCTGTCCGCACCCACCTTGCGAAGTACGACGTCGGCTGCCGGCTTCTCCGGAAGGTCCGCCGGGGCAGGGCTTCCGGGAGCGGCACGCATGTCGTCGTCGTTGGGGAAGGTTGCCAGCAGCGACTCATCCAAACCGAAGTACTTGACCTCCTGTCCGGTGAGGGTCCCGGCGATCCTGGCCACCCGCGGGTCCTCGCGGTTGAGGACCACCGTGCCGGTGGTCTTGGCGGCGATGTGCTGGAGTAACTGGGCCGTCTTATCAATTTCCCCGAACCGGTCCAGCTGGTCACGAAGGACATTAAGGAGGAGGCAGTACCGGGGCGGGACGCTGTTGACGAAGTGGACGGCGTGGGCTTCGTCCAGTTCCAGCACCGCAATATCGGCATCCAGCCTGCCGCGCCAGTCCACCTCACCCAGCAGCGCGGCGGCAACGCCGCGCGTGAAGTTGCTGCCGGTCCGGTTTGTGAAAACCTTGAGCCCCTGGCTCTCCAGCAGCTCCACCACCATTTTGGTGGTGGTGGTCTTGCCGTTCGTGCCGCTGACTACAGCAACTCCGTGGGGGAGGGTGCTCAGCGTCCGTTGCATGAAGCCGGGGTCGATCTTTTCGACCACCAGGCCCGGAAGGGCTGAGCCACCGCCCCGGAGCCGGGAGGCCCGGCGGACCAGCTTGCCGAGCGGAACACTGAAGGAAACCATGTTTCGAATATATCCCAGCAACGGCATGCAACCGCCGCGGGACGGCTGATGCCCGGACGGGCGGCCGGGCCGGCCCCGTATGCTGGATGGATGACAAATTCCCTTTCAGCCGCTTCCGCGCGGGTCGGTTCAGGCCTGCGGATTGGCGTGCTGGCCCTTCAGGGCGACTTCCGCGAGCACCTTCGCGCCGCCGGGGACACCGGCGCCGAAGCCGTGGGTGTCCGCCGCCCCAAGGAACTGGACGGCCTGGACGGGCTCATCATTCCAGGCGGCGAATCAACAGCAATCGACAAGCTGGCGCGGGCCTTCGACCTGGCGGAGCCGCTGCGGCAGCGCATCGCCGAAGGACTGCCGGTCTACGGTTCCTGCGCCGGCATGATCCTGCTTGCCACGGAAATCGCCGATCCCGCCACCGACCTCTCCGGCTCCCCGCAGCAGACCTTCGGCGGCCTTGACATGACCGTCCGCCGCAACGCGTTCGGCCGGCAGCGCGACTCGTTCGAAACCGACCTCGACTTCAAAGGTTTGGACTTCAGCGCCACTGATTCCGGCGTCCCGCCTGTGCACGCCGTGTTCATCCGCGGGCCCTGGGTGGAGCGGGTAGGCCCGGACGTTGAGGTGCTGGCCCAGGTGGAACCCGCCGAGCCGGAGCACGCGTCCCATGCGGTCCCGCTGCCCGGGACGGCTAGAATTGTTGCAGTGCGTTCGGGCCGGTTGCTGGCCACCTCCTTCCACCCGGAAGTGACTGGGGAAAAACGCGTACACGAACTCTTTATCCGGATGATCAGAGGAGAAGCGTAAAGCATGTCAGGCCACTCCAAATGGGCGACGACCAAGCACAAGAAGGCGATCATTGACAGCCGCCGCGCAAAGTCGTTCGCCAAGCTGATCAAGAACATCGAAGTTGCCGCCCGTATGGGCGGGCCGGACCTCGCCGGCAACCCGGGCCTGGAGCTGGCGGTCACCAAGGCGAAGAAGACCTCCGTCCCCAACGACAACATCGACCGTGCCATCAAGCGCGGTGCCGGCCTGACCGGTGAAGTGGTGGACTACACCGAGATCATGTATGAAGCCCGCGGCCCGCAGGGTTCCGCGCTGCTGATCGAGTGCCTGACCGACAACAAGAACCGCGCGGCCTCCGAGGTGCGCCTTGCAATTTCGCGCAACGGCGGCACCATTGCCGATCCCGGGTCCGTCAGCTACCTGTTCACCCGCAAGGGCGTGGTGACCCTGGCCAAGAACGGCCTTTCCGAGGACGACGTCCTCATGGCAGTGCTCGAGGCCGGAGCCGAGGAAGTCAAGGACAACGGCGACAGCTTCGAAATCCACTCCGAGCCGGCCGATCTGCCTGCCATCCGGGAGGCGCTGAAGGAAGCCGGCATAGAGTACGACACCGACGAAGTTGAGTTCGTACCCTCCATGCAGGTCGACCTGGACCTGGACGGCGCGCGTAAGTTCCTCAAGCTGTCCGACGCGCTGGAAGAGCTCGACGACGTCCAGAACGTCTACACCAACGCCGACCTCAGCGACGAAGTCCAGGCCGCCCTGGAATCCGAGTGACGTCCGGCCTTGCCAGCTGAACCGGGCCCGCCTGCCCACCCCCTGCACCCGTGACACTGCGCGTGCTGGGGGTAGACCCTGGCCTCACCCGCTGCGGGATCGGCGTGGTTGATGTCGAACGGAACCGGAGGGCCACCATGGTGGCCGTCGGCGTGGTCGGAACCTCCCCCGAGGAAACGCTGGACCAGCGGCTCCTGGTTATCGCCACAGCCATAGATGACTGGCTGGACCGCTACGAGCCACAGGTGCTCGCCGTCGAACGCGTCTTCTCCCAGCTCAACGTCAGCACCGTAATGGGCGTGGCCCAGGCGTCGGGCGTGGTGATCGCCGCAGCCGCCCGGAGGGGGATTCCGGTGGCCCTGCACACGCCGTCGGAAGTTAAGGCGGCGGTGACAGGGAGCGGTTCGTCCAACAAGGACGCGGTGACCAAACTGGTCACCAAGATCCTCCGCCTTGACGCACCGCCCCGCCCCGCCGACGCCGCCGACGCCCTGGCCCTGGCCATCACCCACGCATGGCGTGCGGGCAGTGGTGCAGCGGTCGCCACCTCCGGTCCCGGAAGTTCCGCTCTGACGCCGGCGCAGCGGGCATGGGCTGAGGCTGAGGCCAAGGCGCGGCGTGCCCGCTGAATGTCCTGGCACCTTGCTAGGGTATTCGTAAATATGTTCGGATAGCCGGCCCCGGGTGAAGGGACCGGCCAACACCAGGAGCCCCGGCCTTGATCAGTTTCCTCCGCGGAACCGTAGCGCACGTAGGCCTGTCCACGGCCGTTATCGACCTCAACGGCGCCGGAATGAGCGTCTACGCCACCCCGCAGACGCTCAGCGGACTCCGTATTGGCGAGGAAGGGAAGCTGTTCACGTCCCTGATCGTCCGCGAGGACTCCCTGACCCTCTTCGGTTTCGCTACCGACGATGAACGCGAAGTGTTCGAGGTGCTGCTCAGCGTCAGCGGCGTAGGGCCGCGGCTTGCCCTTGCTGTCCTGGCCGTCCATGACCCCGAGGCCATCCGGATTGCCGCGCACACCGGCGACAGCAAGACCTTCACCAAGGTTCCCGGCATCGGACCCAAGGTGGCAGGCAGGATTGTGCTGGAACTCGCCGGAAAACTCGTTCCGCACGGCACGGCCGGCTCCGCAGCCGCCCCCACTGCCGCCGAAGCAGCATGGAAGCCGCAGGTGGTGGCGGCCATGACCAGCCTCGGCTGGTCCGAAAAGGATGCCTCGGCCAGCATCGACAAGGCGCTGGCAGACGAACCGGAAGTGTCCTTCCGCGGCAACGTGCCAGAAATCCTGCGGACCACGTTGCGCTGGCTCGGCCAGGACGGGGCCCGGGCGGGGAACCGCGTAGGCAGCCGTGGCTGAACCGTCACTGGTAGCCGCGGGGGAGGAGCCGGAAGAGCGGGCCATCGAGGCCGCCCTCCGACCCAAAAACCTTGACGACTTCGTAGGCCAGCATCGCGTGCGCAAACAGCTGTCACTGGTGCTGAAAGCGTCCCGGATGCGTGGCCGCAGCGCAGACCACGTGCTCTTCTCCGGCCCGCCGGGCCTGGGCAAAACCACCCTTGCCATGATCGTCGCGTCAGAAATGAATGCGCCCCTGCGCATCAGCAGCGGACCGGCCATCCAGCACGCGGGCGACCTCGCGGCCATCCTGTCCTCGCTGTCCGAAGGCGAGGTGCTGTTCCTCGACGAAATCCACCGCATGTCCCGTCCGGCCGAAGAGATGCTCTACATGGCCATGGAGGACTTCCGGGTGGACATTGTGGTGGGCAAGGGCGCCGGGGCCACCGCCATCCCGCTGGAACTGCCGCCGTTCACGCTGGTGGGCGCCACCACCCGAGCCGGGCTGCTTCCCGGGCCACTGCGCGACAGGTTCGGCTTTACCGGGCACCTGGAGTTCTACTCTGTCCAGGAGCTGGAGCTGGTACTCCGCCGTTCTGCCGGGCTGCTGGACCTCAAGGTGAATTCGGCCGGGTTCACCGAGATCGCCGGCCGTTCACGCGGCACGCCCCGCATAGCCAACCGCCTGCTGCGGCGGGTCCGGGACTGGGCACTGGTCCACGAAATTGAGCAGATTGATGCCCGGGCCGCCTCCGCCGCCCTGGACATGTACGAGGTGGACAAAAAAGGCCTGGACCGCCTGGACCGTTCAGTCCTTGATGCACTCATCACCAAGTTCGGCGGCGGACCGGTGGGACTTTCCACCTTGGCCATCGCCGTCGGCGAAGAAACGGAGACCGTGGAAACGGTGGCTGAGCCCTTCCTGGTGAGGGAAGGGCTTTTGGGACGCACTCCCAGGGGGCGGATCGCCATGGCGCCGGCGTGGACACACCTTGGCTATGCCATTCCGTCGGGTGTCTTCGCACAGGAGCAGCTGGAACTCTTCGATCCGGATTCCGACGCTGCCTCAGCCGCCGAAGACCGGGGCCCCGAAAGCCAATAACAGGCTTCGTCCAGCTTTTCCCTTTAGACTGGTATGACGCCCGGCACCATGCTGCCGGAAAATCGGCTCGGCACTTTAAGGAACGGAATTCCCCTTGGATCTAATGTCAATTCTCCTGTTCGTCATGCTCGGAGTGTTCATCTTTATGATGTTCCGGCGCAACAAGAAGACGCAGCAGCAGCAGGCGGAGCTCCAGTCGAAGTTCGGCCCCGGCGTCGACGTCATGACCAGCTTCGGTCTCTTCGGCCGCATCGTCGACGTTGACGACGCGGAAAACAAGGTCACCCTTGAACTGTCCCCGGGCAACCTCGCAACCGTCCACCGCCAGGCTGTCACCAAGATTATCGAGCCCGTTGCTGCAGAGCCCGTTGCTGCAGAGCCCGTTGTTGCAGAGCCCGAGACTGCTGCTCCGGCCGTACCGGACGATGCCTCGTCCCTGACTGGCCGCGAGGGCGGCAGCAGCACAGCCCCGCTCGAAACACCCGACGAAACTGTTAAGCGCCTCAACGATGAGGGCAAGAAGGACATCTAGTCCCGCTGACCGTACAACCCTCTACCGCAGCGGACTGCCGCCGGTGCTGGCCACAGCAGGCACCGGCGGTTCTTCCATGATCAAGAGAAAGATCGACAATGGCACGAACTGGCCCTAAGAAACCAGGCCTCAGGGTCCTGGTCTGGCTCGGCGTAATCATCGCCGCGCTGACCGCTGTCCTGGCTGGCGGCGCCCTCAGCGGGCAGGCAAGCTGGGCGCCCAAACTCGCTCTGGACCTTGAGGGCGGAACCCAGATGATCCTGGCGCCGAAGGTCGAGGGCGGTTCGGACATCAATGAGGAACAGCTGAACCAGGCAGTGGCGATCATCCGCCAGCGCGTGGACGGCTCCGGCGTCGCCGAAGCCGAAATCAGCACCCAGTCCGGGCGCAACGTGGTGGTCAGCCTGCCGGGAACCCCCTCCAGCCAGACCCGCGATCTGATCCAGGCGTCCGCCGACATGAACTTCCGCCCGGTGTTGCTGAGCGGCGCCGGCGCACCCGTCCCCGAGGAGTCCCGGGCTCCCGAGGACCAGCTGCCCAAGCCCACTGCGGAGCCCGCCAACAGTAGTGACATCAACTGGATCACCCCGGAAATTTACCGTCAGTTCGAGGCCCTGGACTGTGACAACCCGTCCCAGGACGAACAGGAACGCTCCGACCCCGCGAAACCGCTGGTCACCTGCGAGCCCGCCACGGACACAACCCCGGCCATCAAGTACATCCTCGGTCCGGTAGAGGTCAAAGGCAGCAACATCGTCACATCGTCCTTCCAGCTGCAGCAGGGCGCGCAGGGCGCGGTCACCAACGACTGGGCCGTGAACATCCAGTTCGACGACGAGGGCACCGCCAAGTTCAAAGAGGTCACGGAGCGCCTGAACCAGTTCTATGTTGCGGCCGGCGGCGACTCTGGCACCGACCCGAAAGCCCAGTTCGCCATCGTCCTTGACGACCAGGTGATTTCGGCACCCCGGTCCCTGGCGGTCATCACCGACGGGCGCCCGCAGATCACCGGCGGGTTCACGGAGCAGACGGCCAAGACGCTGTCCGACCAGCTGCGCTTCGGTGCACTGCCCATCAGCTTCGAGATCCAGAGCGAGCAGCAGATCTCCGCCACGCTTGGCGGCGAGCAGCTGCGCATGGGCCTGCTCGCAGGCCTGATCGGTCTCCTGCTGGTGGTGGTCTACTCGCTCTTCCAGTACCGGGCCCTGGGCTTTGTCACCATCGCCTCGCTGGCGGTGGCCGGCGTTTTAACCTACCTGGCCATCGCCATCCTCGGCTGGACCGAAAACTACCGGCTCTCCCTGGCCGGTGTCGCCGGCATCATCGTCGCCATCGGTCAGACGGCAGACTCGTTCATCGTCTACTTCGAGCGCATTCGCGACGAACTCCGTGAGGGCCGTGGCCTGGTGTCCGCTGTCGAGAACGGCTGGAAGCGCGCCAAGCGCACGGTCCTTGCCTCCAAGGCCGTCAACCTGCTCGCAGCGCTGGTCCTCTACTTCGTGGCCGTCGGCAACGTCCGCGGCTTCGCCTTCACCCTGGGCCTGACCGCCATCGCGGACCTCATCGTGGTGTTCATGTTCACGCACCCCACGCTGCAGCTGCTTGCCCGCACCAAATTCTTCGGCGAGGGCCACCGGCTGTCCGGGCTCGATCCCAAGCGGCTGGGCGCCGTTCCGCTGTACCGCGGCGCCGGACGCCTGCGCACTCCGGAGGACAAACAGGCCGTGGTCCGGGCAAAGAACACTCGTGCCGCTGCTGAAGCCGAGCGCAGGATGACCATCGCGGAACGCCGCCTGGCGGAGAAGCAGGAGCAGCTGGCCGGCTCCTCCAAGACGGCAGCGAAGGAGAACAAGTAATGTCAGGCTTCGCCAATTTCGGTAACGAGCTCTACACCGGGAAGCGTTCCTACGACTTTGTGGGTTCCAAGAAAATCTGGTTCATCATCGCCGCGGTGGCCGTGGCCCTGTCCATCGTCATCCCGGCGGTCAAGGGCGGTTTCAACCTTGGCATCGAGTTCCGCGGCGGCTCCGAGTTCACCGTATCCAACGTGCAGACCACGGATGCGGCCCTGGGTGAGAAAGCCGTCACCGACGTGGTTGCAGGCAGTGTTCCGCGCGTCGCCAACGTGGCCGGGACCACCATGCGAATCCAGACGGACAGGCTCACCGATGACGAGACCCTCCGCATCAAGGAGGGCCTGACCACGGCATACGGCGTCACCGACAACGAGGTGACCTCCACGTTCGTGGGACCCACCTGGGGCGCCGACGTCACCAAGCAGGCGCTGATCGGCCTGGTGATCTTTGTGTTGCTGGCAGCTGTCCTGATGGCGCTGTACTTCCGTACATGGAAGATGTCGCTCTCGGCGATCGCGGGCATGGTGGTGACCATGTTCATCACCGCGGGCGTCTACGCGCTCAGTGATTTCGAGGTCACCCCGTCAGCGATCATCGGCTTCCTGACCGTCCTGAGCTACTCGCTCTACGACACGGTGGTGGTCTTCGACAAGATCCGCGAAAACACGGCGGACCTGGATGCCTCCACCCGGCGCACCTTTGCCGAGGAAGTAAACCTGGCCGTCAACCAGACCCTGGTCCGTTCCATCAACACCATGATGGTGGCCATTCTTCCTGTGGGCGCCATCCTGTTCATCGGTGCCGGGCTGCTGGGTGCGGGTACCCTCCGCGATCTGTCGCTGGCCCTGTTCGTCGGCATCCTCATCGGCACGGCCGCCACCATCTTCGTGGCGGCGCCCATGTACGCGTGGCTGCGGCAGAACGAGCCGGACCTGGTCAGGCAGGCCAAGCGCGTGGAGCACCGCCGCGCCGGCGAAGCCGGACGGACTGCATCAGCCGAACCTGCCCAGGCCTGAACCGGCCTACTGTTCCGCCGGGCACGGCCTTGAATGACGGCCCCGGGCCGGACTGCGCAACTTTCGCGCTGTCCGGCCCGGCACATTTAAGGGCCGGTTATAAAACTGCCTGCGGTGAGGAATAGACTGGGGAATTAAAACGGTGGTGAGGGGTGCTTCATTGGAAGAACGTTCGGCGTCGGCGCCAACGGCACAGGGAGACAAGAATCCTGCCGGTGTACAAACCGGGCTCGCGGCATCAGCGCGCCCTGGTTCATTGGTGCCCGTCGACAACGCTGGATCACGCGCCACCTTTCCCGGGCGCCGGGAGCGCACCCGCTCCAGGCTTGCCCGCCTGACCGGACGCGGGACCGCCACGTACTCACCCATCCTTGAACCACTCCTGAGGACGGTACGGGCCAACAACCCCAAAGAGGATTTCGACCTCATCCAGCGCGCCTTTGACGTGGCGGAGCAGAGCCACCGGGGGCAGAAGCGCAAGAGCGGCGATCCCTACATCACCCATCCTGTTGCAGTGGCAACCATCCTGGCCGAGCTCGGCCTGAGCGGGACCACCCTGGCGGCTGCCCTCCTGCACGATACGGTGGAGGACACCCCTTACACCCTCGACGACCTGAAGCGGGACTTTGGCCCCGAAGTGGCGATGCTGGTTGACGGCGTCACAAAGCTGGACAAGGTCAGTTTCGGTGAGGCGGCGCAGTCCGAAACGGTCCGCAAAATGGTCGTGGCCATGGCCAAGGACATCCGCGTGCTGATGATCAAACTGGCTGACCGGCTCCACAATGCACGCACCTGGCGTTTCGTTTCCGCGGAATCCTCGGCCCGCAAAGCACGCGAAACCCTCGAGATCTTCGCCCCGCTGGCGCACCGCCTGGGCATGAACACGATCAAATGGGAGCTGGAGGATCTTTCCTTCGCGGCGCTCTACCCGAAGGTGTACGAGGAAATCGTGCGGATGGTGGGTGACAGGACGCCCGAGCGCGAGAAGAGCCTCAGCGTCATCCGCGACCAGATCACCGAGGACCTGCGCACCGCGCGGATCAAGGCCACCATCACGGGCCGACCCAAGCACTACTACTCGATCTACCAGAAGATGATCGTCCGGGACAAGGACTTTGACGACATCAACGACCTCATGGGCGTCCGCGTCCTGGTGGACTCCGTCAGGGACTGTTACGCAGCCCTTGGCACCTTGCATTCGCGCTGGAACCCCCTGCCGGGCCGGTTCAAGGACTACATCGCGATGCCAAAATTCAACATGTACCAGTCGCTGCACACCACAGTGATCGGCCCGGGCGGCAAGCCAGTGGAAATCCAGATCAGGACCCACGAGATGCACCGCCGTGCAGAATACGGTGTGGCCGCACACTGGAAGTACAAAGACCAGCCCAACCGCACCGCCGTCGGCCCCGGAAGCCCCCGGGACGGCGACCTGGGGTGGCTCCGGTCCCTGGTGGACTGGCAGCAGGAGACCTCGGATCCGGGTGAATTCCTGGACTCGCTCCGCTTCGAAATCAACGCCCGTGAAGTGTTCGTCTTCACCCCCAAGGGCGAGGTCATGGCACTGCCCGCCGGATCCACGCCTGTCGACTTCGCCTATGCCGTACACACCGAGGTGGGGCACCGGACCATCGGTGCCCGCGTCAACGGCAAGCTGGTCCCGCTCAACAGCGAACTGAACCATGGCGACTGGGTGGAGATTTTCACCTCCAAGGCCGAAGGTGCCGGGCCCAGCCAGGACTGGCAGCACTTCGTCAAGAGCGCCAGGGCCCGGAACAAGATCCGCCAGTGGTTCAGCAAGGAGCGGCGCGAGGAAGCGATCGACCGCGGCAAGGAACTGCTGACCCGGGCCATGCGGAAGCAGAATCTTCCGCTGCAGCGCCTGATGACCCACGAAGCCCTGGCGGCGGTGGCCGAAGAGTTCAAGTACGTGGACATCTCGGGCCTCTACGCCGGAGTTGGAGATGGCCACACCTCCGCCCAGGCGGTGATGGAGAAGCTCGTCGAAAGCCTCGGAGGCAACGAGAGTGCCGACGACGACATCACCGAAGTCAGCATTCCCACCCAGGTCACCAAGGCGCGTTTCTCGGATTCGGGTGTGGTGGTCCGCGGTGTGGGCGACGTCTGGGTCAAGCTGGCCCGCTGCTGCACCCCGGTGCCGCCTGATCCCATCCTGGGTTTCGTCACCCGTGGCTCAGGGGTGTCCGTGCACCGGACCGACTGCACCAACATCTCCGACCTGAAGGACCAGCCGGACAGGATTGTCGACGTGGACTGGGCGCCCACCCAGTCCAGCGTGTTCCTTGTGGAGATCCAGGTGGAGGCGCTGGACCGCAAGTCGCTGCTGTCCGACGTGACCCGGGTGCTCTCGGACAACCACGTCAACATCCTGGCCGCCAGCGTCCATACCTCCACTGACCGGGTGGCAATTTCAAGGTTCGCCTTCGAGATGGGCGACCCCAAGTACCTGAGCCACGTGCTGAGTGCCGTCCGCCGGATCGACGGGGTCTTCGATGTCTATCGCACCACCGGAAACAAGCGCAGGAGCTAGGGAAGCGAGCTTTTCCAGCGCAGCCCTTTTGTGCGGCACCCGCGGCGTGGCCTCAATCGCGAGGACCAGCAGCCGCAGCCGTACGTCCTGCTGGGGACGGGCCAGCAGGTTTGCGAGCGTGGGTATGGCACGCTCGGCGTCCACGTGCAGTGCGACATCCAGGGCGGTGCGGAGCGGGCTTGAAACCATGAGCCCGCCCAGGCTGACGACGTCGAACGGTCCCAGCTTGACTTCGTGCAGCGTGCAGCCGCGCGTATTGCGGAGACTTGAGACGCGCCTCTTTGCATCCACCAGCAGCGCCAGCCTGTCCGGCTCGGCCGCGCACCCGTAAATCCACGCTGCTGTCATGCGGCCTGCCACGACGCGCTGCCTGACCGCGGACGGGACCGCGCCGGCAGCCGCACGAGCACGCAGCTGGGGCGAGGCGGGGACTTCCGGCAAGGTGTAGCCATGCTGGTGGAGGCGGGTCAACAGCCCGTCCGCGGCGAGGGACTGCAGTTCCGGCCCGGCAAAGGGCATCCCCGGCGCATACAGTTCAGGAAATCGGGGTGCCTGGCCGGCCATTGGGTGGTCGAGCCCTGAGGCAGCAGAAGGAGCCGGTGGTGTCGCCATTCATCCATCCTGCCCCCTCCCCTTAACGGCCGCAGGCCCGGTTCCGGTTATGTGGATAACCGGAACCGGGCCTGCCAGGGCTGTTGGCGAAGGGCCTGAACGTCAGGAAAGCTCGCTGGCCGAGCGCTGGATCTGGTCAAGCCAGGCCTGGCGGGCCTCGAGGGCTTCCTGGGCTGCCTTGATCTTGCGCTGGTCACCGCTCTTTTCAGCCGCCGCAAGGTCCTCCTGCAGGCCGGCGATAGCCGACTCGAGCTGGGACAGCGCACTGTTGGTGCGTGCCTTCCGCTCGGGGTTGGACCGCTGCCACTGCTCTTCTTCTGCCTGGCGGACAGCGTCCTCAACCTTGCGAAGGCCCGCCTCGATGCGGCCCATATCCGTGCGCGGAACCTTGCCAGCTTCTTCCCAGCGGTCGCGGATGGACTGCAGTGCCTTCTTGGCGGCACCAAGGTCCTTCACCGGAAGGATGGCATTGGCTTCCGCCAGGAGGGCTTCCTTGACCGTGAGGTTGGCCGCGTACTCCTGGTCGATCTCCTCGTTTGCCGCCTGCCGGGAGGTGAAGAACACGTCCTGGGCAGCGCGGAAGCGCGCCCACAGGGCGTCGTCGTCCTTGCGGCTGGCGCGCGGGGACGCCTTCCACTGGTCCATGAGCCGGCGGTATTCACCGGCGGCGAATCCCCAGTCAGTGGACGAGGACAGCGCTTCCGCTTCGGCGATCAGCTTTTCCTTCGCTGCCTTGGCCGCCGAATTGTTGCTGTCCAGCTGCGAGAAGTAGGCGCGGCGGTGGCGGTCGAAGACCGTGCGGGCGGCGCGGAACCTCTTCCAGAGCGCGTCTTCATTGCTGCGGCCCAGCCGGACGCCGCTCTTTTGCGCCGCCTTCCAGCTCTCGAACAGTTCATTCATCCTGGCGCTGGAGGTCTTCCACTGCGTCTGGGCAGGATCCTGGCCGGAAATCTGTTCCGCTTCGGCCACGATGGCCTCACGGGCAGCAAGCTCGGAGGCGCGGATCGCGTCGTGTTCGGCCTTCTCAGCCTTCTCAAGCTCGGCGATCTGCGTCGAGAGGGTGTCCAGCCGTGCCTCGGCAGCACGCAGGTCGCCCACCATGTTTCGTTCGGCGAGCTGCTCGCGAAGGTGCGTCACCGTCTTCTGCATGTCGGTGCTGGGAGCCTTCGAGCTGACGCGCTGTTCGAGGAGCACAATCTGGGCCACCACGTCGTCGTATTTCCGTGCGAAGTAGGCCAGTGCCTCGTCATCGCTCACGCCGGGGTACTGGCCCACGGGGTGCTCGCCGCCGTCAATGGTCAGGAACACATGTCCGTCGCCTTCCACCCGGCCCCACTTGGAAGCCTCGGCGAGGGAGGTGGCGGGCGGAGCCTGGACCGGCACCGCTGCCGGAGCTGCTGCCGCCGGTTTGGGGCGGGACGCGAAAGCCGCGGGGGAGGGCGCCGAGGGGCGGGGCCCCGGTGCAGGTGCAGGTGCTGGTGCAGGTGCAGCGACTGCGGTCGCGGTGTCACCGGACGGTGCGTCCACCGCTGGGACGTCGCTGGCGTCCGCCTCCACAGCGTCCGCGGTGGAATCCTCGCTGGTTTCCGCAGTGTCCGCTGCGGGAGCTTCCGTTTCCGGAGTGCCGGCTGTTTCAGTTCCCGCGCCTTCCGTGGCGGGGGACGCCGCGTCGGTCAGGTCTGCTGCTGTTTCGTCGGATTTCTGACTGTCTGTCACCGCTAAAAGTCTTTCGCTTGGAGGGAAATACTCACGTACTGCAACGCGGCCGCGCTGGCCGGGCTTCCTACTTCAGAGAAAACGAGTCTATCGTGACTGGTTGCACAGGTGCGCCGTCCGTGTCGCTGCTTCCCGGTGTTACCCCGGCGGCGGCAATATTCGTCACTACATCCAGGCCGGACGTCACTTTGCCAACCACGGTGTAGCCGCCGGCGGAGTCCGCAGGAATGGTGGTGTCCTTGTACACGATGAAGAACTGGGTTCCGTTGCCGTAGGCGTTGTTGCCCGTCCGGGCCACCGCGATGGTTCCCGCCGGATAAGTGTTGTCGGCAGGGGTGTTTTCCAAGGGGCCCCAGGTGTAGTTGGGATCGCCCTGGCCGTCGCCGGCGGGGGACCCGCATTGCAGGACGCCGAAGGCATCCGCGGTGGTCAGGCGGTGGCAGGTCTTTCCGCTGTAGAAGCCCTCATCGCTGAGCGACTTGAAGACGGCGGCCGCCTGGGGCGCGCTGGTACCGTCCAGCTCCACACCCAGCGGGCTGCCGTTCAGCACCAGCTCGCCGGTAAAGGTCTTGCCGGCGGCGGTATCCGGGGCTGGAATGTTGGGGCCATTGGTTGCCGGGGCTGACGGGCTGGCGGAAGGGTCGGCCGAAGCTGACGGGCTGGTCAGGCCGGCCTCGGCCGCCGCAAACTCGTCCTCGGTGGGGTTGCCGGCAAATGCGGTGAGTTGGAGTACGACGGCGAGGACAACGGCGGCGGTTCCGGCACCGGCGGCCACCACGTTGTCGCGCTTGCGCCGCTTTTCCTGGTCCCGCCGCAGCTCGCGCTTGGCCTCCATCTGCTGGATACGGCGTTTGGCTTCGCGGGCACTGCGTGAACTGGCCGCCAATGGTCCTCCTCATAGTCGGGCTGGTGTATTACGGCGTAGGGCCGGAAGTGCAATTTGCTGGCGGCCGGGCCCTGCCGCCCTGCGCATTAGAGATGCACACCGATGACGCATAAACTGACTGCCGCACATAGTTTATGCATGACTGGCCGGACTGCCGCCGATCGGCGCCGCAACGGGCGGAAAGCGGCCGGCATCTTGCGCATCAAGAGGAGAACTTTCCATGGCACGCACCGCCTCCCTGTCCGGATTCCCCGAGTGGCTTCCCGAGGAGCGGCTGGTGGAGCTCCATGTCCTGGACACGCTGCGGCGGGTTTTCGAACTGCACGGCTTTGCCTCGATCGAGACCCGTGCCGTTGAGACCGTGGGGCAGCTGCTGCGGAAGGGCGAGATCGACAAGGAAGTGTACGGGCTCAGCCGCCTCCAGGAAGAGGAGGGCGACGGCAAGGGCAAAACCGACCCGCACGCCCTGGCGCTGCATTTCGACCTGACCGTCCCGTTCGCCCGCTATGTCGTGGAAAACGCCGGCTACCTTGCGTTCCCGTTCCGCCGCTACCAGATCCAGAAGGTGTGGCGGGGCGAGCGCCCGCAGGAAGGCCGTGCCCGCGAGTTCACACAGGCTGACATCGATGTGGTGGGCGACGGCGAACTGCCCTTCCGCTACGACGTCGAGATCGCGCTGGTCATCGCGGAAGCGCTCAGCGCACTGCCCATTCCGGACTTCCGGCTGCGGATCAACAACCGCAAGCTGGCGGAAGGCTTCTACCGCGGCATCGGCCTGGACGACACCGCGGGCGTCCTCCGCAGCATCGACAAACTCGAAAAGGTCGGTCCGGACAAGGTGGCCGAACTCCTCAAGTCCGAGCTGGGCGCCACCGATGAGCAGGCGCACAAGGCTTTGCAGCTGGCTGCGATTCGGACGGAGGACACCTCCTTTGTGGCGCAGGTTCGTGCCCTCGGCGTGTCCAACGACCTGCTGGACGAAGGGCTGGACGAACTGGAACAGGTCATCGAGGCTGCTGTCCAGCGCGCTCCGGGCAAGGTGCTTGCGGACCTCAGCATCGCCCGCGGTTTGGACTATTACACCGGCACCGTGGTGGAAACCGTGCTGGTGGGCCACGAGCAGCTCGGCTCCATCTGCTCCGGCGGCCGCTACGATGCACTGGCCTCAAAGGGCAACCGCAAGTTCCCCGGCGTCGGCCTGTCCATCGGCGTGACCCGCCTGGTGTCCCGCATCCTCAGCCAGGACCTGGCCAAGGCTTCGCGCTCCGTCCCTACCGCGGTCCTGGTTGCCCTCACCTCCGACGAGAGCTGGGGCGCCGCGCAGGACGTGGCAGCCCAGTTGCGCAGCCGGGGCATTCCCACCGAGGTGGCGGCAAAGGCCGAGAAGTTCGGCAAGCAGATCAAGTTCGCGGACCGGCGGGGCATCCCCTTTGTGTGGTTCACGGACGACGAAGGCACCCACCAGGTCAAGGACATCCGTTCGGGGGAACAGGTTGTCGCGTTCCCCGAAACCTGGACACCGCCGTCGGAGGATCTCACGGTCCAGGTGGCAAGCACGGCCCCCGCGCCCGCTGCCGTCTAGCCGGATTGCCCGCAGCAGGGACCGCGATGGGGCGGCGGGACGTGTCCAGCGGGTAAACTCGGACAGGATTGTTCCTGCAACAATCCTTATATATCTGCCACTGTTTTCCCTCTGTTCTCTCTAGAAAGGTGTGCTGTGCTGCGCACACATGACCTCGGATCCCTTCGCTCCGAGCACATTGGACAAACCGTAACCCTGGCCGGCTGGGTGGGCCGCCGTCGTGATCACGGTGGTGTGGCATTCGTGGACCTCCGCGATGCTTCCGGCGTTGCTCAGGTTGTGGTCCGCGAGGAAGAGGTCTTCCACGGGCTGCGAAACGAGTACGTCCTGCAGGTCACCGGCACTGTTTCGAAGCGTCCGGAGGGCAACGAAAACCCGGCACTGGCCACCGGCGACATCGAGGTCATGGCGGACAAGGTGGTCATCCTCAACACCGCGGATCCGCTGCCGTTCCAGATTGACGAGCACGTGGAAGTGGGCGAGGAAGCTCGCCTGAAGCACCGCTACCTTGACCTCCGCCGGCCCGGCCCCAGCCGTAACCTGCGGCTGCGCTCCGAGGCAAACAGGGTGGCCCGCGAACTGCTCCACCAGGACGGCTTCGTGGAAATCGAGACTCCCACGCTGACGCGCTCGACGCCGGAAGGCGCCCGCGACTTCCTGGTTCCGGCACGCCTGGCGCCGGGTTCCTGGTACGCGCTCCCGCAGTCCCCGCAGCTTTTCAAGCAGCTCCTGCAGGTGGGCGGCTTCGAGAAGTACTACCAGATTGCCCGCTGCTACCGTGACGAGGACTTCCGCGCGGACCGCCAGCCGGAGTTCACCCAGCTGGACATCGAGGCGAGCTTCGTTGACCAGGACGACATCATCACCCTGGGCGAAAACATCGTCCAGGCTGTGTGGCGGCTCATCGACGTCGAGATCCCCACGCCCATCCAGCGGATCACCTATGCGGACGCCATGGCCCGCTACGGTTCCGACAAGCCGGACCTGCGCTTCGGCCTGGAGCTGACAGAACTCACGGAGTTCTTCAAGGACACCAACTTTGGCGTGTTCAAGGCACCCTACGTCGGTGCCGTCGTCATGCCGGGCGGGGCCTCGCAGGCACGCCGTGCCCTGGACGCCTGGCAGGAATGGGCCAAGCAGCGCGGCGCCAAGGGCCTGGCCTACGTCCTCTACAAGGAGGACGGCGAGCTGGCCGGCCCCGTTGCCAAGAACCTGACCGATACCGAGCGCGCCGGCCTGGCTGACGCCGTCGGCGCGAAGCCGGGCGACTGCATCTTCTTCGCCGCCGGCGAGAAGACGCCGTCCAGGGCCCTGCTGGGTGCAGCCCGCGTGGAGATCGGACACCGCACCGGCCTGATCAACCCCAACGACTGGGCCTTCTGCTGGGTGGTGGACGCCCCCATGTTCGAACCGGCTGCCGCCGCCGTCGCCTCCGGTGACGTGGCTGTTGGCGCCGGACAGTGGACCGCCGTGCACCACGCGTTCACCTCGCCCAAGCCGGAGTTCCTGGACACCTTTGACAAGGATCCGGAGTCGGCCCTGTCCTACGCGTACGACATCGTCTGCAACGGCAACGAAATCGGCGGCGGCTCCATCCGTATCCACCAGCGCGACGTGCAGGAACGCGTGTTCGAGCTGATGGGCCTGGACAAGGAAGACGCGCAGACCAAGTTCGGCTTCCTGCTTGAGGGCTTCAAGTACGGCGCCCCTCCGCACGGCGGCATCGCCTTCGGCTGGGACCGGGTGGTCTCCCTGCTGGCAGGCGTGGATTCCATCCGCGACGTCATCGCCTTCCCGAAATCGGGCGGCGGCCACGACCCGCTGACCGACGCTCCGGCCCCGATCACGCCGCAGCAGCGCAAGGAGGCAGGCGTGGACTTCAAGCCCGAGGCGGTCAAGCCGGTCGAGGCCAAGAAAGCCGAAGTAATCGCAAAGTAAGCACCTGTCAGCACAACTACAGGAGGCTCCCCGTCCGCACCGGGGAGCCTCTTGTAATTAAGGGAAGGGGATGCCATGGCAATCTGTGAGCCCGGCATTCAAACTGGCCCCGCTGTGCAAAATGCAGCCTGGGACATTGAGGCAGCAATGGATGCTGCCTGGCCTGCCGTGGAACGGCATCAGGCGGACGGCTGGGTGTTCCGGGCAGCTGGCGGAGTAACCCAACGGGCGAACTCCATCTGGCCATACCGGGAGCCGGGCGAGGGCAGCGGCGTGCTGCCGGTGCTGCTGAAGGAGGCACGAGCCTGGTATCGCGCGCGCCGCTTGCCGGTGACCATCCAGATCCCGATCGACGCCCGGACACTGGCCCTGAACGCCTTCCTCGACGCCGAAGGCTTCACCCGGCAGTCCGAGACCCTCATCTTGACCCGCGGGGCCCTGCCTGGCGCGGGCCGGCCTGATGATTCGGTTGAACTCTTCCAGGAGCCATCAGCCGACTGGCTGCGGGTGTGGTGGGAAGTGGACGGCCGGGGCGGAACAGATGCCCTCACCACGGCCAAACAAATCCTTGAGGGCTGCCCTTCCCTGTACGCGCTGGGAAGGGACGGCGCCGGCCGGCCCGCCGCCGTCGGACGCCTTGCCATTCCGGCCCGCGGGAAAGGGCAGCGGGGCGGGATCTACTGCATGGCCACGCTTCCGAGCGCGCGCCGCCGGGGCTACGGCTGGGCAATCCTCAACGCACTGATGCAGGCCGGTGCCGCCTCCGGGCTGGATGGCTATTGGCTGCTGGTCACCGCTGCGAACCGGTCCGCACAAGAGCTGTACGCCAAGGCCGGATTCCAGGAATCCGGCCGTTACCTGTACCGGCAGGAACGGCCGCGCCGTGCACTGACTGGCTGCTGACGACCCGCGCCGCCCGCGGGGCGCGGCACGGCGAGCTAGGAGGGTGCGGCGTCTGTGACCTGCACGCGCACCGAGCAGGCATCTGAGGCCGCTTTCTTCAGGACTGCTGCGCGGGGTTCCGGGACATCAAGGTAAGCGAGCCGGGGCAGGTGCGCGTGGTCCCGCAGTGCTGCGTGCCCGAGGACCAGGTCAGCCATTGCCCGGTCGCCGCCTGGAACCACATACTCGAAGGACTCCCGGCCGAACACCTCCGCCGCCTGCACTGCCACCGCCTCCACCAGCGCGTCTGCCTGGTTGGACCGGCGGCGGGCAAACCTTTGCTGCGACTGGCCTCCCGCGGCGGTCCTGCCCTGGACATACCGGGTACCGGTCTTGGAAGCCAGCAATTCACCTTCGCTGGCGACGCCGATGCCGTAACCCCCGCGCCGGACCAGCAGCAGGCCAAGCCTGCGCGGCTGGGCAGCGAGGGAGGCCAACCGTTCCAGGGCGTCCGCCCCTCGCCCTGGCCGCCCGTCCGCCGGCCAGGGAGCCTGCAGCAGTGCCGAGGCGCCGTCACCGGCAACCAGCCGCAACCCGTCGTCGTCATCCGTCAGGACATAACCGCCGTGGGCGGCACTGAACCGCCCGGCCCAGCCGGCAAGGCGGCTGCCTGCAACGAAGGCCGTCCGGACGGAGGGCGGACGTTCCCCGCGGGCGGTTGGTGCGGTCATGGCGGCGTCCTTCGGGAGCAGGCTTGGGTGCGGCCGGAAAGCCGGACGACTGCAAGTAGCCTATCTATGTGGATGATCTCTTCGGGCAGGGGCCGGGCAATGACGACGACGGCGACGACGCTACGCCAGCCGGCCGCGGGAGTACCGGGGGAGGGGGCAATGCATCGCCCCGCGGACCGCTTGCCGTCCGGATGCGTCCGCGTACGCTCGACGAAGTAGTTGGGCAGCAGCATCTCCTCGGCCAGGGTTCGCCCCTGCGCCAGCTGGCCGCAGGAGCCGGAGCGGACACATTGGGCCCGGCCGGGCCCACATCGCTCATCCTGTGGGGACCGCCGGGTACCGGAAAAACCACCCTGGCGCACGTCATCGCGCGCGGTCCGGGCCGGAAGTTCGTCGAACTTTCGGCCATCACGGCCGGCGTTAAGGATGTCCGGCGCGTCATGGACGACGCCCTCACCGCCCGCGACCTCTACAAGACCACCACCGTCCTGTTCCTCGACGAAATCCACCGCTTCAATAAGGCCCAGCAGGACGCGTTGCTTCCCGGCGTCGAAAACCGCTGGGTGGTCCTGGTGGCCGCCACCACGGAGAACCCGTCATTCTCGGTGGTTTCCCCGCTGCTGTCGCGCTCACTGCTGCTGACCCTCAAACCGCTCACCGACGCGGACATCGAAGACCTCCTGGTCCGGGCAGTGCAGGACCCGCGCGGCCTGGACGGCAAGGCCGAACTCGACCCGGAGGCGCTGGCCCACCTGGTCCGGCTCTCCGGCGGGGACGCCCGGCGCGCGCTCACCGCCCTGGAGGCGGCTGCCGGCGTGGCCTTCGGTGACGCCGACGACGCCGATGACGGTCCGATTAAGGTGGAGCTGAAGCACACCGAACGTGCCCTTGACGTGGCCGCCGTCCGGTACGACCGCGCCGGGGACCAGCACTACGACGTTGCCAGCGCCTTCATCAAGTCCATCAGGGGATCGGACGTCGACGCCGCGCTGCACTACCTGGCGCGGATGCTGGAGGCGGGGGAGGACCCGCGCTTCGTGGCCCGGCGGATCGTGATTTCCGCCGCGGAAGACGTGGGCATGGCTGATCCCACCGCCCTGCAGACGGCCGTGGCCGCGGCCCAGGCAGTCCAGCTGATCGGCATGCCCGAGGGCAGGATCATCCTGGCGGAGGCCGTGGTCCACCTAGCCACTGCGCCGAAATCCAACGCCGCCTACATGGGCATCAACCAGGCCATCGCCGATGTCCGTGCAGGACTGGGCAACGGCATCCCGGCGCATCTGCGGGACTCGCACTATCCCGGCTCCAAGCAGCTGGGCCATGGGCTGGGCTATAAGTACGCCCATGATGCCCCGCATTCGGTGGCAACCCAGCAGTACCCTCCGGATGACCTGGTGGGGAAGGACTACTACCGGCCTACCGCCAACGGTGCCGAGCGCGACATCGCGGTGCGGCTGGAGCGCCTGCGCAGGATTGTCAGGGGCAAGTAGCCACCGTGGTAGGATGGATGTTTGTCTGGCAAGGCACCGACGCACAATCCCCTTGAATTTCCTTCGAGTAGGTTATGCCCTGTGCCCAGTAGCAAAAGGCAGCGGTTGGCCGATGCTCTCCATCGTGGAGGCCAGTAACACTGACACACCGCAGATATTGGAAGGACACAAGTGGCTAACAACACTCGTGCTCGCCGTCAGGCCCGCCTCTCGCGGTCCCTCGGCATCGCTCTGACCCCCAAGGCCGCCAAGTACATGGAGCGCCGCCCGTACGGCCCCGGTGAGCATGGCCGCGCCCGCAAGAAGCAGGACTCCGACTACGCCGTGCGTCTGCGCGAAAAGCAGCGCCTGCGCGCCCAGTACGGCATCCGCGAAGCGCAGATGACCCGTGCCTTCGAAGAAGCCCGCCGCACCAAGGGCCTGACCGGTGAGAACCTCATCGAACTGCTCGAAATGCGCCTTGACGCCCTGGTCCTGCGTGCCGGCTTCGCCCGTACCATCGCCCAGGCCCGCCAGCTGGTTGTGCACCGCCACATCATGGTTGACGGCGTCCGCGTTGACCGTCCGTCGTTCCGCGTCGGCGAAGGCCAGCTGGTCCACGTCCACAGCCGCAGCGAAACCATGGTTCCGCTCCAGGTTGCAGCAGCCGGCGCCCACCGCGACGTCCTGCCTGCCGTTCCCGCCTACCTGGACGTCAAGCTCGAGGCACTGCAGGCCCGCCTGGTCCGCCGCCCCAAGCGCTCCGAAGTCCCGGTGACCTGCGAAGAGCAGCTCGTCGTCGAATTCTACGCACGCTAATCCCAGCAGCGTATCCAAAGAAGCCCGTGGCAAGCGCCGCGGGCTTCTTTGTATGTAAGGTACTTGGGGGACATCTGCGGAACGCGCATCAGCTGCGTGCGCAGAATGGACCAAACCACAGAATTTCGAGGAGATGAACGTCTATGTCTGGTGGCGATATCGCCGGCCTGATCGCTGCCGGGGTGTTTGCGCTCCTGGTGCTGCTGCTCGCCGTGCCCATCCTGAAGCTGGGCAAGGTGTTCGACGAGGTGCGGACGGCCATCAGGTCGATCAGCGACGGCGCGACGCCCCTGATGGACGAGGTCACCGCCACGGTCTCCACCACCAACCAGCAGCTGAAAAAGGTGGACGGCATCTCTTCCAACGTCTCCGACGCCTCCGCAAACCTCTCCGCCCTGTCTTCGCTGGTTGCGGCCACGGTGGGCTCACCGCTCATCAAAGTGGCGGCGTTCAGCTACGGCGTGCGCACCGCGCTGGCCAACCGCAAGAAGCCGGCAGCCGGCCGCCGCAGCCGCTAACTCCCGAAAGAACCGAAAATGAAACGACTTGTCTGGATGGGAATCGGCGTCGCGATCGGGATCATCGCCTTCCGCAAAGTAAACGAAGCGCAGTCCAGCCTGGGGCCGGAAGGCCTCAACCGCGCAGTGGGCCGGCTGGCTGACGGCGTCTACGAATTCGCTGACGCCGTCCGCGACGGCATGCGGGAACGGGAAACGGACCTTCGCGCCGCCCTTGGTGTCGAAGGGGAGGTTGCCCGCCACTGACCGGCAGGCAACCAGCCTGGCCAGCCAGAACCACCCGGCAGGATCCGTATCTGGGCTCCTGCCAACTGAACGAACTATCCGCGCCAGGGCGCGGACCAAGAAGGGTAAGTAAACAGCTCATGAAGTCGCAGGAGATCACAAAGCGCTGGGTGGACTTTTTTGTCAGCAAGGGCCACACGGCGGTTCCCTCCGCGTCGCTGGTCTCCAGCGACCCCTCGCTGCTGTTCACGGTCGCCGGAATGGTGCCGTTCATTCCCTACCTCACCGCCCGCGAAGAAGCTCCCTACTCCCGCGCCACCAGCGTGCAGAAGTGCATCCGCACCGGCGACATCGAGGAAGTGGGCAAGACCGCCCGGCACGGTACGTTCTTCCAGATGTGCGGCAACTTTTCCTTCGGCGACTACTTCAAGGAAGACGCCATCAAGTTCGCCTGGGAGCTGCTCACCAGCAGCGTTGACGACGGCGGGTACGGCCTCGAAGCCGAGCGCCTCTGGGTGACCGTCTACGAGGAGGACGACGAAGCGAAGGACCTGTGGCTGAAGAACACCGGTGTTCCCGCGGAGCGCATCCAGAAGATGGGCAAGTCGGACAACTACTGGCATACCGGCCAGCCGGGCCCAGCAGGCCCCTGCTCGGAGATCTACTACGACCGCGGACCCGGCTACGGCGTGGAGGGCGGCCCTGAAGCAGACGACAACCGCTACGTCGAAATCTGGAACCTCGTCTTCATGCAGTACCAGATCGACAACGTCCGTTCCAAGGTCGACTTCGACATCGTCGCTGAACTGCCGAAAAAGAACATCGACACCGGCCTGGGCATGGAACGCCTGGCGATGATCCTGCAGGGCGTCGAGAACATGTACGAGACCGACCAGGTCCGTCCCGTCATCGACAGGGCGGCCGCGCTGTCCGGCAAGGAATACACCTCCGCGGAGTCCGACGACGATCCCCACCACACCGACGATGTACGCATGCGCGTGGTGGCAGACCACATCCGGTCAGCCCTGATGCTGATCGCCGACGGTGTGGTCCCGTCGAACGAAGGACGCGGCTACGTCCTGCGCCGCCTCATCCGCCGTGCCGTGCGTGCCATGCGGCTCCTCGGCGTCGAGCAGGCGTGCCTGCCCGAACTCCTGCCGGCGTCCCGTGATGCGATGAAGGGCGTCTACCCGGTGGTGGAGACAGACTTCGACCGGATCAGCCGGATCGCCTACGCCGAGGAAAAAGCCTTCCTGCGCACCATCGCGTCCGGCACCGCCCGGCTGGAGGAAGCCGTGGTGGCCTCAAAAGCCGCCGGCAGGCCGCTGTCCGGCGAGGACGCCTTCACACTCCACGACACCTACGGCTTCCCGATCGACCTTACGCTGGAGATGGCCGAGGAAGCCGGGCTGAAGGTTGACGAGGCCGAATTCCGCAGCCTCATGCTGGAGCAGCGCAAGCGCGCCCAGGCGGATGCGAAGGCCAAGAAGGGCGGGCACGCGGACATCTCCGCGTTCCAGGAACTGCTGGGTGAAGGCGAAACGGTCTTTACCGGCTACACCGAACTCGACGGCGAATCCCGGGTCCGCGGAATCATCCAGGGCGGACAGCGGGTGGCCCACGCGTCCACCGGCGACGAGATCGAGCTGGTCCTCAGCGAGACGCCTTTCTACGCCGAGGCAGGAGGCCAGGCCGCCGACACCGGCCTGGTCACCGGTGATGGGTTCGTCGTGGAGGTCCTCGATGTCCAGCGCCCCGTCAAGGGATTGAGCGTGCACAAGGCGATTGTCCGCGAAGGCGAGATCCCGGCCGATGCGCTGGTGCGCGCCGCCGTCGACCGTGAACGCCGCCACGCTGCCGAGCAGGCGCATACGGCCACGCACATCGTGCACGCCGCCCTGCACCAGATCCTGGGGCCCGAAGCCACCCAGCGGGGTTCCTTCAACAAGGCCGGCTACCTGCGCTTCGACTTTGCCTGGGGCGAGGGCCTGAGCACCGCCACCCGGTCCGAAATCGAGGAAGTGTCCAACCTCGCCATCCGCAACAACTACGCGGTGGAGACCAAGGTCATGGCACTGGCTGAGGCCAAGGCCATGGGCGCCATGGCGCTCTTCGGCGAAAACTACGGCAGCGAAGTCCGCGTGGTGGAGATCGACGGTGCTTGGTCCCGCGAGCTGTGCGGCGGAACCCACGTGGCGAACACCTCGCTGATCGGCAGCCTCTCGCTGCTGGGCGAACAGTCCGTCGGTTCGGGAAACCGCCGCGTGGAGGCCTTTGTTGGCATGGACGCGTTCCGGCACCTCGCCGCAGAACGGGCGCTGGTAACGGAACTGACCGAGATGCTGAAGGTTCCTTCCGGGCAGCTGGCTGACCGGATCGCCGCCACCCTCGCCAAACTCAAGGCAACGGAGAAGGAACTGGACCGCCTGCGCAAGGAGCAACTGGCAGCCGCTGCTGCCCAGCTGGCCAGCAGCGCCAAGGACGCCAACGGTGTCAGCATCATCGCCCACGACGCCGGCACGGTCAGCGGTGCCGACGACCTGCGCGGGCTGGCCCTGGACCTGCGGAACCGGCTCGGCTCCACCGCAGCCACGGTAGCGGTGGCCGGCGTTGCCAACGACCGTCCTGTCGTCCTTGTCGCCACGAATGAAGCAGCGCGCGACGCCGGCGTTAAGGCAGGTGCCCTGGTGCGGCTCGCTGCCGGCATCCTCGGCGGTGGCGGCGGCGGCAAGGACGACGTCGCCCAGGGCGGCGGCACCGACGCCGGCAAGGTGGGCGCCGCGCTGGCAGCCGTCGTCGACGCCGTTGAACGGCGCTAACCCTGCCATGACCAATCCTGCAGCTGCCGGCGGCTACCCCCAGGGCGTGAAACTGGGGGTAGACGTCGGCACCGTCCGGGTCGGGGTGGCCATCTGCGACCCGGATTCGATCCTCGCCACGCCCTACAAGACGCTGGACCGGAACGCGAAAAAGAACTCCGATGTCAAGCTCATCGCCAGGCTGGCGGAGGAACTTGGCGCAGTCCAGGTCATTGTCGGGCTGCCCAGGACGATGAAAGGCGAAGAGCATGCTTCCGCCCGCATGGCTGCCAACTATGCGGAGCTGCTGGTTGCGGAGCTCGCAGCCCGGGAATTGGACGTGCCCGTCCACCTAGTGGACGAACGGCTCAGCAGCGTAGCGGCCCACCGCAACCTGCACGAAGCTGGCATGAGCAGCAGGGATCACCGTAAAGTAGTGGATCAGGTCGCGGCGGCAGGTATTCTCCAGCACGCCATCGACATGCAGAAAGCCAGGGGAGCGGATGTCGGCTCACGCGTGACAGCGCCATCCCCGTCAGTGGACCCGGGGGTTGGCGAGGTGGACGAGTGTGTCCCCGGCACTCTCGGGGACACGGTCCGATCTTCAGATAATGGAAGGCAACAGTGAGCCCTGCCAACATTGACGACGCTTCCGGCCCGCTTGACGGCGGGACGGCGAGGCCGCTGACGCGCAAGGAACTGCGGGCACGCGAAAAGAGCCTCAATACCGGCGGCCAGGGCACTGTTCCGGAGCAGGCGTACGAAACAGGGCATGATGTCCCGGTGCCTCCCGCGGAACCGCCGGCTGTTTCCGCCCCTGCGGCTGCCGCTGCGCCGGTTGCGGCCCTTCCGGACGACCAGCCGATTCCGGCTGTTCCCGTTGTTCCGCCGTCCATCCAAGCCGAACTTCCCGACGACGTGCACCACGCCGACGCCATGCACCACGAGCCAGGCGACGGTCTGCATCACGACGACGTGTACTCCGCCCATGACCAGCCAGTCCTGGCGGGCCGGCAGCACGCACCTGCTACCCAACATCTCGACCAGGTCCAGCTTGCAGGGCATGACTACCAGGACGCCGTGCACGCCGGCCATGCCTACCATGACGAGGCTTACCACGATGACGTACACCAAGCCGGCCAGCACAGCATGCACCATGACGGCATGCACCACGATGGCGGCAGTCACCATGGGCTCCTCGCCGGCTCGTCAGCGGCGCAGGTAGTGCCCAGGCCATCCAAGAAGGTCCGGCGCCGGCGCAGGCTGCTGGCACTGTTCCTGACGCTTGCCGTCTTTGTCACGGCCGTGGCCGTTGGTGCCCAGTTCCTCAAGCCGCTCCTGGGCAGCACCAAGCCCAGCGACTTTCCCGGCCCCGGATCGGGGGAGGTACAGGTGACTGTGGACAACGGCGAGGGCACGCGCTCCGTGGCCGTCGACCTCGAAAACAAAGGCGTGGTGGCCAACGCCGACACCTTCCTCCAGGCATTCACCGCTTCGGGCGGGACCCTGTCGCCGGGGGAGTACACCTTTAAGTCCGAAATGAAGAACAGCGACGCCGTTAACATCCTCCTCGGCCAGGACAAGACGAAGGTCATCTACTTTGCCCTGAGCGCCGGCCTGCGCATCGGCGAATCCCTGCAGGCAATCTCGGAAGGGTCCGGCGTGTCGGTCCAGCAGCTGCAGGAGCTCAGCAACCAGCCGGCCCAGTTCGGCCTGCCCGCCAATGCGAAGAACCTTGAGGGTTACCTGGCTCCGGGAGAGCACCGGTTCCCGCTTGGAACCCCGGCGAAGGACATCTTGCAGTCACTGGTGAAAATCACTGTGGACGAACTTATTGCGCAGGGAATCTCCGATCCTGCCAAACAGTACGAAGCCGTGATCGTGGCCAGTATCGTCCAGGCCGAAGGCGGCCAGGCGGAGTACGGCGACGTGGCGGGGGCCATCTACAACCGGCTCAAGCCCAACGACCAGACCAACGGCTACCTCCAGGTGGACTCTGCCGTGACCTACGGCCTGGGCACCAAGAGCTACAACTTCACGGACGAACAGCGCCAGGACAAGTCGAACCCATACAACACCTACGCCAACCCCGGGCTTCCTCCGGGACCCATCGGTTCGCCCGGCAAGACCGCCATTGACGCTGCCGCCAAACCCAAATCCAACGACTACCTCTACTGGGTGACCATCAACCTGGACACCAAGGAGACCAAGTTCTCCCGCACCCTTGCGGAACACAATGTCTTCGTCGAGCAGTACAACGCCTGGTGCATGGCACACGCGGGCCGCTGCGCATGAGCCTGCGGGCCGCCGTCCTGGGCCACCCGATCGGCCACTCAAAATCCCCGGCACTGCATCACGCGGCGTACAACCAGCTGGGGATCGCAATCAGCTACACGGCCATAGACGTGACGGAAGAGCTGCTTCCCTCGCTGATGCGGCAGATCCGCGACCAGCCCGGCTGGCGCGGGCTGTCGGTCACCATGCCGTTGAAGACCGCCATGCTCAACGAAGTTGATGAAGTCCGCGGAGTGGCCAGGACACTTGGCGTGGTCAACACGGTTTCGTTCGAGGACCACGAGGGCGGCCGGAAAACTGTTGGTTCCAATACCGACGTCGCCGGGATCGTCAACGCGCTGCGGCACGCAGGGACGGGAAAGGCGCCGTCGGCAGTTGTCCTTGGCGGCGGTGGAACAGCAGCGTCGGCCATCGCGGCACTGAAGGAGCTCGGGACGGACCACGTCCAGGTTTTCGTCCGGGACACGTCCAGGACCGGAGACGTTCGCTCAGCCGCCGAAAGTTTGGGAGTGGCCCTGGACATCCGCCGCTTGGGCGACGCCGTCCACCCCACGGCCGCGGCCGACGTCGTCATCTCCACCCTTCCCCCCCGGGCGGCGGACGGCCTGGCCGCTGAAATAGCGGAACTGAAAACAACTACCCCCGGCGTGCTGCTGGATGTGGCGTACGATCCCTGGCCCAGCCTGGCCGCCTCGGTGTGGCAGTCGGGCGGCGGCACCGTGGTGCCGGGGCTGGAGATGCTGCTCTACCAGGCTGTGGAACAGGTACGCCTCTTCACCCGCCGCGGTGATGACGTCAATGCGGCCGTCATAGATGTGATGTGCGCCTCAGTCGGCCTTCCCCGACGGGCTTTGTAACCGCCCTCCGTGGCAGGATGGAAGATATGTTGCGTTGGTTGACTGCCGGTGAATCCCATGGTCCGGCTCTGATGGGAATTATTGAAGGCGTTCCCGCCGGTGTGGAAATCACCAGTGGGCACATCGCAGACTCCTTGGCACGCCGCCGCCTCGGTTACGGGCGCGGTGCACGCATGAAGTTCGAACAGGACGTCGTCACCATCCTGGGCGGCGTCCGCCACGGCGTTACCCAGGGTGGCCCCGTTGCCATTCAGGTGGGCAACACCGAATGGCCCAAATGGGAGCAGATCATGTCCGCGGATCCCGTGGACCCTGGCCTGCTTGCCGACCAGGCCCGCAACGCCCCCCTGACCCGGCCCCGTCCCGGGCATGCCGATTTCACCGGCATGCAGAAGTACGGCTTCGACGAGGCGCGCCCCGTCCTGGAGCGCGCAAGCGCCCGCGAAACCGCCACCCGCGTGGCCATGGGAACGGTGGCGGCGCAGTTCCTCAGGCACCTCGGGATCGAGTTGGTCAGCCACACCGTTTCCGTCGCCAGCGTGACCGTCCCCGAGGGCCGCCCCCTGCCGGCCCCCGCCGACGTGATCGCCCTTGACGCCGATCCGCTGCGTTGCTTCGACCGCGAAACCTCGGACGCGATGGTTGCCGAGGTGGACGCCGCGCACAAGGAAGGCGAAACCCTTGGCGGAGTGGTGGAAGTCCTGGCGTACGGCCTTCCCCCGGGACTGGGCAGCTACGTGCACTGGGACCGGAGGCTCGACTCCCGGCTTGCCGCCGCCCTGATGGGCATCCAGGCCATCAAGGGAGTGGAGGTCGGTGATGGATTCCGCACTGCCGCACGCCGCGGTTCGGCGGCCCATGACGAGATTGTCCGCGATGAGGACGGCCGCATTGTCCGGGCCAGCAACCGCGCCGGCGGCATCGAAGGCGGCATGAGCATTGGCGACGTCCTACGTGTCCGGGCTGCCATGAAGCCCATCGCCACCGTGCCCCGTGCACTGAAGACCATCGACGTCAGCACCGGCGAGCCCGCGAAGGCGCACCATCAGCGCTCCGACGTCTGTGCTGTCCCCGCTGCCGGAGTCGTGGCCGAGGCCATGGTGGCGCTTGTCCTGGCCGAAGCTGTTACCGAAAAGTTCGGCGGCGACTCCGTGGCGGAGACAGCCCGCAACATCAAGGGTTACCTGGACAGCATTCCGGCGTCCCTGGACTCGATCGGCAAGTAGTGCCGCACCGCAGCAGTACAGGTCCTGTATGCGACCGGCCGATCGTCCTGATCGGTCCCATGGCCGTGGGAAAATCCGCCATCGGGCAGCAGTTGGCACAGCAGCTTGACGCCCCGTTCGTCGATACCGATGCCGTCATCGTCGCCGCTCATGGCTCGATCGACGAGATCTTCGCAGGACGCGGCGAACACGCCTTCCGCGAAATCGAAGCCCGGACCGTGGCCGGCGCCGTGGAAGCAGCGGAAGGCACCCCCACCGTGATCTCCCTGGGCGGCGGCGCCGTCCTCGATTCCGGAACCCAGCAGCTGATCAGCCGCTGCACCGTGGTCTACCTCGAGTGTGACGTCGAGACCGTTGCCAGCCGGATCGCACGGAGTTCCGGGCGCCCGCTGCTGGCCGGAGACGCCATGGGCCGCTGGACGGCCATGTTCGCCACCCGCAAGCCGGTATACGAACGGCTCGCAGATATCACTTTGGACGTACGCCACGGCTCGGTCTCCGAGCTCGGCGAACGGCTCGAAGCAGCACTGCGGAATTACGCAGCTGCCAAACAGGAAGTTGAACAGTGAACGCTTCATCAACAGTGATCAAAGTCACCGGAGAATCCGCCGCCAATAATTACGACGTCGTCGTGGGGCGGGGCTTGCTCGGTGAACTTCCGGGGCGGCTGGGTGAGCGTGTCCGGCGTGTCCTGGTCATCCACCCGCGCGCCCTGCGCCTTACCGGCGACACGGTGCGCGATGAGCTGGCCGCTGCCGGGTTCACCGCACTGACAGCCGAGATTCCCGACGCTGAAGAGGGCAAGCACATCCAGGTTGCGGCGTTCTGCTGGCAAGTCCTTGGACAGAACGATTTCACCCGCTCGGACGCCATTGTCGCCGTCGGCGGCGGGGCGGTAACGGACCTGGCCGGCTTCGTGGCAGCAACCTGGCTGCGCGGCGTCAAGGTCATCCACGTGCCCACCAGCCTGCTCGGCATGGTGGACGCCTCTGTGGGCGGAAAGACGGGCATTAACACGGCCGAAGGCAAGAACCTGGTGGGTGCCTTCCACCCGCCGGCGGCGGTCCTGGCCGACCTTGACGCCCTGGATACGCTGCCTAAGAACGAAATCATCTCCGGGATGGCCGAGGTCATCAAATGCGGTTTCATCGCCGACCCCGCAATCCTGGACCTGGTGGAAAAGGATCCGTCGGGTGTGGCAGACCCAAAGTCGGAGACCATCCGGGAACTGATCGAACGGGCCATCACCGTCAAGGCAAAAGTCGTGTCCGAGGACCTGAAAGAGTCCGGGCTGCGGGAGATCCTGAACTACGGGCACACCCTGGGCCACGCCATCGAGCTGGTGGAGCGCTACTCCTGGCGGCACGGTGCAGCCGTCTCCGTGGGAATGATGTTCGCCGCCGAGCTTGCCCGCAGTGTGGGACGCCTCAGTGACGCCGACGCCGACCGGCACCGCACCATCCTCGAGGGGCTGGGATTGCCCGTCACCTACCGGCGCGACCGCTGGCAGGGCCTCCTGGACGGCATGCGCCGGGACAAGAAATCCCGCGGCGACCTGCTGCGCTTCGTTGTGCTAGACGGTGTGGCGAAGCCTGGAATCCTGGATGTGCCGGACACGTCCCTCCTGTTCGCCGCCTACCAGGAGATTGCTTCCTGATGACAGGCGACATCACGCGAACGGCCGACTGGCCGGAAGCCGGCTTCCCCGGTATCCGCATCAACCCGGAGACCCTGCTGCCCGAAATCGTGAACGAGGATGCCTGCCGCGAGGCGTTGGCCGCGTCGACTGATCCGGCAGACCACATCTTTGTGCTGCTGGTCGAGGGCCACGCCTCGGAAGCAGCAGAACTCCTGGCTGAAGCCCGTTTCAAGGACCCGGAGTCCTTCCGGCTGCGGGCCTTCGAAGCCGAGGTGCTGCGGGTCTCCAACCGTCCGGACCGCGCCGTGGAACTCTTCCGCCAGCTCCTGAACGAGGTCCAGGGAACTCCGCGGGAGGCACTGGCCCTGCAGTTCCTGGGCAAGACCCAGTACACCGCCGGCCAAACCTCTGCAGCGGTTGAGTCGTTTGCCCGTGCACTTGACCTGCGGGTTGCAGAATCGGCTGATGCGGCCCTGATCTACTCCTCCACGGTGGCCCTTCAGCGGGCGCGGGACGTCCTGGAACTGGCCTGCTGATCGGGTCCTTCCGGGGCCCGGGGAATCTGCCGGCCGATTGCCGGTAGAATGGTTCTTGAATTTTTTCCGAACCGCGCGATTTTTGACAAACACGCGCCGGCGGGCCGCTTGGCTTGCCCGGCCGGCATAGAACGTCTGACCATCAGCCAGACAGAGAAACCAGAGGAAACCAGTGGCAACCACTAACGACATCAAGAACGGAACGGTCCTGAAGCTTGAGGGCCAGCTCTGGAATGTTATCGAATTCCAGCACGTCAAGCCGGGCAAGGGTGGCGCCTTCGTGCGGACCAAGATGCGCAACGTGATGTCCGGCAAGGTTGTGGACAAGACGTTCAACGCCGGCCTCAAGATTGAGACCGCCACCGTGGACCGCCGCGACTACCAGTACCTGTACCAGGACGGCGCGGATTTCGTGTTCATGGACACCTCCGACTACGACCAGATCACGGTCTCCGGGGCAACGGTTGGCGACGCCACCAACTTCATGCTCGAAAACCAGATGGTCAACATCGCCATCCACGATGGCACCCCGCTGTACATCGAACTGCCGCCGAGCGTCGTGCTGGAAATCACCTACACCGAGCCCGGCCTGCAGGGTGACCGCTCCTCTGCCGGCACCAAGCCGGCCACCCTGGAAACCGGCTACGAGATCCAGGTCCCGCTCTTCATCGAGAACAACACCAAGGTCAAGGTGGACACCCGCGACGGCAGCTACCTCGGCCGGGTCACCGAGTAGTGAGCGCACGCGGTAAAGCCCGCAGCAGGGCACTGGACGTTCTTTTCGAGGCCGAGCAGCGCTCTGTCTCACCCTTTGAAGTCCTTCGGGCGCGCCGGGAAAAAACAGACCAGATCGTCAACCCCTACACCGTGGAAATTGTCGAAGGCGTGCTGTCCCAACAGGCCGCCATCGATGAATTCCTGGAAACCTATTCCCAGGGCTGGAGCCTCGAACGGATGCCGTCCGTGGACCGCGCCATCCTGCGGATCGGCACCTGGGAACTGCTCTACAACGACGACGTCCCGGACGGCGTAGCGGTCAGCGAAGCAGTGGCGCTGGCCAAGACGCTCTCCACAGATGAGTCGCCCCAGTTCATCAACGGGCTCCTGGGCCGGCTGCAGCAGCTGAAGCCTTCGCTGCTCGCCTAGCAGGCAGCCGCCAGCCTGAAACTCCGGAAGGGCCGGCTCCCATTGAACTGGTCCCCGAAAGTTGGACTCGCAATTGCGATGTATCCACTTTAGTGGCCAGTGATCGGCTCTTCACAGAAGTCCCCCGTCCCGTTTGGGACGGGGGACTTCTGTCTTGCCCCTTTTGCGAGACGAGTTTCCGTGCCGGCTGCTTCCAGACGTTGAGTCTCCAGATGAGGAATTCCGCCTGTAGTGGGTGGCACTCCAAGTAAGCAGATACGGCCCGTGAGTAGGGTTGAGCTGTGAAGCCTAATGACCGCCGTCAGCCCTGGACGTTCGCGGCGGTGTCCGTCATGGTCATCGCCATGACCCTCCTTGTCACTGGCCTGTCCCAGATGCCGGCGATCCAGTTGCTGCCCGGCTACGTTGCCGCCTACGTCCTAATCGGTGTCTGCATCTTCGGCCCGGCCGGGAGGATGCCGTCAGTGACCCAGTCCGTAGCGTTCCTGCTGCCCGGCGTCCTGCTCGTAATGCTGGCGTTCCTGGATCTCGGCTTCTGGTGCGGAGGCTGGCTGCTTGGACTCCCGGCCTGGGGACTCTTGCTCAGCCGATGGACACCGGAAAATAAGCTCCCAGTAGTCCGAGTCCTGAAGTTTCTGGCACTGCTGATTCTGGGCTTGGCGATCTTCATGCTCAATGGGTTCAATGGCATTTTCCTCCTTTTCAGTTTCGGCGCGCTGCTCCTGCTTCTGCTGGTTCCGGTTCGCCTGGCCTACCCTGACTTCCGTGCGCATCTCCTGCGAACGAGTGTTGAAGTCCTCCTGTCGGTGGCTGCCGTCGTGTTGGCCTTCCTGTTGCCCAGCCCTGAAGGGTCGTGGACCTCGCCGCTCACGCACGCTGGCGGAGCCGCTGCCGCAGGACTGATAACCGTCTTCTGGGCACGGAACATCCCCCGCCGATCCGCGAGAGTTCGCACTAATGACGGGGTCATGTTGTAGCCGTCAGTATCCCGAAGAGAGATGGGCTAAGGTACCTATGCCGCAAGCATCTGAGCGCGGTACTGCATCGGGCTCAGACCCTTGAGCCTGGTGGAAATTCTTTCGACGTTGTACCAGCGGATGTACTCGTGCAGCGCTGACGCGAGTGCATCGGTGTTGAGGAACCGGACACGGTGGAAGAGCTCTTCCTTCAGGTGTCCGAAGAAGTTCTCCATCACGGCGTTGTCATAGCAGTTGGCTTTACGTGACATCGATTGGACCGCGCCGGCGGCCGCCAAAAGTGTGCGCCAGGAGTTGTGCTGATACTGGAAGCCTTGGTCGGAGTGCACGAGGGGCTTCTGCCCCTTTTCCAGCGTGGCCAAGGCGCCGCGCAACGAGGCATTAGCCAGCTCCAGGTTGGGCGATGTCCCAATCGCGTAGGAGATGATCTGCCGGTCAAAAAGGTCCATGATCGGTGAGAGATAGAGCTTCCGGTCACCGACGCTGAACTCGGTCACATCGGTGACCCACTTCTGGTTCGGGGCATCCGCGTCGAACTGGCGCTTCAGCAGGTTCGGAGCAACGATTCCCTGCTCGCCCTGGTAAGAGTTGTAGCGCTTCCTGCTTCGGACCTTGCAGATCAGCCGCAGGGAACGCATCAGCTTCAGAACCGTCTTCTTAGCGACTGTCCACCCTTGTTTGAGCAGTTCGATGTAGATCCGGCGGTGCCCGTACCGGCCCCGGTTCTTCTTGAAAATCTCTGTAATATCGGCCTTCAGGGACGCTCGTGGATCCGGGCCACTAAGTCGGGACTGGCGGTAAAAGAACGTGGACCGGGCCAACCCTGCCACATCCAGAAGAACCTCTAACCGGTGCTCAGCCTTGAGAGCGATGACAGCGCGAACCTTTAGCGCCGTTCCTCGTCCCTCAAGGCGTTTACTTTTCCCAGAAAGGCAACCTCCGCACGCAGCCTTTCGTTCTCACGCCGCAGCCGCTGCAGCTCAGGTTCTGGCTGCACCGGCGTATCTGGATTCTTCCTTGGGCGGCCTTAAGGTTTCGGGCGGAGGCCTTCCTCGCCCTCAGCCCGGTACTGCATCGCCCACACGGCTATCAGATGTGGCGAGGATAGTTCGAGTTCTTTGGCCAGTGCGACCCTCGTCTCGCCGGAAATATATCGCTGCACGGCGTTGAGCTTGAGCTCGAATGAATACACGCGGTTGCCTGGTTTTGTCGCAAGAGCAGTATCTCCACGAACGCGCCATCTGTCGTGCAACCGGAGGATCGGCTTCCGACCCACCCCGAGCCTGGTTGCTACAGCTCTGGAGCCCCATCCGATCTCAAACAGCGCCACCGCGGCCTCGCGCTGTTCCTCAGACAACGAACTTCTTCCATGCATAAAACTGCTCCCCGAAAGCAGAGCTGATTTCTCAGTCCAACTTTCGGGGAGCAGTTCACATTACCCGTGGGAGCCGGCCCTTCCGCTGCTTAGCCGTCCCGAAGGCCCGACGGGCTCAAGCCGCAACTGCAGCACGCAGGGCCAGGATCTGTTGCAGCTGCTGCCGTTCCTCGGCTTGGTGCAGCTGGACGTCACGTCCGCTGAGGATGCGTTGCCGGGTGTTTGCCAGCCGCGTCGCGGCCCTCAGGAATTCCTTCATCTGCCGTTTCCTGCCATAGCTGCCGGCCCAGTTGAGCACTGTACGGCGGCCGCCCGGTGTGGCCAGCAACTCCACCTCTGCGGGCGTGAACCAGCCCGCTGCGGAGTACTCAAGGAGCCGCTGGCGCGTCAGCCGCTTCTCCGCAATCCGCAGCAGGATGATGCCGGCTACCGCAAGGAAGAAGATCGGCACCTGGACGAAGATGTAGTCCACCAGGAAACTCTGGCCCATGCTGTTCCAGCGGTTGTGCAGGAACATGGCCGGAAGCAGCCCCACAAAGAAAGCGGCAACGGAGGCACCGGCATGCCATCGCCGGGCTGCGAAGCCCATAATGAGCCCCGTGGTGCCGGTGAAGATGGCGTGGGCGAAGGGGGACATGACACCGCGGAGGAAAAAGACCTGCGCAAAGTCGCTCGCGGGGCTTGCCGACTCCGCAATGGCCCGGCCGAAGTAGAGGATGTTCTCGGTGAATGCGAAACCGCCCGCGATGGTGAAAGCGAACACCACACCATCCACCGGCCCGTCAAAATGCCGCCTGGCCAGGAGGAGCAGCAAAAGAAGGCCAAGGGACTTCGCGAATTCCTCCACGATGGGCGCCTGCACCGTGGCCATGTACGTCTGCAGGTCCGGGATGTCGGAGAACTGGTACGTCAGGACGAAGAACGGCTGGATGAGGAGCGTGACAGCGATCGACACCGCGGCTCCCCATGTGAAGGCGAAGAAGAGCAGCCGCTTTGGCTCCGGCTCCCACTTATCGATGACATAGACGGCCAGCAGCACCACCGAGAGCGGAAGCAGCGATGCCAGGAACCCAACCAGGAAGCCGGCCGTGCCGGTATTGGAGAGCAGGAACGGCACCACCAGGAAGAGGCTGAGGAACGCCAAGGTGCTCCCGGCAACCGTCAGGCCCAGCAGGCCCGCGGTGGTGCGTGCCGCATGCAGTGCCTTTCCCTGGGCCTGTGGCGGCAGCACTGCCTCCACCGTCCCGCCCTGGTGCCCGGGTGCCGGCCGGTAATTCTCCGGCTGCACGTGGCCCATCCAGCTGGGATTGGCTTGGCGGGGGAGCGGCGCGGCCGGCCGGGAGTAAGGATCCTCCGGCTGTCCGGACGATGGCTGGCGGGGATACATCGACATAACCGAAAGCCTAGGTGGGGCATGCCGCCGGACCAAGGACACCGCACCGGCGGCGGTACAGCTGTGACCATAAACGCGTTCCCCGGCACCAGCGCGCTGAATCCCGTGTGGTAATTTTGGAACCGCACATGATCCTTTTTTAATTCCGTCCTGTGAGGCGGGGAAAGGGGAGACGAGCGTTGACTTTTGTCACCAGCGCACCGGTTCCAGCCAGGACAGTCCTGAACTCGGCGGACATTGACCGGGCCCTTACTCGTATCGCCCATGAGATCCTCGAGGCTAACAAGGGATCCCAGGACCTCGTCCTGCTCGGCATCCCGCGCCGCGGCTACCCGCTCGCGGTCCGGCTCGCCGAAAAAATCGCTGCCACGGACAGCACCGTTGACGCAGCCGCCATCGTTGGCCAGCTCGACGTCACCATGTTCCGCGACGACCTCTCGCACCAGGGAACGCGGCCGCCCTATCCCACCAAGCTCCCGCGCACCGGCATCGACAACAAGGTTGTGGTGCTCATCGACGACGTCCTCTACTCCGGCCGCACCATCCGCGCCGCGCTGGACGCCCTCATCGACCTGGGGCGTCCCCGCATAGTCCGGCTGGCTGTGCTGATCGACCGCGGCCACCGTGAACTCCCTATCCGCGCCGACCACGTGGGCAAGAACCTTCCCACCTCCTCCTCGGAAAAAGTCCGGGTCCGGCTGGAAGAAACGGATACGGCCCCCGGCGGCACCCCCACCAATGAAGTAGTGATCGAAGGCGGCTCGTGAAGCACCTCCTCTCCACCCAGGACCTCAGCCGTTCAAACGCCATCAGCATCCTGGACACCGCCGAGGAAATGGCGGCCGTGGGTGACCGTGAAGTCAAGAAGCTGCCCGCACTGCGGGGCCGCACGGTGGTGAACCTCTTCTTTGAGGACTCCACCCGAACACGCATCTCCTTCGAAGCCGCAGCAAAGCGCCTCTCCGCAGATGTCATCAACTTCGCAGCCAAGGGATCATCTGTGTCCAAGGGCGAGTCCCTGAAGGACACCGCCCAGACGCTGTCCGCGATGGGTGCCGACGCCGTCGTCATCCGCCACTGGGCCTCCGGCGCCCCCCACAGGCTCGCCGCTACGGACTGGATCGACGCCGCCGTTATCAACGCTGGCGACGGCACCCACGAGCACCCCACCCAGGCGCTGCTGGACGCGTTCACCATGCGCCGGCACTGGGCGCGGCTGTCCGGAACCGGCTCCGAAGGCGCCGACCTGAAAGGGATGCGCGTGGCCATTGCCGGCGACGTCCTGCACTCCCGGGTGGCCCGCTCCAACGTGTGGCTCCTGCGCACGCTCGGCGCGGACGTCACGTTGGTGGCGCCGCCCACGCTGCTGCCCATCGGCGTCGAAAAATGGCCCTGCAAAGTCAGCTACAACCTGGACGACACGCTGGCGCAGGGCGCGGACGCCGTCATGATGCTCCGCGTCCAGGGGGAACGGATGAACGCCTCCTTCTTCCCCAGCACCCGCGAATACTCCCGGCGCTGGGGGTTCGACGACAACCGCCTGCGGGCGCTCGACCGGCTGGGCATGAAGGACACCATCATCATGCACCCCGGCCCCATGAACCGCGGCCTGGAGATTTCCGCAGCCGCCGCCGACTCGCCCCGGTCCACCGTCCTGGCCCAGGTCCGCAACGGTGTATCCGTGCGGATGGCCGCCCTGTACCTGCTGCTCTCCGGGGACACCCGTGAACCAGCCGCCCAACCGGTCCTGGCCTCAGCCGGAACCGCCCGTTCCACCAAGGAGAGCAACTGATGGCAGGCAACACCGGAACCTATCTGATCCGCGGCGCCTCGATCCTGGGCGGCGAACCGGCGGACCTGCTCATCCGGGACGGCGCCATCGCCGAAAAGGGAACCGGTCTTTCGGCTGAGGGTGCAACGGTCATCGACGCCTCCGGCCTGGTTGCCCTCCCCGGCATGGTGGACGTACACACTCACCTCCGCGAGCCCGGCCGCGAGGACGCCGAGACCGTGGAGACGGGGACCCGCGCCGCGGCGCTGGGCGGCTACACCGCCGTGCACGCCATGGCCAACAGCACCCCCGTGGCTGATACCGCCGGCGTGGTGGAGCAGGTCTATTCGCTGGGCAGGTCCGCCGGATGGGTGGATGTGCGGCCCGTCGGTGCCGTTACCGTCGGCCTCGCAGGGGAACAGCTCGCGGAGCTCGGCGCCATGGCCGACTCCCGTGCCAGGGTCCGGATGTTCTCCGACGACGGCATCTGCGTCCACGACCCCGTGCTGATGCGCCGCGCACTGGAATACGTCAAGGCGTTCGATGGCGTGGTGGCCCAGCACGCGCAGGAGCCCCGCCTCACCGCCGGCGCCCAGATGAATGAAGGCGAGGTCTCGGCGGTCCTGGGACTCACCGGATGGCCCGCCGTCGCCGAGGAAAGCATCATCGCCCGCGACGTCCTGCTGGCCCAGCACGTCGGCTCCCGCCTGCACGTCTGCCATGTGTCCACGGCAGGATCGGTGGAAATCATCCGCTGGGCCAAGGAACGCGGAATCAACGTCACCGCCGAGGTCACGCCGCACCACCTGCTGCTCACCGACGACCTGGTCCGCAGCTATGATCCGGTCTTCAAGGTCAACCCGCCGCTGCGCACGGACGCCGACGTCCAGGCATTGCGCGCAGGGCTGGCAGACGGCACCATCGACGTTGTGGGTACCGACCACGCGCCGCATCCCAGTGAACACAAGGAATGCGAATGGGCGCAGGCGGCCATGGGCATGACCGGGCTGGAAACCGCCCTGTCCGTGGTGCAGCACACCATGATCGAGACCGGCCTGATGACCTGGGCAGACTTCGCCCGCGTCACCTCCACCACGGCGGCACGGATCGGCCGCCTTGAAGGCCAGGGCCGGCCGCTGGAAGCAGGGGAGCCCGCCAACGTCATCCTGGTGGATCCGGCGGCACGCTGGACCGTGGACCCGTACCGGATGGCCACCATGGGACGGAACTCGCCATTCAAGGGCCGCGAGCTGCCGGGCAAAGTTGTGGCCACGTTCTTCAAGGGGCACCCCACCGTCCTGGACGGCGAACTCAACACCCCGTTCCCGTATGCAGCCGCTCCGGCAGGCGCCGCCTGATGGACAAAATCCTCCCCGGACTGGCGATGCTGGCGATTATCGCCGTCGTCTTTGTCCTCCTCGCCATTGGCTGGCGAAGCCGCCTGAAGCGCCAGTCCGACGTCGAACAGTTGCCTCCGGTGCCCGCGGCACCCGGCGATCCGCTTGCCGCGGCCGAGGGCCAGTACGTTGCCACTACCACCGGCGGGGACTGGCTGGACCGGATCGCCGTGCACGGCCTGGGCATCCGCACCAACGCAACCCTCGAGGTATACCCCCACGGAGTACTCTTTGAACGCTCCGGCGCCCCGGCGCTCTACATCCCCGCCGCCGCCCTTGGCGGCGTCCGGCAGGACAGTGGGATGGCCGGGAAGTTCGTGGAGAAGGAGGGACTGCTGGTGCTGACCTGGATGCACGGCTCCCATGAGCTGGACACCGGCTTCCGCACCCGCCGTGCCGCGGACAAGGACACGCTCTACGCAGCACTCCAGGAATTGATCTCCTCAACCCCGGCAGCAGGTGCCAACAGTGGAAAGTAAGACAGTGACGGACACTCGCGCAGCAAACACAACAGCAGCGACAGACACAGCAGTGAAAGCGAATACAGTGACAGCAACTATCTCCGCTCCGGCAGCCCTCGTCCTCGAAGACGGCCGCATTTTCCGCGGGACCAGCTACGGCGCCACCGGAACAGCGCTGGGCGAAGCCGTTTTTGCCACCGGCATGACCGGGTACCAGGAAACCATCACGGACCCTTCCTACGCCCGCCAGCTGGTGGTCCAGACCGCTCCGCACATCGGCAACACCGGCGTGAACGGCGAGGACGCCGAGTCCCGCCGCATCTGGGTGGCCGGCTACATCGTCCGGGACGCCGCACGCCGGCCGTCCAACTGGCGGTCCGAGCGCTCCCTGGACGAGGAACTGGTGGAGCAGGGGATCGTAGGGATTCAGGGCGTGGACACACGCGCCATCACCCGCCACCTGCGCGAGCACAAGACCATGCGCGCCGGCATCTTCTCCGGCGAGGCCGCCCAGGCAACGGACAAGGAGCTTCTTGACGCCGTCCTCGCCAGCGCCCCCATGGAAGGTGCGCGGCTGGCCGAAGAAGTCAGCGTTGACGAGGCCTACGTGGTGGACCCCAAGGACCACGGATGGGACGGCGAGCCCCGCTTCAGCATCGCCGCGATCGACCTGGGGATCAAGGCCATGACACCCGTCCGGTTCGCCGAACGCGGCGTCCGCGTCCACGTCCTGCCAGCCACCGCCACCCTGGAGGACGTCAAGGCCGTGAACCCGGACGGCTTCTTCATGTCCAACGGCCCCGGTGACCCCGCCACCGCCGAAACGCAGGTCAAGCTGCTCCGCTCCGTCCTGGACGAGAAGCTGCCCTACTTCGGCATCTGCTTCGGGAACCAGATCCTGGGCCGCGCCCTCGGCTTCGGCACGTACAAGCTCCGCTACGGCCACCGCGGCATCAACCAGCCGGTCATGGACCGCCGCACGGGCAAGGTGGAGATCACCTCCCAGAACCACGGCTTTGCCGTGGACGCCCCGCTCGACGGCGCCACCCAGGCACCCGAGGAACGCTACGGTCGCGTCGAGGTCAGCCACGTCAGCCTCAACGACGACGTCGTCGAGGGCCTCGCCTGCCTGGACATCCCTGCCTTCTCCGTGCAGTACCACCCCGAAGCAGCAGCCGGCCCCCACGACGCCGCCTACCTCTTCGACCGCTTTATCGAACTGATGGAGGGAAACCGGGACGGGCGGACCGCCAACCTGTCGAAGGAACCCGTGGACTCACAGCATCCTGCCAGCGCAGAACACAAAAACGACAACAAGACTGAGGACAAGAAGTAATGCCGAAACGTACAGATCTCAAGAGCGTCCTCGTCATTGGTTCCGGCCCGATCGTCATCGGCCAGGCCGCCGAGTTCGACTACTCCGGCACCCAGGCGCTGCGCGTGCTCAAAGAGGAAGGCCTGCGGGTCATCCTGGTCAACTCCAACCCGGCAACCATCATGACCGACCCCGAGTTCGCCGACGCCACCTACATCGAACCCATCACCCCCGAGGTGGTGGAGAAGATCATCGCCAAGGAACGCCCGGACGCCGTGCTGCCCACCCTGGGCGGGCAGACCGCGCTGAACACCGCCATCGCGCTGGACAAGAACGGCGTGCTCGAGAAGTACAACGTGGAACTCATCGGGGCCAACATTGCCGCCATCGAGCTCGGCGAGGACCGCGAGAAGTTCAAGGGCGTCGTGGAGCGCTGCGGTGCCGAGTCGGCCCGCAGCCACATCATCCACACCATGGACGAAGCCTTCACGGCTGCCGAAGAGCTGGGCTACCCCATGGTGGTCCGCCCCTCCTTCACCATGGGCGGCCTCGGCTCCGGCCTGGCTTACGACGAGGAGGACCTGCGCCGCATCGTCGGCCAAGGCCTGCAGTACAGCCCCACCAGCGAGGTCCTGCTCGAAGAGAGCATCCTCGGCTGGAAGGAATACGAGCTCGAGATGATGCGGGACAAGAACGACAACGTCGTCGTTGTCTGCTCCATCGAGAACTTCGACCCCGTCGGTGTCCACACCGGCGACTCGATCACCGTTGCCCCCGCGCTGACCCTGACGGACCGCGAGTACCAGAAGCTGCGCGACGTCGCCATCGCCGTCATCCGTGAAGTGGGCGTGGACACCGGCGGCTGCAACATCCAGTTCGCCATCGACCCCGCCACGGGCCGGGTGGTGGTCATCGAGATGAATCCCCGGGTTTCCCGCTCGTCCGCCCTGGCATCCAAGGCCACCGGCTTCGCCATCGCCAAGATCGCCACCAAGCTCTCGCTCGGCTACACCCTGGATGAGATCCCCAACGACATCACCCAGAAGACCCCCGCCTCCTTCGAACCCACCCTGGACTACGTCGTGGTCAAGGTGCCCCGGTTTGCTTTCGAGAAGTTCCCGGCGGCGGACGATACGCTGACCACCACCATGAAGTCGGTGGGTGAAGCAATGGCCATGGGCCGCAACTTCACCGAAGCCCTGCAGAAGGCCCTGCGCTCCCTGGAACAGAAGGGCTCGCAGTTGGACTTCAGCAGCGTCCCCGAATGGGAAGTGGCGGAGCTCATCGAAAAGGCCAAGCGCCCCACCACCGAGCGCCTCCACCAGGTACAGCGCGCCCTGCTGGGCGGCGCCACCGTGGAGCAGCTCTTCGAAGCAACGAAGATCGACCCGTGGTTCCTCGACCAGCTCCAGCTGCTGAACGAAATTTCCCGCGAGATCCGCCAGGCCGGCGCCCTCACCAAGGAGATGCTCCAGCGCGCCAAGCGCCACGGTTTCTCGGACGCACAGATCGGCGCGCTCACCCACAACTCCGAGGCCGTGGTCCGCGGGGTCCGCCAGGCCCTCGGTATCCGACCGGTCTATAAGACCGTGGACACCTGTGCCGCCGAGTTCGCCGCTTACACGCCGTACCACTACTCGGCCTATGACGAGGAGGACGAGGTTGCGCTGCACTCCAAGCCATCTATCCTCATCCTGGGCTCCGGCCCCAACCGCATCGGCCAGGGCATCGAATTCGACTACTCCTGCGTCCATGCCTCCATGGCATTGCGCAGGGCCGGCTATGAAACCGTCATGGTCAACTGCAACCCGGAAACCGTCTCCACCGACTACGACATCTCCACCCGCCTGTACTTCGAGCCGCTGACCCTCGAGGACGTCCTGGAGGTCATCGCGGCCGAGGAACGCACCGGCGGCGTGATGGGCGTGTTCGTCCAACTCGGCGGCCAGACACCGTTGAAGCTTGCCCAGCAGCTCGCCGACGCCGGCGTTCCGATCCTCGGCACCTCACCGGAGGCCATCGACCTGGCTGAGCACCGGGGAGCGTTCGCGCGGGTCCTGGACAAGGCCGGACTGGTCTCTCCGAAGAACGGCACCGCCGTATCCTTCGAGGACGCGAAGAAGATCGCCGACGAGATCGGCTACCCCGTGCTGGTCCGCCCGTCCTACGTCCTGGGCGGCCGCGGCATGGAAATCGTCTACGACGAGGCCAACCTCTCCCGCTACATCGCCAACGCAACCGAGATCACCCAGGACCACCCGGTCCTGATCGACCGCTTCCTCGAGGACGCCGTCGAGATCGACGTCGACGCACTCTTCGACGGCACCGACATGTACCTCGGCGGCATCATGGAGCACATCGAGGAAGCCGGCATCCACTCCGGGGACTCCGCCTGCGTCCTGCCTCCCATCACTCTGGGCAGCAACGTCATCGAGCGGGTGCGCACCGCTACCCGGGCCATCGCCGAAGGTGTGGGCGTGCGCGGCCTGATCAACATCCAGTTCGCGCTGGCCTCGGACGTCCTGTACGTCCTCGAAGCCAACCCGCGTGCTTCCCGGACGGTTCCGTTCGTGTCCAAGGCAACGGGCGTCCAAATGGCCAAGGCCGCTGCCCTGATCGGCACCGGCGTGACCATCAACCAGCTCCGCAGCGCCTATAAGATGCTGCCCGAAACCGGTGACGGATCCACGCTGCCCCTGGACGCGCCGGTGGCCGTCAAGGAAGCCGTCCTGCCCTTCAGCCGGTTCCGCACGCTCGAAGGCAAGGTTGTGGACTCCCTCCTCGGCCCGGAAATGCGTTCCACCGGCGAGGTCATGGGCATCGACAAGCACTTCGACACTGCGTTCGCCAAGAGCCAGGCCGGCGCCAACAACGCCCTGCCCACCGAGGGCAAGGTCTTCGTTTCGGTGGCCAACCGGGACAAGCGCTCGGTCATCATGGGCGTCAAGCGGCTCTCGGACCTCGGTTTCGAGATCGTGTCCACGGGTGGCACCGCCGATGTCCTGCGCCGCAACGGGATCCAGGCCACCCCGGTCCGCAAGGTCGCAGAAGGCAGCAGCGCCGAAGGCGAAGGCACCATCGCCGACCTGGTGGTGGCCGGCGAGATCGACATGGTCTTCAACACCCCGTCCGGCGGCGAAGCCCGCAGCGACGGCTACGAGCTCCGCGCCGCCGCAACATCCATCGGTATTCCCTGCATCACCACGGTGGCCGAGTTCAACGCCGCGGTCCAGGCCATCGAGGCCATGCGGACCTATGAATGGTCTGTCACCAGCCTGCAGGAGCACGCAGCAGCATTGGGTGAATCCCAGAAGGCGGCCGCACGGAAGGCGGCCCTGCAGCATGCCTGAGCAGGTATCCGTCGCCGGCCGGGACCCCTTCGGTTCCCGGCTCGGCGCCGCCATGGCCGCCCGCGGCCCCCTGTGCGTCGGCATCGACCCCCACCCGGCGCTGCTGAAGGGCTGGGGACTGGACGACGACGCCGCCGGGCTGAGGCGCTTTTCGCTCACCGTCCTGGAGGCGGTGGCTCCGCTTGCTGCCGCGGTCAAGCCGCAGGTGGCACTTTACGAGCGGCACGGTTCGGCGGGTATGGCCGTGCTGGAGGAGCTTCTTGCAGCGGCGCGGGACGAGTCCGTGCTGACGATCGCCGACGCAAAACGCGGCGACATCGGGTCCACTATGGCCGCTTACGCCGACGCCTGGCTCCGGGACGGATCCCCGCTGGCGGCAGACGCAGTGACTCTCAGCCCGTACCTTGGTTTCGAGTCCCTCCGCCCGGCACTGGACCTCGCGGCGGAGACCGGACGCGGGGTCTTCGTCCTCGCCCTGACTTCCAACCCGGAGGGCCCTTCGGTCCAGCACGTCGGGGGCGCGGAGTCGGTGGCGCGCAGGATCGCGGAGGCGACGGCCGCGGAGAACAGCCGCTACCCCGGTGCGCTTGGCTCCGTGGGCCTTGTTGTCGGGGCAACCGTGGGCAGCGCCCTCGCTGACTTGGGCATCGACCTGCAGGCGGTGCGGGGCCCCATCCTTGCCCCCGGCCTGGGCGCCCAAGGTGCCACACCGGCCGGTCTCCGTGCCACATTCGGGGCGGCGTACCCGCAGGTGCTGGGGACTTCCAGCCGGGACATCCTGTCAGCGGGACCCGGGCTGGGAGGACTCCGTGACGCCGCCCTCCGGACACTGGACGGGCTGCGCGCCGAATAACGTTCCGTTTGCGGTGATGCATTGATTCGGGCCGCACCTAAGGGTAGTTTCAGGGACAGGTTCAAGGGCGCCCGCCCTTGGACGAATCCGCCGAATCCGGGGGTGTCCGAGATGGTGCTGCGACCTTTGACCGCATCGGAACGGGCTGACGCCCTGAACAAGGCCGCGGCCGCCAGGGCCACCCGGGCGGCCGCCAAGGAGAGCCTGAAGAACGGAAAACGGTCTGCAGCGGACATCATCAACTCCGCGATGGAGGACGACGCGCTGGCCCGGATGCGGGTGTCCGAGCTCCTCGAGGCGCTGCCAGGGATCGGCAAGGTCCGGGCGGCGGCCATCATGGAGCAGCTGGGCATCGCCACATCCCGCCGGGTCCGCGGACTGGGCGTCCACCAGCGCCGGGCGCTGGTAGATTTTATAGACGAGCATTAGGGCGGGTACACACCCTCCCCTCCCCGAACTCCGGCAAAGGAATACGTGAGCAAGAAACCTGGACTGACAGTCCTCGCTGGTCCGACGGCTGTTGGCAAAGGCACCGTGTCCACCTACATCCGCGACAACTACCCCGAGGTCTGGCTTTCCGTGTCGGCCACCACCAGGGCACCACGGCCTGGCGAAGTGGACGGCGTCCACTACTTCTTCAAGTCAAAGGACGAGTTCGAGCAGCTGATTGCAGACGGTGAACTGCTCGAATGGGCAGTGGTGCACGGCCAGAACACCTACGGGACGCTGAAGAGCACCGTGAACAAGGCCATCGCGGAAGGCCGTTCGGTGCTCCTGGAAATCGACCTGCAGGGTGCACGCCAGGTCAAGGCAGCCGTACCGGACGCCCAGTTCGTCTTCCTGGCCCCGCCCACCTGGGACGAAATGGTCCGCCGGCTGGTGGGCCGCGGCACGGAAACGCCCGAGGAACAGCAGCGGCGCCTGGAAACCGCTAAACTGGAACTTGCTGCTGAACCGGAGTTCGACTACACCGTCATCAATGACGACGTCCGCCGGGCAGCGGACGAGCTTGTTTCACTCATGGGGCTGACCCCGCATCCACACCTGCCGGAACCGTCAGCCCGCTAGAAATTTGGAGAATTCGTGTCCACGAACCTTGAAGGCATCATCAACCCGCCGATCGACTCGCTGCTTGAGGCTGCCGATTCCAAGTACGGCCTGGTGATCTTCGGTGCCAAGCGTGCTCGTCAGATCAACGCTTACTACGCCCAGCTGCATGAGGGCCTCTTCGAGTACGTCGGCCCGCTGGTTGACACCAAGCTGAACGAAAAGTCGCTCTCGATCGCCCTGCGCGAGATCAACGAAGGCAAGCTGGTTTCCACGCCGATCGAAGCCGCAGAGTAACCTGCCGCTGAACTGACTTGCTGTTGACGGAGGTCACGTGCGCATAGTCCTCGGAGTCGGGGGAGGGATTGCCGCCTACAAAGTGGCATCGCTCCTCCGGCTTTTTACTGAAGCCGGCCACAACGTGACCGTCATTCCCACCGAAGCGTCCACCCGCTTCGTGGGAACAGCCACGTGGGAGGCGCTGTCCGGGAACCCGGTCAGCAACAGCGTTTTCGACGACGTGCACCAGGTCAACCACGTCCGCCTGGGCCACGAGGCCGATCTTGTCGTGGTTGCGCCGGCCACCGCTGACCTTCTGGCCAAGGCCGCAACCGGACAGGCCGGCGACCTCCTCACCAACACGCTCCTGATGGCCCGCGGTCCGGTCCTGTTCGCTCCGGCCATGCACACCGAGATGTGGCAGCACGCGGCAACCCGCGCCAACGTTGAGACCCTCCGCGGACGCGGCGCAGCCGTGCTGGAACCCGCTACCGGGAGGCTTACCGGTGCCGATTCCGGCCCCGGACGCCTGCCGGAACCGCAGGTGATCTTCGACGCCGCCACGGCCCTGGTTCAGGGGCAAACCGATTTCCAGCTGCCACTGGCCGGCCGCACCGTAACCATCAGCGCAGGCGGTACCCGCGAACCCCTGGACCCGGTACGCTTCCTCGGCAACCGTTCCTCGGGTAAGCAGGGCGTCGCGCTGGCCGTCGCCGCCCGCAATGCCGGAGCTGCTGTCCGGCTGCTCGCAGCGCATATGGAAGTTCCGCCGCCCGCCGGCGTCGAGGTGGTGCCTGTTGAAACGGCGCTGCAGCTGCGGAAGGCAGCGCTGGCGGCTGCCGCGGATTCGGATGTGTTCATCATGTCGGCCGCCGTTGCCGATTTCCGCCCGGCCGTGGTCTCCGATACCAAGATCAAGAAGCGCGATGACAGCGCAGACCCCGTCATCACGCTGGTGCGCAACCCGGACATTCTGCACGAACTGGTGGAACTGCGGAACGCGGCTGGTCCTGAAGGGCAACACCGGCTGATCGTCGGATTTGCTGCGGAGACCGGCGACAGCCAGGGAGACGTCCTGGCCTACGCGGAGGCCAAGCTGCAGCGCAAGGGCTGCGACCTCTTGGTGGTCAACCACGTCGGCTCGGACAAGGTGTTCGGCCAGGACACCAACTCCGTGGTTATCCTGTCCCGTTCCGGCTCCGAACCGCAGGAGGCGTCGGGAACCAAGACAGAGGTTTCCGACGCGATCGTCAGCCGGATCGGCTTCGAACTGAACCACGTTTCGCCCCGGGCCTGAGTGTTCCAGGCCACGTTCGCTTAGCACGGGGACATCTGCCGGCGTCTCCTGACGGGTGTCCGCATTCCAACCAGTAAGGTAATTGAGTGACTTTACCCCTGCACGTTCCCCAGACCACCGCGGCTACGCCCCCGGCGCTCCGGCTTTTCACCTCCGAGTCGGTCACCGAAGGCCACCCGGACAAGATCTGCGACCAGATCAGCGACGCCATCCTGGACGCACTCCTGGCCGCGGACCCTGAATCCCGGGTTGCAGTTGAGACCATGGCCACCACCGGCCTGGTGCATGTTGCTGGCGAGGTCACCACCGATGCCTATGTGGAGATTCCCCAGATCGTCCGGGAGACGATTCTCGGGATCGGCTACGACTCCTCCGCCAACGGATTCGACGGCGCCCGCTGCGGGGTATCGGTATCCATCGGCCAGCAGTCCAACGACATCGCCGGCGGCGTTTTCAACTCGCTGGAAGCGCGTGAGGGGCGCCAGGTGGACGATTACGACCTGCAGGGTGCCGGCGATCAGGGCCTGATGTTCGGGTATGCCAGCGACGAGACACCGTCCTACATGCCGACCCCGATCTGGCTGGCGCACCGCCTGTCCGAGCGGCTCACCGAAGTCCGCAAGTCCGGCGAACTGCCGTACCTGCGTCCGGACGGCAAAACCCAGGTGACCGTGGGCTACGACCGGGACCTTCCGGTTTCGGTGGAAACAGTTGTCATCTCCAGCCAGCACGCCGAAGGCGCAAGCCTCGACCAGCTCCGCGCAGACCTCGCCGCCGTCGTGATTGATCCGGTGCTGGCCGGCGCCAACCTGGACACGTCCCGGACCAAGAACATCCTCAACCCCGCCGGTGAGTTCGTTATCGGCGGTCCGGTGGGGGACGCCGGCCTGACCGGCCGCAAGATCATCGTGGACACGTACGGGGGGATGGCCCGTCACGGCGGCGGTGCCTTCTCCGGCAAGGACCCGTCGAAAGTGGACCGGTCAGCTGCCTACGCCATGCGTTGGGTGGCCAAGAATGTGGTGGCGGCCGGCCTGGCCAAGCGCGCTGAAATCCAGATCGCCTACGCCATCGGCCAGGCCCGGCCCGTGGGCACCTACGTGGAAACCTTCGGCACCGAGACCGTGGACCCGGCCCGCATCAGTGCCGCCATCGCCGAAATTTTCGACCTTCGCCCCCGTGCCATCATCGATGCCTTGGACCTGAAGCGCCCCATTTACGCCAAGACTGCGGCGCACGGCCACTTCGGCCGCGACGAGCCCGACTTCACCTGGGAGCGGCTGGACCGCGTGGATGAACTGAAGGCATTCTTCAACGCCTAGATTGCTCCGGCCGGGTTCACTGGCTCAAATGTCAGTGCCCGGTGCTTGGCTTGCCATGTCCACCCGGGAGCTGAACGGAGGTAGCCGCAGTGGTTGCTGACAAGTCCGTCCAACCCGGGCCGGACCTTCCCGGCCGGTACGGGCACGGCGTCCAGCCATCCCTGCTGCAGGGCTTCCCGTCGCGGAAGCTGCCCGCCGGTGTGCCCTTGGCCGAAGACCTTCCGGTGGCCAGGGTGCTGGTGGAGTCTTCATTGCCGCATCTGGACCGGCCCTTCGATTACGCCGTCCCGGCGGCTTTGGACGGTGCCGCCCAGCCGGGCGTCAGGGTCAAGGTCAGCTTCAACGGCCAGGATTTGAGCGGCTTCCTGCTGGAACGGGTTGCCGTGTCCGATGCCGGAACCACGCTGGTGCCGCTGGGCAAAGTGGTATCCCCGGTCCCGGTCCTGACCCCGGCCGTTCGGGACCTTGCCACCGCCGTGGCCGCCCGCTATGCAGGGACCGTCAGCGATGTCCTGCGCCTGGCCGTACCGCCAAGGGTGGCCCGGCTCGACAAGGAGTATCCATCCGCCGGAGGCGAAGCTCCGGCGGACCCGGAAAAGGAAGCCAAGGGGCAGGACGCGCGCGCCGCAAGCCCTGGCCTGCCTGCCGTGTCTGCCTGGACGGGATACCGTAACGGCCCGGCATTCCTCCGGCACCTCGCCGGCGGCGGTTCGCCACGTGCCGTCCTCAACCCGCTCCAGGGGTATGGCCCTGCCGGCTGGCCCCACCTGCTGGCCGAGGCCGCGGCCGCAGCGTACGCGGCCGGCCGGGGAGCCGTCCTGGTGGTTCCCGACAGCCGGGACCTGGACCGGCTGGAACTGGCGCTCACGGGCCTGCTGCCGGCAGACGCCGTCGCCCGGCTTACTGCAGAAGACGGGCCCACACCCCGTTACCGCAACTTCCTGCGCCTCCTGGCCGGAAACGCCCGCGTGGCAATCGGCACCAGGTCAGCCGCCTTTGCGCCTGTCCGGAACCTGGGCCTGGTGGTCTGCTGGGACGACGGCGACGACGTCCACATCGAGCAGCGCGCACCGTACGCCCACGTCCGCGAGGTTCTCCTGCTGCGTGCCGCGCAGGAAGGCGCGGCGTGCCTGCTGGCGGGGCACGCCCGCAGCACCGAGGCGCAGCGGCTGGTGGACTCCGGCTGGGCGCTTCCGGTGGGGGCGGACCGGCCGGAAGTGCGCCGGACCGTGCCCCGCGTGGTCAACACGGCTGACAGCTTCGAACAGGAACGCGACCCGCTGGCCAGGATCGCGCGCCTTCCCGGTGCCGCCTGGCGCGCAGCCAAGGAAGGCCTGCAACGCGGCCCGGTCCTGGTCCAGGTTGCGCGGGCCGGTTATGCACCGTCCCTGGCCTGCGAAACGTGCCGCGAACCGGCCCGCTGTGGAAGATGCCAGGGTCCGCTGGCGCTGGCCGGCACGTCCGTCATGCCGCAATGCCGGTGGTGTTCCACGCCCGCTCCGGACTGGCGGTGTGCGCACTGCGGCGGCGGGCACCTCCGCAAAGGTGCCACCGGAGTGCTACGCACGGCGGAAGAACTGGGGCGGGCCTTTCCCGGCCAGTCCGTGATCACCTCCTCGGGCGATCACGTCAAAGCCCACGTGGGACCGGGAAAATCACTGGTGGTCGCCACTGTGGGGGGCGAACCGGTCGCCGAGGGTGGTTACGCGGCCGCGCTGCTCCTGGACGGGGACTCTTTGCTGCGCCGGGAGAATTTGAGGGCGGGAGAGGACACCGTCCGCCGCTGGTTCAACGCCGCAGCGCTGGTGCGCCCGGCGTCCGAAGGCGGTCTGGTGGTGGTCACAGCCGCTGACACCGCGGCGGTGGGTGCCCTGCTGCGGTGGGACCCGGCCGGGTACGCACAACGGGAACTGTCTCTTCGTGCCGAGCTGCAGCTTCCACCGGCGGTGCGTATTGCCTCCGTCACGGGGCCGCGCGCCGCCGTTGAACATTACACCGGGGCCGTGGAAGCAGAACTCGGCACTGCAGGTGTCAACCTGCGCAGCGCAGGCCCGGCGCCCTTGCTGTCCACAGGTCCAGCCTCAACACGGCGGTCAGCCGAAGATGTCCGAACCCTGCTGTTTTTCCCCTACAGCCAGGCGGCCGCCGTCGTCCGGGTGCTGCGGGTGACTCGGGCAGCGGCGACGGCCAAACGCAGCATGGACCCGGTACAGCTCCGGCTGGACGGTGTGGACGTGCTCTAGGGCGGATGCCCGCTAGCGCCGCCGCCGCTTCATGACCTCGGCGGCCACATCCACCAGCTGCCGCGCCGATTCGTCCCAGGTGAATTCGTGGGCACGAGCCACCGAGCTGCGGGACTTTGCCTGCCAGGTGGCGGCGTCCTGAAGCTCGGTCACCGCATCAGCAAACTGCTCCGGCGACGCCGGGTCCACATAGCTTGCCGCGTCGCCGCCCACCTCGCGGAAAATCGGGATGTCACTGGCGATGACGGGTGTGCCCAGGGCCATTGCCTCCACCAGCGGAAGCCCGTAACCCTCGGCCCGGGAGAGGCTCACCAGTGCCGTGGCCGTCCGCAGCAAGGCCGCATACTCCTCGTCGGTCACGCCGTTGTGGAAGACGACGGCGGCATCCGTCGGAACCAGTGCCTCCAGTTCCGCCCGGCGCTGCGGGGTGATCCTGCTGAGCAGGTGGAGCGTGTACCCCGGTAGCTGCGCCATGCCTGCCACCATGGTCTCGACGTTCTTGTAGGGCATGAAAGACCCCATGTAGAGGATGGACTTTTCGGCCCCTGCATCCGCCGGGCGGGGGTCCTGCGCAGGTTGCGGGGCGTTGCTGATGATTCGCACCGGCCTGCTGGTCAGGCGGTACTTGGCGATCAGCGCCTCAGTGGTCCGGCTGATGGTGGCCACCGTGTCCGCCCGGTCCAGGAGGAGCCGCTGCGGCCAGTAAGCCTTGTGGTAGAGCCGCCACAGGAGTCGGACCGGGGCGGGCAGGAACCCGGGCGGCTCCGGGTGCTCGTAATAGATGAGGTCGTGGAGGGTCAGGACCAGGCCGTATTTGCGTCCCCAGGTGCCCATGGTCTGCATGGGGCACACCACCACGTCCGCCCCGAGGGCGTTGACCTTGCGGGCCACAAACAACTCCAGTGGAGAGACCGGGCTGCTGATCAGCGTGTAGGGAACGTCCGGGAGCAGTGCGAGTTGCCGGACGTCGGATATGAGCATGGACACGTCAGCGATTTTCGCTGTGGCGGCAATCAGGCTTGCCCCGTAGCGGCTGATGCCGTCGTGGTGGTCTGTCCTGGTAAAACGGGCATCGATGACGATCTTCACGCGGGGTGGCCCTTCAGGAAGTTGCGGATGTAGTTGGCTGCCGGTTCGGGAGTTTCGTAGTGGATGAGATGCCCGACGCCGGGAATCACCTTGAGTTCTCCGTCAGGGAGCTGTTCCGCCAGACGGTGCTGGTCCGGAAGCATGGCGATCTCGTCCTTTTCGCCGGCGATCAGCAGCACGGGAAGGTTCAGGCTGCCAGCCACCTCGGTTACGTGGCTGCCCACCGATGCTGTGAACGATTCGAGGAGGCTGTCCCGGTTTGCGAACGCACTGAAGTACGCGTGGTGCTGGCCGTGGATGAACCGGCGCAGGTTGCGGTCCCGCGTTTTGGCCATGGCTTCGCTCATCACCCGGACAATGAGGGGGTTGCGCAGCAGTGCCAGCCCCAGAGGCCGGGGGAGGCGGGCGCCGAGGCGGTAGTACAGCACCGCCAGCCGGGTCATGATTCCCTTCGACCCCTCAAGAGCGGGAGTGGCGATGGGGTTGATGAGGATCAGCTGGGCCACCGCTGCCGGATTGTTCGCCACAAAATGCGCCGCGACGATGGAACCGAAGGAGTGGCCCAGCAAAACTGTGTCAGGAGCCAGTTCCAGGGAGGCCATGAAATCGGTGATGAACTGGCCGTAACGCTTTACGGAATGCTCGCCGGACTGGAAAGCCCCGGAGCTGCCGAAGCCCGGGAGATCGGGCATTATCAGGCGCATGTCAGGGAGCTGGTCCGCAACCCGCAGGAGGCCGTGGTGGTCCCCGCGGAAGCCGTGGATGACAAGGATTGTCCGTGTTTCCGGCGTGGCGTGCAGGGGTTCGTACGTCCAGAACGCCACGCTGCAGCCATCGAGCTCAACCGAGGAAGCTGTGGTCCGTGCCGCAAGGTCCGGGCTCAGGTAGGAGGGCGCGTCTGATTGCTGCAGGCTGGGAGTTTTCATAATGCTGGTCCTAGTTGACGTTGTCCGGATGGGAACCGGTGCGGTGGCCCCGCTCCAGCCCTGCGATCGCAGCCATGTCCCGGTGGGACAGCTCGAAGCCGAAGACATCCAGGTTCTCCCGGATGCGCGCTTCGGAGCTGGCTTTTGGAATGGCGATGTGACCCAGCTGCATGTGCCAGCGGAGGATGACCTGGGCCGGGGTCCTGCGGTGTTCCGCCGCGCACGCCTGGATGACAGGATCGGCAAGGACCTGGCCACGGCCCAGCGGGCTCCAGGCTTGGGTCATGATGCCCAGCTTCCGGTGGTGGTCGCGCAGTTCCTCCTGCTGCAGCCAGGGGTGCAGCTCAATCTGGTTGACGGCAGGCACCACTTCGGCCGTCTGCAGGAGCCGGTCCAAGTGTGCGGGCTGGAAATTGCTGACGCCGATGGCGCGCACCTTTCCTTCCCGGTACAGCGTTTCCAGTGCCCGGTAGGTGTCGGGAAAAAGGCCCTGCCGGGGGCACGGCCAGTGGATGAGGTACATGTCCACATAGTCCAGCCCAAGGTTGACCATGGAATCATCGAAGGCACGCAGCGTGGCGTCGTAGCCGTGGTGGTCGTTCCAGACCTTGGTGGTGATGAAAATATCCTGCCTGGACAGGGCGGGAAAGAGCTCGCCGGAACCGCCGCTGCCCGCTTGGCTGCTGAACTGCGGGCTAATCCCGCGTGCAACGCCAAGTTCGTTTCCGTACATGGCGGCAGTGTCGAAATGGCGGTAGCCGGCCGCCAGGGCCATCGCGACGAGCCCTTCGGCCTCTGCAGCCGGCACCTTATAGAGCCCGAAGCCAAGCTGGTCGATCAGCACGCCGTTGTTCAGGCTCAGCCGGGGAGAAGTCCTCATGGCATCGACTCTACCCATTCAGCGTGGCGAGGCCTTCGAAATCCACCAACCGCCGCGCGGTGGCCTCATCCAGGATCAGGTCGGTTGCCAGGTTTGCGGCCAGGGCCCCGCGCAGGCCATTGATCTTGGAAACACCGGAAACCACGCAGATCCGCCGCCGCACCTGCCGGAGCTGTGCAAGCGCAGGGCCGGTGGACCGTTCGTTCAGCACTATGCCGTCGGAGGAGCCGTCGCCTCGGAAGAAGACTGTGGCGACGTCACCTACGACGTCGGAGGTGGCCAGGATGTTCAGGTCGTCCTCGTCCAGGTAGCCGCCGGCGTAGACGTGGCTGGGGTAGTCCGCGTGCACGGAACCGACGCCGAAAATTGCGATGCTCATTCTCGCCTGGAGGTCGAGGATGCGCTGCACGCTGCGCTCATTCCACATGGCGGTCTTGGTGGCGGCATGGTCGAAGAACGCAGGCACCGGGAACTGCTCGACGCGGGCTCCGTACGCGCTGCCGAACCGGCGCATGATGTCGCTGGCGTATGTGAGGCCCGTGGTGTGCATGTTGCCGGCGCCGTTGAGTTGCACGATGACACTGTCATGGGTGATCTTCCGGGTCAGGTGGCGGCTGACCGCGCTGAGGGTGGATCCCCAGGCCACCCCGATGATGGCGTTCGAATCTACCAGCGGCCCAATGGTCCGTGCCGCCTGCATGGCCACCCGGTCCAGGGTCTCGGCCTCATTGAGCGTTTCGAGCACCGGGACCACATGGACGTCCACGTTGTGCCGGCGCCGGATCATGTCCTCCAGTTCGGGACCCGTGTCGAGCGGATTCCGGATCTGTACCTGGACCAGTCCCGACTCGCGGGCAGCGGACAGCAACCGCGAAACGGTGGACCGTGACGTCCGGAGTTCCCGGGCGATGGCGTCCATGGTGAGGTCCTGCAGGTAATACATTTGTGCAGCTCGGAGGGCGTCTGCGTGCCGTGAGGGGTCCATTTCGGGTCCGTTCTGCACGTTTGTGCATAGTGCTTGACTCCATTTTCCATTACTCCAAACAATAGATGAGAACAGCGGTGCGCCCCGGCGGGGCGGCTGCACCTACACAAAGCCCAGGGAGCAGTTTTGGGACCCAAAGATCCATCCGACCGTCCGTCTGCCCCGGCAGTGAAGCCGGGACCCGAACGAAGTTCAGTGCACAACCTGAGGAGCAGGCCGCACGCGAAAGTGCTGGTGGTGGGTGGCGGCATCAACGGCGTGGGCACGTTCCGCGATCTGGCCCTACAGGGTGTCGACGTGGCACTCGTGGAGCGTGGGGACTACTGCCAGGGGGCCAGCGGCGCATCGTCCCACATGATCCACGGCGGCATCCGCTACCTTGAGAACGGCGAGTTCCGCCTGGTCAGGGAATCGGTAGTGGAGCGCAACCGCCTCCTGCGTATCGCACCGCATTACGTGAAGCCGCTGCAGACCACCATCCCCATCTTCAGCACTTTCTCAGGGGTACTCTCGGCGCCGCTGCGGTTTCTCACGCACAAGCAGCAGGGCAAGCCGAAGGAGCGCGGCGCGTTCCTCATCAAGCTTGGCCTGAGCCTGTATGACTCCTTTTCCCGCGACGGCGGAACTGTGCCGCGGCATCAGTTCCGGGGCCGCAGGCGGGCCCTTGCTGAGCTGCCGGGCCTGCGCCCGGACGTCAAATACGCTGCCACCTATTTCGACGCATCCGTCCACAACCCCGAGCGGCTCACCCTTGACGTCCTGCAGGACGGCGAAAAGGCTGGCCGGGCCGGGGCATCCGCCGGGCAGGGCGATACGGCCCGGGCCAGCAACTACCTCTCGCTGCAGTCAATGACTAACAGGCCCAATCCGGGCACCGGCCGGGGCGGCACTGTCCGCCTCCGCGACGAGCTGACGGGCGAAGAATTCGACTTCACTGCCGACATCATCGTCAACACGACCGGTGCCTGGGTGGACCTGACCAACGCAGCAATGGGAAGCGCTTCGTCCTTCATGGGCGGCACAAAGGGCTCCCACATCGTGCTGGACAACCCCGCGTTGCTGGCGGCCTGCCGGGGCCGGGAAATTTTCTTTGAGCACACCGACGGCCGGATCGTCCTTATCTACCCGATGGGCGACCGCGTCCTCGTGGGCACCACCGACGTCGATGCTGACATGGCAGAGGACGCCGTCTGCACCGACGAGGAAATCGCGTACTTCTTCGACCTCATCGGGCACGTGTTCCCTGCCATCCCGGCCACCCGCGAACAGATTGTCTATACCTTTTCCGGCGTGCGGCCGCTGCCACGGCACGACGCCACCCAGCCGGGGTTCGTCTCACGTGACTACCGCATTGAACGGCGCGGTCCGGCAACCAACGGGACAGGCGCCGTCGTACTAAGCCTGGTCGGCGGCAAATGGACCACCTTCCGTGCCCTGGCCGAGCACCTGACCAACGACGTCCTGGCTGAGCTCGGCACCGAACGCAAGACATCGACGGCGCAGCTTCCCATCGGTGGTGGTGCAGGCTTCCCGGCGGACGAGGCCGAGGTGCAGCAGTGGATTAAGCGCCACATGGCTGCCGGCCGCGATGCCGACCGCACGGCCGGGCTCCTGACCCGCTACGGCACGCGTGCGGAGTCTGTCATGGAATACCTCGACGCCGGGCCGGACCGGCTGCTGCATTCAACCCGCGAGTTGAGCGTACGGGAACTTGAGTTCATGGCCGCGCACGAGCAGGTGGGGCACCTGGTGGATGTCCTCATCCGCAGGACTTCCCTGGCATTCCGCGGGCTCGTCACCGGCGAACTGCTCAACGAGGTGGCGGAGGTCCTGGCCGGGCCGTTGCACTGGGACGCTGCGGCCCGGGCCGCGGAAATCCGGCACGCCCAGCAAGTCCTGAAACGGTTCCACCGCGTAGAAACGCACAGCCTGGTCGCCTAGGCCTGGCTGCCGGCAGTGGCGGCATGCCGTCCCTGCCCCCCGGTCCCTCAACCCGCGAAGGACCGACAACAAAATAAAGAAGGAGTCAAAGATGTCTCTTGGAATTGTGTTCTTATCCGAGGTTTTCGGAACGGCGATGCTGACCCTGCTGGGTTGCGGCGTCGTGGCCAACGTCGCCCTGCGGGGGACGAAAGGAAACAGCGGCGGATTCCTGATGGTCACGTGGGGGTGGGGTGTCGCCGTTTTCGCGGGTGTCTTCGTGGCCGCGAAGTCCGGGGCCCATCTCAATCCCGCGGTCACCCTGGGCCTGCTGGTCAACGGCAAGTCGGAATACGCACCCGACGTGCCGGTGGACGTCGCCTCCACGCTGACGTACTTCGGCGGGGAACTGGTGGGTGCCTTCCTCGGTGCAGTGGTGTGCTGGCTGGCCTACAAGCAGCACTTCGACGCCGAAGAGGCGGTTGCCAGCAAGCTCGGCGTGTTCTCCACCGGCCCGGCCATCCGCTCAACGCCGTGGAACCTCATCACGGAAATCATTGGCACTTTTGTGCTGGTGTTCGTGATCCTCACTTTTGGCGGAACGCCGTCAGGCCTGGGCCCGCTGGCCGTCGCCCTGCTGGTTGTCGGCATCGGTGTTTCCCTGGGTGGTCCTACCGGCTACGCCATCAACCCCGCCCGTGACCTTGGTCCCCGCATCGCCCATGCGCTTCTCCCTATCCGTGGCAAGGGCTCCAGCGACTGGGGCTACTCCTGGATCCCCGTCGTGGGTCCGCTCGTAGGCGGCGCGTTGGGCGGAATCGTCGCCAGGATCGCCCCGATCATCATCACCGCCGCCTGATCTTTCCGAACACAGCCAACAACAAGACAAGGACGTCACCATGAACCAGTACGTAATCGCCATCGACCAGGGCACCACCAGCACCCGCGCCATCATTTTCGACCACAGCGGCGCCATCATCTCCTCGGGCCAAATGGAGCACGAGCAGATCTTCCCCAAGGCGGGCTGGGTGGAGCACAACCCGGCCGAGATCTGGAACAACACCCGCGAGGTCATTGCCTCCGCCCTGTCCAAGGCGAACCTGACCCGGCACGATATCGCCGCCGTCGGAATCACCAACCAGCGCGAAACGGCCGTGGTGTGGGACAAAACCACGGGCGAAGCCGTCTACAACGCCATCGTGTGGCAGGACACCCGCACCCAGGACATCGTGGACGAACTGTCGAGGGACGGCGGGGGAGACCGCTTCAAGCAAAAGGTGGGACTGCCGCTGGCCACCTACTTCTCGGGTACCAAGATCAAGTGGATCCTGGACAACGTGGACGGAGCCCGTGAAAAAGCCGAAGCCGGGAACCTCGTCTTCGGCAACACCGATGCCTGGGTGCTGTGGAACCTGACCGGCGGCGTGGACGGCGGCGTCCACGTCACCGATGTCACCAACGCCTCCCGCACGCTTTTCATGGACCTGGACACGCTGCAGTGGGACGACGAGATCCTGGGGATCTTCGGTGTCCCCCGCAGCATGATGCCGCAGATCAAGTCCTCCTCGGAGGTGTACGGCAACGTCCACACCTCCCAGCTCCTGCGCGAGGTTCCGGTGGCAGGCATCCTGGGCGACCAGCAGGCAGCCACGTTCGGCCAGGCGGCCTTCGAGACCGGCGAAGCCAAGAACACCTACGGCACCGGCTGCTTCCTGATCTTCAACACCGGCGAGGAGATTGTCCACTCCAAGAACGGGCTCCTCACCACCGTTGGCTACAAACTGGGAGACGCCGCGCCGCACTACGCCCTGGAAGGATCCATCGCGGTCACGGGCTCACTCATCCAGTGGCTGCGCGACAACCTGGGCATGATCAGCAGCGCCCCTGAGGTCGAAACCCTCGCAGCGTCCGTAAAGGACAACGGCGGCGTGTACATCGTCCCCGCGTTCTCCGGACTCTTCGCGCCCTACTGGCGTTCCGACGCCCGGGGCGCCATCGTGGGCCTGACCCGGTTCGTCAACAAGAGCCATATAGCCCGCGCCGCGCTGGAAGCCACCGCATTCCAAACCCGCGAGGTACTCGACGCCGTCAACGCCGACTCCGGCGTTCCGCTCAGTGAGCTGAAGGTCGACGGCGGCATGGTGGCCAATGACGCTTTGATGCAGTTCCAGGCGGACATCCTGGGCGTTCCGGTGATCCGTCCCAAGGTCGTTGAAACCACCGCGCTGGGGGCAGCCTACGCGGCCGGCCTTGCCGTTGGCTTTTGGAAGGACCTCGGCGAACTGTCAGCCAACTGGTCCGAAGACAAGCGCTGGGAACCACAGCTGGACCAGGCTGAACAGGACCGCCAGATGCGCCTCTGGAGGAAAGCCGTCACCAAGTCCATGGATTGGGTTGACGAGGACGTGAAGTAGCTCCCCAGGTCTTGCAAAAAGGCCGGGGGCTTCCCGCCCGCCGCTTCGCGGTGCTACCACACCATGACGGGCAAGCCTCCGGCCTTTGTGCTGTGCGGGTCACGTTAGCCCAGCCGGGCAAAGCGGGCTTCCGCGCCCGGGGCGCTGTCCGCAGCATCGTGCATGGCATCACCTGCCGGATCGGGGGCCGGACGTCCCGGCTCGAGTCCAGTTTTGGGCGGTTGGCCGGGTACTGGCATTCTGCTCAGCTCCGGCCTCCGCAGGTGCGCTAAAGTAGTTCCATGCGTGCGATCCTTCTGCTTAGTTAGCCGCCGGGTGTCCGATAGACGGACAGCTGAGCGGCAGCCCCTCCATGGCGAGGGGCTTTTGTGTGTCCGGGCGGATTTCCCGGGCTGCAGGAGGATCAGGCCGTTATGGCAGCACAAGTGCCGTAACAGAACAGAAGAGGGCAGCAGTGGGCGTTCAGCCGGAGACAGAGACCGGAGCAGCAGTGGCAGCGGAAGCACCTGAGGAGGGCACGTACAGCTTCACGGCCATGGAGGCCAAGTGGCCCCAGGTGTGGGAAGACCTGCAGGTCTTCACCCCTGTCGACGACGGATCGCGGGAACGGCGGTATGTGCTGGACATGTTCCCCTACCCGTCCGGGGACCTGCACATGGGGCACGCCGAAGCGTTCGCCATGGGCGACGTCGTTGCCCGCTACCTGCGCCAGCAGGGCTATGACGTGCTGCACCCGATCGGCTGGGACTCCTTTGGCCTGCCGGCGGAGAACGCCGCGATCAAGCGGAACGCCCACCCCAGTGAGTGGACCTACGCGAACATAGACACCCAGGCCGCATCTTTCAAGCGCTACGCCATCTCGGCCGACTGGTCGCGCCGGCTGCATACCTCCGACCCCGAGTACTACCGCTGGACCCAGTGGCTCTTCAAGCGGTTCTACGAACGCGGCCTGGCGTACCGGAAGGACTCGCCGGTCAACTGGTGCCCCAAGGACCAGACCGTCCTGGCCAACGAGCAGGTTGTCAACGGAGCCTGTGAACGTTGCGGCACCACTGTCACCAAGAAGTCGCTGAACCAGTGGTACTTCAAGATCACCGACTACGCCGATCGGCTGCTGGATGACATGGAGCAGCTGCGCGGCCACTGGCCCGAGCGCGTCCTGGCAATGCAGAAAAACTGGATCGGCCGTTCCGAGGGTGCCCACGTCAACTTCGTTATCGAAGCCGACGGCGGCAAGCCCGCCAAGGACGTCACCGTGTTCACTACACGCCCTGACACCCTGTACGGCGCCACGTTCTTTGTGGTGGCCGCGGACGCGCCGCTGGCCGTGGAGCTCGTCACTGATGAACACGCCGCCGCACTGGAGGAGTACCGCGAACAGGTCAAGGCGCTCACGGAAATCGAACGCCAGTCCACTGAGCGCGAAAAGACAGGCGTGTTCACCGGCCGGTACGCCATCAACCCGCTGAACGGGGAAAAGCTGCCCGTCTGGGCCGCCGACTACGTCCTCGCGGACTACGGCACCGGCGCCATCATGGCTGTGCCAGCCCACGACCAGCGCGACCTCGATTTCGCCCGCAAGTTCGACCTGCCCGTCCGGGCTGTCCTGGACACGGGCGAGGAAGACCCTGCTGTGTCCGGCACCACCACCGCAGGGGAAGGCACGCTCATCAACTCCGGTGAGCTGGACGGCCTGCCCAAGGCCGAGGCGATCCCCGCCGCCATCGCAATCTTGGAGCGCCAGGGCACGGGGGAGAAGTTCGTGAACTTCAGGCTCCGCGACTGGCTCCTGAGCCGGCAGCGGTTCTGGGGCACGCCCATCCCCATCATCCACTGCCCGTCCTGCGGTGAGGTGCCCGTCCCTGACGAGCACCTGCCTGTCACGCTGCCCTCGGACCTGCGTGGTGAGGACCTGGCGCCTAAGGGGACGTCGCCCCTGGCCGCCGCCGAGGCCTGGGTCAACGTGGAGTGCCCTTCCTGCCACGGCCCGGCCAAGCGCGACACGGACACCATGGACACGTTCGTGGATTCGTCCTGGTACTTCCTGCGGTTCGTTTCGCCGCAGTACACCGAAGGCCCATTCGATCCGCAGAAGATCAACGACTGGATGCCGGTGGGGCAGTACGTGGGCGGCGTGGAGCACGCCATCCTGCACCTGCTGTACGCCCGGTTCTTCACCAAGGTCATTAACGACCTTGGCATGATCGACGCCAATGAGCCCTTCAGCGCGCTCCTGAACCAGGGCCAGGTGCTCAACGGCGGCAAAGCCATGAGCAAGTCGCTGGGGAACGGCGTGGACCTGGGGGAGCAGCTGGACAAGTACGGCGTGGACGCCGTCCGCCTCACCATGATCTTCGCCTCCCCGCCGGAGGATGACGTGGATTGGGCTGATGTGTCCCCGTCCGGCTCCGCCAAGTTCCTGGCCCGGGCCTGGCGCCTGGCGCAGGACGTTGCCAGTGCCCCCGGTGCGGACTTCACCACAGGGGACCGGGCGCTGCGTTCCGTCACGCACCGCACCATCGCCGACGCCGCCGAACTGTTGGACGCCAACAAGTTCAACGTCGTGGTGGCCAAGCTGATGGAGCTGGTCAACGCCACCCGGAAGGCCATCGATTCGGGGGCAGGTGGCGCCGACCCGGCCGTGCGGGAAGCAGCCGAAGCAGTGGCGGTCATCCTCAGCCTCTTCGCACCGTACACCGCTGAAGACATGTGGAACGTGCTGGGCCACCCCGCTTCCGTCGCTAACGCCGGCTGGCCTGCCCACGACCCCGCGCTGCTGGTCCAGGCGACGGTGACCGCCGTCGTCCAGGTCCAGGGCAAGGTGCGCGACAGGCTGGAGGTTTCCCCGGACGTGTCCGAAGACGAACTCCGTGAACTGGCCCTGGCCTCTGACAACGTCCAGCGCGCCATGGACGGTCGTGGCGTCCGTACTGTCATTGTCCGTGCACCTAAACTGGTCAACATCGTTCCGGCCTAGCAACCAGGCAGCACCGGCCGCCGGACAACTCCGGTGGCCGGCCATCGACACCAGGAGGCTCCTTGCCCGATAGTCATGCAGCCGCCTGGCCCTGGTTCCGTGCCCGCCTGGCGGGACTCCGCCCCGCACCCAAGCCGGGCGCCGCCGTCGCACGCACCGCGGTGGTGACGGACTCCGCGGCAGCCCTGCCGGCGACTTGGGTGGCCGGGCTCGGGGCAGAAGGACTGCTTACCGTCATCCCCATGCCTGTCATGGTTGGAGCGGAGATCTATGGCGAGGGTGAAGACGACATCCTGGAAACCATAGCGCTGGCACTGGCCGCGGGGACTCCGGTCAAGACGTCCCGGCCATCTCCCGGCCAGTTCGAGCAGGCGTACCGTGCCGCACAGCGCAAAGGGTACGACGAGGTGGTCTCAATCCACATTTCCGGGGAGCTCTCGGGTACGACGGACGCAGCCCGCCTGGCCGCGGCACGTGTGGACATCCCGGTGGAGGTAGTTGACTCACGGACCGTGGGCATGGCGCTGGGCATGGCTGTCCAGGCCGGCGTGGCGGCTGCCGCGTCCGGTGCTGACGCAGCCCGCGCCGCCTCTGCCGCGGCTGCCCAGGCTGAACGGACCAAGGTGTACTTCTACGTTCCCAGCCTGGAACAGCTCAGGCGCGGCGGGCGGATCGGCCCGGCGGCATCCCTGCTGGGCACTATGCTGGCCATCAAGCCCATCCTTGCCGTGGACGGCGGCAAAATTGTTCCGCTGGAGAAGGTACGCTCAGCGGCCAGGGCGGTGGCCCGGCTGGAGGAGATCGTCGCTGCCGAGGCCGCGAGCCAACCTGGTCCGCCTGTCCGGCTGGCAGTCCACCACTTCGGGAATCCGGAGGAAGCCGAGAGCCTGGCGGAAAGGCTGGCAGCAGCACTTCCTGCATGCCCGCCCGCGCAGATCAGCTCGCTGCCGGCAGTTCTGGCGGCGCACGCCGGACTGGGTGTCCTGGCCGTCATCGTCGGCCGGGACGCTGCCGGCGGTAGCTCCAGGCCCCCGTCTCCGTAGCCTGTCCACATAGCCGCTTCCGGACCTGTTGCTCTTCGCCCGGCTTTCCCTACCGTGAAGGCATGTCACGCCGGGATGCTGGAGCAGCAGGTCATTCGGCGCGCCATGCCAGGGCCCGCCTGCAGGCAACCCTTGGCGGGCCCCGGGGGCTTCTGGCAGATGGCGAAGGAGAGCGTGCGTTCGAGTACCGGGGAACCGAAGAAGCTCCGCAGGACGCGTGTGGCCTGGAGGCTGGAGCGGACGGCGGGGACGGCATGCCTGCGGGGCCGGGGCCGGCAGTGCGCTGGCGGCTGGGAATGCGTGCCGCCGTCCTCGTGGGCATCCTTGCCGTCGTCGCGGGGGCGTTTTTCTGGTGGCAGACCACCTCCGGCCGGCCGGAGATCCTGCCTTTGAGCGGCGTCGGTCCGGACGTCCCGGCGTTGGACGGTGCTGGACAACAGGGGAAGGCCGGAAAGGAAGAAGATGTGGGTCCGCCGGCGAATGCCGGCGGACCTGGCGGGACACAACCCGCGGGTGATCCTTCGAGCCCGGTGGTGGTCCATGTTGCCGGCGCAGTTGCCGCACCCGGCGTGGTGCACCTGCCGGCAGGGAGCCGTGTGCATGAAGCCATTTACGCTGCCGGTGGCGGAACCCCGGATGCTGACATGAACCGCCTCAACCTGGCCCTGGTTATCCAGGATGCCCAAAAGATCCATGTCCCCCGCCACGGCGAAGACATGCCGCCGGGTTCGGAGCCCGTTGGAATGGCCGGTCCGACGGCCGGCATCCCCGGTGAGCCGGGTGCCGGCGGACCCAAGATCAACATCAACACCGCAGGAGCGGCCGAGCTTGATGCCCTGCCCAAGGTAGGGCCCGTGCTGGCCCAGCGGATCGTGGACTGGCGCGGGGAACACGGTCCGTTCAAGAGCGTGGAGGAGCTTGACGCCGTAGACGGGGTGGGCCCCAAGATGCTCGAGGCGTTGCTGCCATTGGTGACGGTGTGACGTGCGGCAGCGGCTGAACGGACCGCGCTATGGCTAGCGGTGCACGGGCGCGGAAGGCCAGCCCGTGGAGCCGTTACGTGGCGTCTGCCGTCAACGGCGGCACTCATGCCGCCCATACCGGTGCGGCGGGCGTAGAGGACAGGAACGCGAAGCGAGCCGGTGCCAGCTCCGGGCACGGCCCGGGGGAGGGGCCGCAGCACGAACGGACACTTCGGCTGGCCAGGACGTACCGGCGGAGCCTCCCCGGGCACCGGAACAAGATAGCCGGGTCCCGGAGTAAGCATGCTGCGGGAAGCGGCCCCGGAAATGCCAGCGAGGCCGGCAGCGAGTCACCCCGCCGGCGCACCGATCTCCGCCTTGCCTTTCCCGCCGCCATGGTCTGGGGTGCCTCCCTTGCCGGGCTCTGGATGCCGCCGCAGGCACTGGCGATTCTCTGTCTGGGCCTGGTCAGCCTGGCCGTAGCTCTGCTGGTGCGGCTCTCCCGAGACTGCCGCCGGGCCGTCCGGCCGCCGGCCCGGCGCAGCTTCCAGGCCACCACGGCCGTTGCACTCCTGTTGGCCGCCGCCGCCGTGGCCCATTCCTCCGTAGCCTCCAGCCAGCGGTTTGATGGCCCCCTTGCCGACGCGATAGCCTCCAGCAAGTCCGTGGTGGCCGTTGTCGAGGTGGCCGGGGCGCCCCGTGCCCTCGGTACCCCCGGGCAGGCAGGCCCTCCGGCGCGTTGGTCGGTGCCCGTATGGACGCAGGAGGTCGCCACCGGGGGCGTGGTGCTCCGGACCCGCGCACAGTTGATGGTCATGGGTGGTGGCAGCTGGGGAACCCTGGTGCCGGGCCAGGCCGTACGGGCCGCTGGAAAGCTTCGCCCCGCAGAGCCCGGTCGGTTCGAGGCAGGCACGCTTTCCGCCTCCTCCGCTCCTGGCACTCCTGCCGGCGGCTCCGGGCTGCAGACGGCGGCCAAGGAGTTGCGGACGCGGTTTGTCAACGCTTCCGCGTTCCTGCCGCCAGATGCCGCAGGCCTCCTGCCAGGCATGGTCACCGGGGATACCAGCGCCTTGGACGAGGGGCTGGAAAACTCCATGAAGACAGTCGGCATGACGCATTTGACCGCGGTCAGCGGGGCCAACTGCAGCCTGGTCCTCGGCGCGCTGCTGCTTGCCGGCCGGAGGGTACGGTTGCCACGCGTCCCCGCGGCAGCAGTGGCGCTGGCCGGGCTGGGCTTGTTTGTGATCCTGGTCGGTCCGGACGCCAGCGTCCTGCGGGCAGCGGTGATGGGAGCGGTGGCGGTGGCTGCACTGGCCGGCGGCCGGACCGGGCGGGGACTGAGTTTCCTCTGCCTGGCTGTTATTGGACTCCTCTTGGTGGACCCGGGGCTCGGTGCCAGTTTTGGGTTCCTGCTTTCCGTCCTGGCCACTCTGGGGATCATTGTCCTGGGTAGGCGCATTATCGATTGGATTTCACCCACCATTCCGCGCTGGGCGGCCGCGGCCGTGGCCGTGCCGCTGTCCGCACAGTTGCTGTGCGGGCCCGTCATTGTGCTGCTGCAGCCCCAGTTTTCGACGTATTCACTCCTGGCCAACGTTGCCGCTTCGCCCCTGGTGGCGCCGGTGACCCTGCTGGGAACGGGGGCGGTTCCCCTCGTGCTCCTGGCGCCCTGGCCGGCCATCATACTCATCGCGGTGGCGGGAACTTTCAGCGCCGGGGTTGCGGGTACGGCGCGGTTCGCCGCGCAGCTTCCCGGTGCGTCGCTTCCCTGGCCGGAGGGTGTATTCGGGCTGCTGTCCATGCTGCTGTTGTCGGTGCTGACTGTTGCTGCTGTGTGGACAGCGGCACGTCCCCGGAACGTTGTGGGCATGGTTCTCGCGGCACACCGGCTCACGGTGGAGCTTCTTTTGCTGCTGGAGCGCCGCAGAAGCGGGGAACCCGTTCCGCGGCGTCGAAAGCCGCCGCCTGGCGCGAGGCGGCCCCGGCACCCTTCGTCCTGGTCAGCGGTCCCGAGGAGTACCTGGGTTCAGGGCCATGGACAGCAACCGCGCACACGTCCGGGCAGCGGCTCCGCATGTGGAAGTGAGCCGCGTCAAGGCGGCAGGGCGTGAAGCGGAACATTGCTGATGCAGGTCAGACCGTCGCTGTTCGGGGCAAGAAGCTCCCGGGCGGTGGCCGTCTGCACGGGACCGGCAAAGGCAGACGGACTCTGCTCCAACGCGCTGGTGGAGGTGCTGCTGTTCACCGGGTCCGGATCAGTGAAGCCTGGGGCGCTACGACATCCAGTTACAGCCACGACGCAGTCCACGGGGCGCTGAGCATCCAGCGCGGGGGCGCAGGACCGCAAAGGGCTGGGCCGGCGTCGATGGACAGCTCAGTCCGCACAGCCTACGGCGTACGGTCGCCCCGATCGCCCTGGACAACGGTGACCGCATGATGTGCAGGACAGCCCGGGGCAGGCATCCAAGGCCCACCCGAAGGCGTTGCCTGAGGCTATGGCGAAACGAACGGCCGCCATGTACAACCTCCTGAAGTCCTCGCACGAGACCGGGTTCCAGCCTTGGGCCGACATGTACGCCGGTGGCCACGGCGATCACTGGGGTGCTGCAGCTGAATAGTCCTACAGAATCAAGTGAGCTGGGAGCAAGCCCTTGCCTAGGACGTGGCTTGGGACAGAGGCGGCTTCCCTAGACTCATTGAGTGACTGACGATCAGGTTCGCGGCGCTTACGCCGCACGCGCAGCGGAGTACACCAGTGTTCTAGGTTCTATAGAGGACATGCATGAGCTTGACCGGCGCCGCATAGAGCGATGGGCTGGGGAGATAAGCGGACCGGTCATCGACGCGGGGTGCGGCCCAGGGCATTGGACGGACTTTCTGCACAAGCGGGGTGTCAACATTTCCGGTCTAGACCTCGTTCCTAAATTCATAGAGAAAGCCCGTACCCGGTTCCCGGAGGTATCCTTCCGGGTCTGTTCGCTCGGTACCCTCGACCTGGCTGAAGAAAGCGTTGATGGCGTGCTCGCATGGTATTCACTGATTCATCTGGCCCCGACGGAGCTACCCCAGGTTCTCGTTGAGGTCCGTCGCGTTCTCAGGCCACAAGGGCGCCTGCTTGTTGGATTCTTCGAGGGCGCGTCTGCTGAGCCGATCGACCATGCAGTTACCAAGGCCTATTACTGGTCGGTGGACAAGATGGGTTGGCTGTTGCAGGATGCCGGGTTCGAGGTCCTGGACATAGAAACGCGCCATGATCACGGCAGCCGGCCACACGCAGCTATTGCTGCCATTGCCCGATGAAGCATCGAAGGCGACTGGCGGTGCGGCCTGCGCTTTCCATGGCGCTCGTTGTGGCCGCGGTCCAAACAGGTGGAAACGGTGCTTCCGCGCTGTGTCCGGCCGGCTCACGTGCCTGCAAGTCTTGGTTCTGCTTCCGCCCGCCGCTCGTGTGCCTGGATGATGCCGTCACGGACTGCGGCCCTGATGACGCCGTAGAGGACGTAGAAGGAGGTGGCTGCGAAGACAATGGCCAGGACGAGGGCGTTCAGGTCACTCATGGCCCCGGAATCTCCTGCCAGTGCTGCTGTGCTCGCGCAGCGGCGGTGCGCAGCTCTCCGCCGTCAAGGACGAGGGCGCTTTCCGCCATGCCCATGTCTGTCCACTGGGCAACCTGCCGAAGGTCCCCGGCCGGCGGTAGCGGCCACAGCCAAAGCGATCCGGTGCCGCCCATTTCGTCATCGTTACTACTGCCGCCCTTCCCCCGGAATTCAAAGACGGGCGCCTCCGGTTCTTGGCCCATGTGCATGAATTGTCCGTTCATGGCCTGGGAAGAGGTGGTCGCCCTGGCGCCGTCCGGGAACTGCACGCCGAAGAGAAGGACGGAATCGACTGAAACGATCCCGTTCCGCATGTGCGGCCCGCCGCGATGGAATACCGCATTCAGATCCGACCACTGCCGGTCATCCTGACCAGTGCGCCGGAACATCCACGACACCTCAAAGAGGCATCCAGTCGAGAAGACTTTGGCAGCCTCGGACGGGGAACTGGTGCCGGAATCGGGTAGTCCTGGAAGAAGGTCACGGTTATCCTCGGGTTCGCTGGCTGCGACCGACCGGCGGAGTGACGGCGCCGCCGCCCTGGATCCCCCAATCCGTCGTTACCCGCCAGTCTAATCCGGGAAGCAGGCTGTCCTGAGTCTCCGGCGGCCGGTTCTCGGGAACGGTCGTCGCAACTTCCGATCTTTGCCGCACCTAAACTGACAGGGTGAGTAGAGCGCTGGACAGCCAGGTGAGGACTTCGGGGACAGGTTTCAGAGTTGCATACATCGGGGCGCTGGTGCTCTTGGCTCCCTGGGCCTTGCTTTGGATCGTGGTGGCCGGAATTTCTGCGTTTTCCCCCGGCGCCTCGGGGAGGACCATGTGGTTTGTTTTGCTGGTCGTGCCGTCGGGCGTCCTGTCAGTGGTGGCCTACTCGAGGATTAGAAAGAGCACCACGCGGCGCATGCGCTGGTTGTGGCTGGCGGCGGCCCTCGCGCTGCTCATTGCGGCCTCTTATCCCGCTGCGGTGTCTTTCGGCAGCATGGCTGCTGAAGAGTGGTGTGAGAGCGAGCCCGGTGGAAGGGGCTACGCAGGCAACAAACGTCCAGAAGCGGCGCCGATAATCTCTCTCTGATGATCCTGCCGTCAGCTGACCCCATCGGCTCAGCAGCAGGCCCCAAGCCGGCAGCCCGAGCAGCCAGCCGCCGCACCAGAAGCCCAAGTTCAGGAGCGCCAGCACGACGAGGAGTACGCCGGGCAGCAAGAACGCTACGGCCTGAATCAGCGACGGGACTTTCCTGGCGGGGCCGAAGATGCAACCGCCGATCAGCAGGTAGGCGGCCGCGTACCAGGGCAACAGCTCGATCCCCGAACCCCGAGTCAGGCCGAACACCAGGAGCGTCAGCGCAGCGACCATGACGCACGCCGCGGCGAAGGTCCACGGGCGGTGTTCCTGCTGCATCTGGAGTTCCCTATCCTGCACTCGAGCCAAGAGGGCGTCCGTTCTCATCAAGGGGGACGCCCCTCTCGTCGACCACGAAGTCCTCGATGACATTGCCCGACGTGGTGTCGATGACGACGATGGAGTTGGCCGGCCAGGAGGGGTCGGGAACAAGGTCGTAGTCAACGTCTGAGATCAGGGTGCTGTTTTTCGCCCTGTTGAAGGCATCGACGATGGTGCCAGTGCGGGTGTCCACGGTCACGGTTTCCTGGGGAAGGCCTTCTGCACGGCCGGAAACAGGGGTTGAGTTCCACCACCCCTCGTAGCCGCCGATCGGACGGTCCGCCACAGGTGTACGGGGCACCGGCGTCTCTGTGTTGGAGAGGTTCGCTTGCATGCCGACGGCGGCGCCGGCGACCAGGATTGCAGCCGCACTGGCTTTGCCCAGTACCAGTTTCATCTTTTCCCCCTTTTTGACGCGCGAGAGCACCTTGCCGCCGCGTTGAAGCAACTCGTGATTTCTTGCTGTTGCTGATGAACACAGGGCCCCTAAAAGCACCGACTTCGCGGAGATGCCCATTGCCGGTCCGTCGCGCAGGTCGGCTCGCCAATGCTCCTCGCGAACGTCTCTGAGACGAACCGGGGTCAGTGCCACGGACAAAGCAAGCACCGCCTCGGTGAACTTCACGCCCCCTGCCACTGGCCCTCAGACGTTGCCGGTGAAGGTCTGGTCGTGGACGTCCGGACCTTGGCCCGGTGCGTGTTCACGTAGTCCTGTGCCAGAAGGCGCGCTTCAGCCAGCAGTCGGTAGTAGCGCCGGCGGGGGCCTTTGCGCTCCTGGGCAGAGTCCCATTCGCCGTGGATCCAGCCGGCAGCTTCAAGGCGGTCCAGAATCGGATAAACCGTGCCAGGTTTCTTGCCGACGTCCTTCACGATCTGCAGCCCCCACACACTGTCCGCGGACAACAGGGCCTCAAGGACCAGTGCCGTGGCCGGTGTGACCCGCCCCAAGTTCTCCATGCAATAAATCTAGCTATATAGATTTAGAAGTCAACACTGGTTCTCTTTTTGTATCTCAGGGCCGCGAGGCGGGGATGTCGTGCGGCCACTCTTTGGACAGCATGTTGTTAAATTTATCGTTGGGGCTGCTGATGCCATTTGGCGTGTGATCCCGGTTCAACACACAGCCAGACGGCGGCACCTCCCGGCACGTTGTGCACATGTTCCCGCGGCGCACCGGCTCACGGTGGAGCTTCTTGTGCTGCTGGAGCGGCAGGTGGGGGCCTTAGGGTGCACTTGCAGCTTTGACCGGGGGGCAGGACATGGCAGGCTGGTTTACTCCACAGAAATTTCCCGAAGGGATCCCCGATGGCCTTTGCGCAAAAGCGAGCAACCCGTTCCGCGGCGTCGAATGCCGCCACCTGGCGCGAGGCAGCCCCAGCACCCATCGTCCTGGTCAGCGGTCCCGAGGAATATCTGGGCATCAGGGCCATGGACAGCATCCGTTCCAAGGTCCGGGCGGTTTCGCCAGACGTGGAAGTCAGCCGCATCAACGCCGCCGCTTACGAGGCGGGAACCCTGCTGATGCAGGTCAGCCCGTCGCTGTTCGGGGAAAGCAAGCTGATCGAAGTCGAAGGCGTCGAAGCAATGAACGATGCCTTCCTGGCCGACGCCCTGCGCTACCTGGGGCAACCGGAACCGGACGCCGTCCTGGTCCTCTGGCACCGCGGGGGAGCGCGCGGCAAGAAGCTCCTCGACGCCATCCGAAAAGGTGGCTGGCCAGTGGTGGAATGCCAGCCGCTCAAGAAAGATACCGACAAGATGGCGTTCGTGTCCACGGAGTTCAAGGCCGCCGGCCGAAGGATTGAGCAGGACGCTGTCCTTGCCCTGGTCAATGCGGTCGGGACCAATCTTTCCGAACTCGCGGCGGCATGCAACCAGCTGATAGCCGACGCAGGAACCACCGTGACGTCCGAGGTAGTGGACCGCTACTACGGGGGCCGGATCGAAGCCACAGCCTTCAAGGTGGCCGACGCGGCGATGGCAGGAAACGGGCCATTGGCACTTTCCACGCTTCGCCATGCCCTCGCCACCGGAGCGGATCCGGTACCCCTCGTGGCTGCCCTGGCAGCCAAGCTGCGCACGGTGGCCCGGGTTGCCGGGGCATCGGGCTCCGCGGCACAGATAGCCGCGGAACTGGGCATGCAGCCCTGGCTGGTGGAACAGGCGCAGCGTGATGTCCGGCGCTGGACTCCGGAGGGGCTGGTTCGCTCCATCCAGGCCACAGCGGAGGCTGATGCGCAGGTCAAAGGGTTGTCCCGCGACCCCGTTTTTGCCGTCGAGCACGCAGTGACGGTCATAGCGATGTCCGTCCAGGGCCGGTAAGGCAAGAAGTGACGCTTAAAGGCATGTGGCCGGTACCCGAGGGTACCGGCCACAACCATCAGCTCAAAGGAACTGGAAACCTTACAGTGCGTTGACCTTCTTGGAGATCGCCGACTTGCGGTTTGCTGCGTTGTTCTTGTGCAGAACACCCTTGCTGACAGCCTTGTCCAGCTTGCGGCTGGCAACGATCAGGGCAGTAGCAGCAGCATCCTTGTCCGTGGACTCGACGGCGGTGTTGACGGCGCGGATGGCCGTCTTCAGCTCGGACTTGACTGCGTTGTTGCGCAGGCGAGCCTTCTCGTTGGTCAGGATGCGCTTCTTCTGGGACTTGATATTCGCCACGTGTGAACTCTCTTTTTAATGCGGAAATGGTCTAGAGGGCTTTCAGGCTGGCCATTGACTGAGCGGCGTGGGGATACCTATGGCGGCCAACCATCAGTGGCCGTCGACCTGCACGGACACACAGCTATAAAGAATAGCAGGTCAGCCACGCGCCTGGCCATTCCGAAAGCTACGTCCAGCCGTGTCGCCGGCGCAGCCCGGCGGCCACGTCCTCAAAGCGGCTTTGCGCCAGCACGGCACCTTCCCGGCGGATGTCCCCTGGCCTGAGCTGGATGATGCGGTCCAGCCTGGCCTCACTTGCCCTGCCCTGGCGGTCCCAGCCGCCAACGCCCAGGTCCACATAGTCACCGAAGGCCGATGCTGCCGGAACCCGATCCTTGCTCGTAAGCATCAGCCCCAGCAGGTACGGCCCGCTGCGTCCAACCAGCAGGACGGGGCGGTCCTTTCCACGGGACGGGTCCTCCTCGTACGGAACCCAGGTCCACACCACTTCACCAGGGTCCGGTTCGCCGTCGGGGTTCGGCGCATACCTGACGGTGGAACGCCCGCGGAAATCCCCTGGGTAGGGAAAAGTGTCAAGGCCACCCGGCTCCCGGGCAACAGGATCCCCGGACGCGGTGGGGCCACCAGCCCCCAGCAGCCGAAGGCCGCTTCGGACGGCGTTTCCCAAGGCACGCAGATTGAAAGCCATCCCGCCACCCTACAGCCCTGCTCCGCGGGGGACCTGAACGCACAACCGCGGCAGGGATGCGGTGCCACGGGCCCGGACGTGGGACACTTGAAGTTGACGAAGTGCGGCTGGACCGCGGCGACCTTATATGGGTGCGCCTGCCGGCATGCCGCGTGAATGCCAACAGTAAGGACCCCTGCGTGTCTCCCATGGCCCGCACCGCCCCGGTGCCCGCCGCGACAGATCCGGCCATCATTCGGAATTTCTGCATCATCGCGCACATTGACCACGGCAAGTCCACTCTGGCTGACCGCATGCTGCAGTCCACCGGAGTGGTGCAGGCACGCGACATGAAGGCCCAGTACCTGGACCGGATGGATATCGAGCGTGAGCGCGGCATCACCATCAAGTCCCAGGCCGTCCGGATGCCATGGGAAGTCGACGGCGTGAGCTACGCCCTGAACATGATCGACACACCTGGCCACGTCGACTTCACGTATGAGGTTTCCCGGTCCCTGGCTGCGTGCGAAGGCGCCGTCCTGCTGGTGGATGCGGCGCAGGGCATCGAGGCGCAGACGCTGGCGAACCTCTACCTGGCGATGGAGAACGACCTCACCATCATTCCGGTGCTCAACAAGATTGACCTTCCGGCCGCGCAGCCAGAGAAGTACGCGGCCGAGCTGGCCAACCTTATCGGCGGCGACCCGGAGGATGTCCTCCTGGTTTCCGGAAAGACCGGCGTAGGCGTTGAGGCGTTGCTGGACAAGATCGTCACCGACCTTCCGTCGCCCGTGGGCAACGCGGACGCACCGGCCCGCGCAATGATCTTCGACTCCGTCTACGACACCTACCGCGGCGTGGTGACCTATGTCCGTGTGGTGGACGGGATGCTGCATCCGCGCGAGCGCATCCAGATGATGTCCACCAAGGCCTCGCACGAACTCCTTGAGATCGGCGTCAGCTCACCGGAACCCACGCCATCCAAGGGGCTCGGGGTCGGCGAGGTGGGCTACCTCATCACCGGTGTGAAGGACGTCCGCCAGTCCAAGGTGGGTGACACTGTCACCAACCTTGCCAAGCCGGCGTCGGAATCCCTCAGCGGCTATGCGGATCCCAAGCCTATGGTGTTCTCCGGGCTTTACCCGCTGGACGGGACCGATTACCCGGTGCTGCGCGATGCCCTGGACAAGCTCAAGCTCAACGACGCCGCCCTGGTCTATGAGCCCGAAACGTCAGCTGCGCTGGGTTTCGGCTTCCGCGTGGGCTTCCTGGGCCTGCTGCACCTGGAGATCGTCCGCGAACGCCTCGAGCGTGAATTCAACCTGGACCTCATCTCAACCGCACCTAACGTGGTATACGAAGTGACCCTTGAGGACAAGACTGTCCTGACCGTCACCAACCCCAGCGAGTTCCCGGCCGGAAAAATCCGGGAAGTCCGCGAACCCATGGTGTCCGCGACAATCCTCGCCCCGAACGAGTTTGTCGGAGCCATCATGGAGCTCTGCCAGGGCCGGCGCGGGCAGATGAAGGGCATGGACTACCTTTCCGAGGACCGCGTGGAACTGCGGTACTGGATCCCGCTCGCCGAGATCGTCTTCGACTTCTTTGACATCCTCAAATCCAAGACCCGCGGCTACGCGTCGCTGGACTGGAAGGCCGACGGCGAACAGGTGGCCGACCTGGTCAAGGTTGACATCCTGCTCCAGGGCGAGCAGGTGGACGCCTTCAGCGCCATCACCCACAAGGACAAGGCCTACGCATACGGCGTGATGATGACCGGCAAGCTGCGCGAGCTCATTCCAAGGCAGCAGTTCGAGGTTCCCATCCAGGCCGCCATCGGTTCCCGGATCATCGCGCGCGAAAGTATCCGCGCCATCCGCAAGGATGTGCTCGCCAAGTGCTACGGCGGCGACATTTCCCGGAAGCGCAAGCTGCTCGAGAAGCAGAAGGAAGGCAAGAAGCGCATGAAGATGGTGGGCCGCGTGGAGGTCCCCCAGGAAGCCTTCATCGCCGCGCTGACCACCGACGAGTCCAAGGACAAGGCCAAGAAGTAGTGATGACAGTGGCCGCATGCACAAAGGGCCGCAGCAATGCCTAGCGTTCTTCCCCTGGGCGACCCGGCGCCGCCGGACGGCCTGCTGCCTGCCCAGGCAGCGGAAGGCGCGGCGGGCCGTGCGTTCGGGCTGTACGTTCACATACCCTTCTGCGCCGTGCGCTGCGGGTACTGCGACTTCAATACCTACACGGCCACCGAGCTCGGCGGCGGCGCGTCACAGGACGCCTACGCCCGGACGGCTGCCTCCGAGGTCTCGTTTGCCGCCGCCGTGCTGGCAGGGTCCGGGGTTCCCGCGCGAAAGCTCAGCACCGTGTTTTTCGGCGGCGGGACACCCACCCTGCTCCCTGCGGACGACCTCGCGCTGATCCTCCGGGCGGCAATCGACGAGTGGGGCATCGAGGAGGGCGCGGAGGTCACCACCGAAGCCAACCCGGACTCCGTGACGCCTGAATCCCTCGCGGTCCTCAAGGCCGCCGGCTTCACACGGGTGTCTTTCGGCATGCAGTCGGCGGTTCCGCATGTGTTGAAGGTCCTGGACCGTACCCACGCCCCCAGCCGGGTGCCCCAGGTGGTGCAGTGGGCACGGGAGGCCCGACTTGCCGTGAGCCTGGACCTGATCTACGGAACCCCCGGGGAGTCCCTGGACGACTGGCGGTACTCCCTTGAGACTGCATTGTCCTACCAGCCCGACCACATCAGCGCCTACGCGCTGATCGTCGAGGACGGCACCAAGCTCGCCGCCCAGATCCGCCGCGGCGAAGTCCCGGAAATCGACGACGACGACCACGCCGACAAGTATGAACTCGCCGACCAGCTCATCACCGAAGCCGGGCTGGGCTGGTACGAGGTCAGCAACTGGGCCCGCACCCCTGAGCAGGCATGCCGGCACAACCTCGCCTACTGGCGGGGCGACGACTGGTGGGGGATCGGCCCCGGCGCGCATTCCCATGTGGGCGGAATCCGGTGGTGGAACGTCAAGCATCCGACTGCCTACGCCGGTCGCCTCGCGCAGGGTGTGTCACCGGCTGCCGGAAGGGAAACGCTGGACCGGGAAACCCGGAACGTTGAACGCATCATGCTGGAGGCCCGCCTCCAGGCAGGCCTTGATGTCGCCACCCTGAGCGCGGCAGGACGGCATGAAATTGCCGGATTGATCGCCGACGGCCTGGTGGATCCGGCTGCGGCATTCCGGGGGAAACTCGTCCTCACCCTGAAGGGGCGCCTGCTGGCCGACGCGGTGGTCCGCCGCCTCCTCCCTGACTAGTCCCCACGCCGGCGAGGGTCCCGGCCCGAGCCTGCGAGGGCTGGGAGCCGGTGGGGATTACTTGATCCAGCGCAGGTTGTACTGATACCGGTGCGGCTGGCCGCGGTTCACGTGGATGCCGGCGGCCACGGAGAAGCACGTCAGGGCGATCCAGATCAGGGTGGCGATGACGGCAAAGATGTTTCCGATCACGGGGATGAACACCAGGATGTTTGCCACCACGGCCGCGATGGTGGGCGGAAGGCTGAAGTTCAGCGCTTCCTTGGATTCCTGGGCGGTAAACGGTCCGCGGTCACGGAAAATCAGGAAAATCAGCAGCGCAGGGACACATCCGAGGATCCCCCCGAAGTGCGCCAGTGTGGCCCACTGGCGGTCCTCGCTGGCCGTCAGGGGCAGCGCGTTCGCCGGGACACCGTGGTATTCGGACCGACCGGCGCCGCCCTGGCTGTCCCTATGATCACGTGCGTTTTCTGCCACGGTAAGTTTCCTTCGAGAGTGCAAAATAGTGCGGAATGCCGGTGTTGCCCCGCCGCGCCTGCAACAGTGCGGCAGGACCTGCAGTACCAAGAATACTGGCTATCGGTCCGTTGGCTCCCCACTCAGGGAACAGTAAGGAAGTCAATCACTTCCTCGACACGGCCCAGCAGTGACGCCTCCAGGTCCGCGTAGCTGCGGACGGCGCCCAGCAGCTTCTGCCAGCCCAGCCCAATGTCCTCCTTGGTGGCATGAGGCCAGCCGAAAGCGGCGAGGATACCGGTCTTCCAATCCTGGCCGCGGGGCACCACAGGCCATTGTTCGATCCCCAGCACCGTCGGCCGGATGGCTTGCCACACATCCACGTAGGGGTGGCCCACGATCAGGACATTTCCTGCCGCGCCTGGGGACGCCATGACGGCGTCGGCAATGCGGGATTCCTTTGAATCGGGCACCAGGTGGTCCACGAGCACGCCGAGCCGCCGTCCCGGCCCGGGCCGGAAATCTGCCACTGCTGCGGCGAGGTCGTCAATGCCGTGCAGGGGTTCGACGACGATACCCTCCACCCGGAGGTCATCGCCCCAAACCTTTTCCACCAGTTCGGCGTCGTGTTTACCCTCCACCCAGATGCGGCTGGCCTTGGCGACCTGGGCTCGCTGGCCTGCAACCCGCACGGAGCCCGAGGCCGTCCTTCCGGTGGCCGGGCCGGTTGCCGGGCGCGGTGCCGGCGGCATCAGCCGGATAGCTCGGCCTTCCAAAAGGAAGCCGAAGCCGAGCCTGAAGGTGCGTGATTTGCCGCGCCGGTCCTCCAGGGCCACAACGTGCATCCCGCCGGACTTTTCCACCCGGGTTACCGCGCCAACCCAGCCGGACTGGACATCTTCCAGGACCATTCCGCGTTCAACGGGCACTTCGGGCAATTGGGTGCGGACGGGAGCGGACATGTCCCGGGGGCCCCAGTTCTGGTAATCCATGGATCGACTCCGCCTAGCTCTAGATCAGTGCCGCCGGAAGGTCGCCCGGAGCGGTACCAATGCTAACAACGGGGCGAGGCATAATAGACTGTTAGCACTTAGGCATGTCGAGTGCTAAGCCTGATGGTTTGCACGGGGCGGCGCAGCCGCCCTGACCCTGGATGGAGGTGGAGTGTGAGCGAGCCACGCAAACTGGAAGTACTGCGGGCAATCGTGGAGGACTACGTCCACTCCCGCGAGCCGGTCGGTTCCAAGGCGCTGGTGGAGAGGCATCATCTCGGCGTATCCAGTGCAACAATCCGCAACGACATGGCCGCGCTGGAGGATGAAGGACTCATCACCGCGCCCCACACCAGCGCGGGCCGGATTCCCACGGACAAGGGCTATCGCCTGTTCGTGGACCAGATTTCTGCCGTGAAGCCGTTGTCGCAGGCGGAACGCCGCGCCATCCAGTCCCTGCTCGAAGGCTCCGACGACCTCGACGACGTGCTGGACCGGACCGTCCGCCTGCTCTCGCAACTGACCAACCAGGTGGCCGTGGTCCAGTACCCCCACCTGAGCCGGGCCCTGATCCGCCACATCGAATTTGTCCTGCTGGCACCCCGGAAAGTCCTGGTGGTCCTTATCGCCAACAGCGGCAAGGTGGAGCAACGGGTTATCGACGTCGGGCAGGACCTCGCCGACGATGCACTCGCAGCGCTGCGGACCCGGTTCCTCGGTTCCCTCGCCGGAACTCCGCTGGGCCAGCTGGCGCAGTCCCTGCCCGCCGTCGTTTCCGCAGTCAGTCCGGGACAGCGGCAGGCCGCGCAGGCGCTGGCCCACGGGCTGGAGATCCTCGCGCAGAGCAGCCGCGAGGAACGCATGGTCATGGCGGGCACGGCGAACCTCGCGCGGTCCAACGTGGATTTCCCGCTCAGCATCGGCCCGGTGCTGGAAGCACTGGAGGAACAGGTGGTGATGCTGCGCCTGCTGAGCGAGATGGCGCAGGACCACCGTGGCGTCGCTGTAAGCATCGGGCGGGAAAACCCATATGACGGCCTTGCCGAAGCCTCGGTGGTCGCTACTGGGTACGGCCCGGACAGTGCAGCCAAGATAGGTGTGCTGGGACCCACCCGCATGGACTACCCCACCACGATGGCAGCCGTCAGGGCCGTCGCCCGCTACCTTTCCCGGATCCTGGGACCCTGACCGGACAGTCCGGCTGCCACCGCAGCCGGACGGCCGCCAGGGCACCCCCACTGCAGCAGTACAACAAGGAAGAGATACCAACTTTGAGCAGCCACTACGACGTCCTTGGAGTCTCACCGGAGGCCACGGGAGAAGAAATCAAGAAGGCCTACCGCAAGCTTGCCCGCACCCTGCACCCGGACGTCAACCCGGGGGAGGAGGCTGCTGACCGCTTCAAGGCAGTCACCCATGCGTACGAAGTCCTCTCGGACCCGCAGAAACGGCGTGTCTATGACACCACCGGCAACGAAAACGGCACGGACAACGGGTTCGGCGGCGGCAGCTACGCAGGCCAGGGCTTCGCTTTCCAGGACATCTTCGACACCTTCTTTGGCGCCGGCGGTTCCACCGGTCCTGCCTCCCGGGTCCGCCGCGGGCAGGACGCGCTCATCAGCGTCCGGATCGACCTCCGCGACGCCGTGTTCGGTGTCAACAAGAAACTCGAGGTGGACACTGCGGTTACCTGCCCCACCTGTGAGGGCTCATGCTGCCGGCCGGGAACCCACCCGGAGCGCTGCGACATCTGCGGCGGCAGCGGCCAGGTCCAGAGGGCAGTCCGCTCCATCCTCGGCCAGGTCATGACGGCTGCTCCCTGCGGTACCTGCGAAGGCTTCGGCACCGTCATCAAGGACCCCTGCAACGAGTGCAGTGGCCAGGGCCGCATCCGCAGCCGCCGTTCCCTGACGATCAAGGTTCCTGCCGGCGTGGCCACCGGAACCCGCATCCAGTTGACCGGCCAGGGCGAGGCGGGACCCGCCGGCGGACCTGCCGGCGACCTCTACGTGGAGATCCGGGTCAACAACGACGCCACGTATGTCCGCGACGGGGACGACCTCCACGCCACCCTGAACATTCCGATGACGGCGGCTGCCCTCGGCACCGAGGTCAGCCTGGAAACCTTCGACGGAACCCAGGAGATCGACGTCAAGCCCGGGACGCAGTCCGGCGAAATCATCACCCTTCGCGGACTGGGCGTCACCCATCTGCGCGGATACGGCCGTGGCGACCTGAAGGTGCACCTGCAGGTGGAGACGCCGGCCAAATTGGATGCTGCCCAGGAAGACCTGCTGCGGCAGCTGGCCAAGCTGCGCGGCGAGCAGATCACCGAGGGCAAGCTGGCTGCGAGCGGCGGCATGTTCGCCAAACTCCGGGACCGCCTCGGTAACCTGTAGCGGTGAGCAACCCCGTCTTCTTCACTCCCGCAGGATCCCTTGACGGGATGCAGCCTGGCGGTAAGTTCCTCCTCGAGGGGCCTGAGGCCAGGCATGCGGTGGCCGTAAAACGCCTGGAACCGGGTGAACCCGTGGACATTGTCGATGGCACCGGCACCAGAATGACCGGGCGCGTCGTTGAGGCTTCCGCGTCCGCCCTGGAGGTGGAGTGTTCGTCCATGGCCGTCGAATCCCGGCCCGATGTCCGGCTGGTACTCGTCCAGGCCCTGGCAAAGGGCGACCGGGATGAACTGGCCATCGAGACAGCCACTGAGCTCGGGATAGACGCCGTCATTCCGTGGCAGTCCGAGCGATCAATCGTGCGCTGGAAAGGCGATCGGGCTGTCAAAGCGCATGCCAAATGGCAGTCGGTGGTTACCGCAGCCGCCAAGCAGGCCCGGCGGGCATGGGTGCCGGAGGTCCGCCCCGCCGTCGACACTGCCGCCCTCGCAATAGCCGTCGAAGCCGCGGACCTTGCCGTTATCCTGCACGAGGACGCCGTCCGCCCCCTCCGCAGTGTGCTTGAGGCGTGGGCCGGTGCCGGGGGAGCGGACCCCCGGGAGGTGCTCCTGATCGTGGGGCCGGAGGGCGGTATCAGTCCCCGCGAAGTCACCAGGCTTTGCGACAAGGGCGCCGTGACTGCACTGCTGGGGCACCATGTCCTGCGGTCGTCCACCGCCGGCCCCGCCGCCGTCGTGCTTGCCAGCGATATCCTGGGACGCTGGACGGCTACCGCACCTTGAAGGCCCGGGTGTCCCCGTACTGGTCGGGCCCACCCCCGGTTCCGGCCTGTGCCACCCGCAACTCGTAGTCGCCGGCCGGCAGGGTCAGCGCCAGGGTGAAGACCCCGGCGTGGCCCTGTTCGGCCGACGCAGTGGTTTCCCCGGTGAGGAAGGGCTCCTTGGTTCCGTCGTTTCCGGACCGCAGGATCTGCCAGCGGAGCTTCCCGCCGGCTGTGGTGCTTCGTCCGGTGATCTTGACGCTCCCGCCGGGCACTTCCACGTTTTCCTGCGGATCGATAATCCATACAGGCGCCACCAGCCCGGTGGTTCGGGTCATCAGCGCACCCAGCTGGACATGGTCGAAGGCCACGTAGTCCGTGTGCCCGTCGACGAGGATGCGCACCCGGATCTGCTGCCCCGAATCGATCAGGCCGGAGCTGGCAGCGGCGGCAGTTGCCGTGTAAACGAGCTGCTGGATGGCACGGGCAGCCATCTCCGCGTCGAGGTTGCTGTTGAAAGCGTCCTCGGAGACGTCCACGGTAATAACGTCCTTGCCGGAAATTGACGTGGCGAGCTGGCTGGGGTTTTGCCAGGGCGTGAAGAAATCCGGGTCAAGGGGCTTATCCGACATCATGGACCGCAGGGCGCGTGTCACCGGGTTTTCCTGCTCCGGAACATCGCGGAATTCGCGGTAGAGGAAAACGTCGCTCTCGCTGCGGCCGATCCAGTACACCGGAGCCTTGTTCGACGACTGGGTGGTTTCCAGCGGCGCGCTGGTGGACGGGGCCTGCGGCGTGCCAGTGGCGATGGGATTGGGAAGCGTGCCGGTGGGCGACGGCCCGGCCTCCGCTATGCAGCCGGTCATCACGGGTACTGCTGCCAGAACGCCGGCCAGCAGTAGTCCGCGCACGCGGCCCACGGCACGGCCGTACCTCGCGGGCGCAGCGGTTTCCGGCACTGTCGTCCTGTCCTTTCCTGGCATGGAACGCCGATCCCCGGGCGGCCTGGTTTTCCAGCTGCAGCTGGATTTCCAGCATGGCACACCCCCCAGGGCCTGCCGGCCGCCACCCCGTCCCGGTGTCCAACTGAGACGGGAACGATATAAGGCCGATATGAAGTTGATATCTAATGACGGGACCTGGTCATTCTTCCCCCCATCCGCGGTGCTTTCCGGTATCCGGCGTCCCGGCCTGCTGGCGTAATATGGAAAGACGAAAACGAACCGACCTTGAGGGGACCACAGGCCTGCGGGCCATCACTATGACTGAATCAGCGAACGGAAAGCGCCGGCCCGCCGGAGAGGACAGCCCCGGGGAATTTCCCCATACCCTCCCGGGCATCCGGACTGAGGTGGTACTTTTCGAGAACTCCGATCAGATGGTCCAGTCGCTGGGCAGCCATGACGAGGCTTTGCGGTACATCGAGGAACAGTTTCCGCATGTGAACTTCCACGTCCGCGGCAACGAGCTCTCCATCAGCGGACCCACCCATGACGTGCCCCGGATCATGCGGCTGCTCCATGAAGTCCGCGGACTTGTGGCCCGCGGCACTGTCATCAGTCCCACAGTGCTCCAGCAGCTGGTGGCCCTGCTGCGCACCCAGTCGCTGCAGAACCCGGTGGACGTGCTGACGCATGACATCCTGTCCAGCCGCGGGAAAACCATCCGCCCGAAAACCCTGAACCAGAAGAACTACGTTGACGCCATAGACGACAACACGGTGATCTTCGGCATCGGGCCTGCCGGAACGGGAAAGACGTACCTGGCCATGGCCAAAGCGGTGCAGGCACTGCAGCAAAAAGAGGTCACCCGCATCATCCTGACCCGTCCGGCCGTCGAGGCCGGGGAACGCCTGGGCTTCCTGCCCGGCACCCTGAGCGACAAAATCGACCCCTACCTGCGTCCGCTCTACGACGCGCTCCACGACATGATGGACCCTGAGTCCATTCCGCGGCTCATGGCCGCCGGAACCATCGAAGTGGCGCCCCTTGCCTACATGCGCGGCCGCACCCTCAACGACGCATTCATCATTCTCGACGAGGCGCAGAACACCACGCCTGAGCAGATGAAGATGTTCCTGACGCGCCTGGGCTTCGGCTCCAAAATGGTGGTCACCGGCGACATCACCCAGGTTGACCTCCCGTTCGGCACCCGGTCCGGGCTGCGCATCGTGGAGGAGATCCTGCTGGGCATCGAGGGCGTTAACTTCTCCGTCCTGGACGCCGCCGACGTCGTCCGGCACCGCTTGGTGGGCGATATCGTCAATGCCTACAGCATCTGGGACGACGCCCAGCGGGCGCGCGCCAAACATTCAGCAGTAAAGGAAAAACGGGGGGAACGCGCTTGAGCATCGAGGTCAACAACGAGTCAGGCGTCCAGGTGGACGAAGCGGAACTCGTTGCATTGTCCCGGTACATCTTTGAACAGCTGTACATCCACCCCCAGGCGGAGCTGTCCATCCTGCTGGTTGATGAGCCAGCCATGGAGAAGCTGCATATCGAGCTGATGGACGAGCCCGGTTCCACCGATGTCCTGTCCGTGCCCATGGATGAGCTCACCCCCGGAACGCCCGACCGGCCCACGCCGCAGGGGATGCTGGGGGACATCGCCATCTGCCCGCAGGTGGCGAAGGTGCAGGCCCGGAACGCGGGCCACGAACTCCAGGATGAAATGCTGCTGCTGACCACCCACGGCATCCTGCACCTGCTGGGCTACGACCATGCCGAACCCGAGGAAAAGGCCGAGATGTTCGGGCTCCAGCGGGAACTCCTGTCCGGCTTCACCGGCAAAGAAGCACCCGCCGAGACCACCCAGTGACCCCGTTGCTCCTGGTCGCGATGGCCCTGCTCTTCCTGGGCATCGCGGCGGTGCTGACAGCGGCGGAGGCGGCTTTCAACTTCCTTCCGCGCCACGACGCGGAGGAGGCGCTCCTCAAGAGCCGCGGCACCGCGATGCGCCGGATCCTCGCCCAGCCTGTGGCGCACATCCGTGCGCTGAGGTTTTGGCGCATCTGGTTCGAGATGGCTTCCGCCGTGGCCGTCGCCGTCCTGCTTTACAGCCTGCTGGACAACGTGTGGCTCGCCGGCCTGGCAGCCACGGGCATCATGGCGCTGGTGGGATTCGTCATTGTGGGCGTCTCGCCCCGGCAGCTGGGCCGGCTGCATTCCGCTGCGGTGGTCCGGTTCACGGCCCCGACCATCCGGTTCCTGACATGGATCCTGGGTCCGATTCCGGGCTGGCTGGTCGCGCTGGGAAGTTCGGCGGCGCCCGGCGCCCCCGGCGGTGACGAAGCATTTTTCAGTGAGCAGGAATTCCGTGAACTGGTGGAACGTGCCAGCGAATCCGACATGATCGAGGACACCGAGGCCGAGATGATCCAGTCGGTTTTCGACTTCGGTGACACCCTGGTCCGCGCCGTGATGGTGCCCAGGACAGACATCGTCAGCATCGAATCCGGCTCAAGCCTCCACCAGGCCATGTCCTTGTTCCTTCGTTCCGGCTACTCACGGATCCCGGTGATCGGAGAGGACACCGACCATATCCTTGGCATCATCTATCTCAAGGATGTGGCCGCCGTCGTCCATGGACTCGCCCCGGACGCGGAACCGCCGCTGGTGGATTCATTGGCCCGCGAGGTCAGGTACGTGCCCGAGTCCAAGCCGGTGAGCGACCTGCTGCGCGAGCTGCAGAAGGAGTCCACCCACGTTGCCATCGTTATCGACGAATACGGCGGCACAGCCGGCCTGGTCACCCTGGAGGACCTGATCGAGGAAATCGTGGGTGAGATCGTGGATGAGTACGACACCGAAAGCGCCGAAGCCGTGGAGCTTGGCGACGGCTCCTACCGCGTCAGCGCAAGGATGAGCATCGATGACCTGGGTGAGCTCTTCGACTTGGAGCTTGACGACGACGAAGTTGACACCGTGGGCGGCCTTCTCGCAAAAGCACTTGGCCGGGTTCCGATCGTGGGCAGCCACGTTGAGGTCCACGGAGTCTCGCTGCGGGCCGACCGGCTTGAGGGCCGGCGGAACCGCGTCAGCCACATTATTGCGGCGGCGGTTCCAAGAGTAGACACTGACCTTGAAGACCTCCTCGAAGAGGCGGAAACAACCCAGCAGGGAGTTCCACGTGAACAAGAAAAATAAGGCAGCAGCGGCGGAAGACTTCGGCGGCTTCCATGCAGGGTTTTCGGTCCTGGTGGGCCGCCCCAACGCAGGCAAGTCCACGCTGACGAATGCCCTCGTGGGGAAAAAGGTGGCCATCACGTCGGCAAAGCCGCAGACCACCCGCCACACCATCCGCGGCATAGTACACCGGGAGGACGCCCAGCTGATCCTGGTGGACACCCCTGGGCTGCATCGTCCCCGAACCCTCCTGGGCAAGCGCCTGAACGACCTCGTGGCGGACACGCTCGCAGAGGTTGACGCCATCGGGTTCTGCCTGCCGGCCAACGAAAAGATCGGCCCGGGAGACAAATTCATCGCTGCCCAGCTGGCGGCCGTAGGGCGCAAACCCGTCATCGCCATCGTCACCAAGGCGGACCTGGTGGACCGCCAGGCCCTGACCGAACAGCTGCTGGCCGTGGCCGAGCTCGGCCGCGAGGTGATGGGGGAGGACGGCTGGAAGGACATCGTGCCGGTCTCCGCCACAGACGGCTTCCAGGTGGAAACAGTCGCGGATGTCCTCATCAGCCACATGCCGCCGTCGCCTCCGCTGTATCCCGATGGCGAGCTGACGGACGAGCCGGAAGCTGTGATGGTGGCAGAACTCATCCGGGAGGCAGCGCTTGAAGGCGTCAGGGACGAGTTGCCGCACTCCCTGGCCGTAGTGGTCGAGGAAATCGTTCCGCGGGAGGACCGCCCCGACGACAAGCAGCTCCTGGACGTGCGCGTGAATCTGTATGTGGAGCGTCCCTCGCAGAAGGCCATCATCATCGGCAAAGGCGGCAGCAGGCTTCGCGAAGTGGGTACCAACGCGCGCAAGGGGATCGAGGCCCTTCTGGGCACGCGCATCTACCTTGACCTGCACGTCAAGGTTGCCAAGGACTGGCAGCGGGACCCGAAACAGCTCGTCAAACTGGGGTTCTGACCCGCCATTGCTCGGCGCCGCCGAAGTGCCGCCCGGGATTTTCCCAGACTGGACCACTAAAATGGACCGGATTTTGAATTTAGAGGAAGGTTCATCACGTGGGTCGAGGCCGCGATATACGCGACAACGAAGCTGACTTGCCAGCCGGAACAGGACCGGTATCCCGGCATGCCCACGATAGCGCCGTAGGGGCGGCACGGCATCTTGGCCCCGTCCGGGGCATGCCCATCTGGCTCAAAGCCGTCACCGCTGTCCTGTCCCTGGCCATCGTCGGCGGGCTGGCCTTTGCCGGGTTCTGGTTCCTGCGCCTGCAGGGCAACATCTCCAAGGCCCCGCTGAACGCCGGCGGAGGCAATAGCGAGACGGTCAGCGACGCAACGGGCAGGATGCAGATCCTGATCCTCGGCTCCGACACCCGCGACGGCAAGAACGCCGAGTACGGTGAGGCAGACCTTTCGGCGGGCCATGGCAAGTCGGACGTCATGATGCTGATGGACATCTCGGAGGACAACAAACGTGTCAGCGTCGTCAGCTTCCCCCGTGACCTGCTGGTGGACATACCCGAGTGCAGGGACGAGGAAACCGGCAGGGAGTACCCGGCCCGCAGCGGCGTCATGATCAACGAGGCCATGACGGAAGCCGGCATCGGCTGCGCCGTGGACACGGTCAACAAGCTCACCGGCATGGAAGTGGACCACTTCATGATGGCCGATTTCAATGCCGTGAAGGAGTTGTCCAACGCGGTGGGAGGAGTGGAAGTCTGCATCAGCGACGCAGTCTACGACCCTGACTCCCGGCTGCGGCTGCCCGCCGGCACCTCGATGGTGCAGGGGGAGCAGGCACTTGCCTTCCTGCGCACCCGCCATGCCTTTGCCGACGGCGGCGACCTGGGCCGGATCAAGGCGCAGCAGGGCTTCCTCTCCTCGTTGACGCGGAAGATCAAGGACGACGGCACCTTGTCCGATCCCGGCAAGATGCTGAAGATCGCCGACGTCGTCACCCAGAACCTGACAGTCGATGAGGGCCTGGCCTCGGTTCCCACGCTGCTCACCATCGGCAACCGGCTCAAGGACATTGACATCAGCAAGGTGGCGTTCGTTGCCGTTCCCACCACCCCGGCTGACCTCGACCCGAACAGGCTCCAGATTGCCGAGCCGGCGGGCTCCCAGCTCTTCGCTGCCCTGCGCAAGGACATCGACCTGACGGATCCCACCGCGCCCACCACGCCGGCGCCCGGCGAAACAGCACCGCCGTCGGCGGCACCAACCGAGACGGTTCCGGCACCGCCTCCCTATGACAAAGCGCTGCAGCCCGTAACCGTGGCAAACGGCACGGGTATCCCCGGCCGGGCCCAGGAGATCGTGCAGGCCTTGATCTCCGGCGGATTCGCACAGGCTGCCCAGTTCGAGAGTGCGGCAGTGCAGCAATCGGTGGTCTACTATGGTTCGGACTTCGCCGACGTTGCCGCCGAGGTCGCTGCGCTGCTCGGCATCCCGGCCGGGCAACTGGTTCCGGCCCCCGGTGTTTCAGGCGTCCAGGTCTACCTGGGCACGGACTTCACGTCGGGTACCACATACGGGGCAGGGGCAGGGGCCGCGCTGCCCGAAGACATCGTGAACCAGACAGCGGGCGACACCGTCTGCCAGCAGGCCAACCCATACCTGATCGTGCAGGAATAGCAGTCCGCCCAATCGAAAGCGGGGCCCGCCACCTCAACAGGTGGCGGGCCCCGCTTTCGCTGATGCCGGGTGCCCGGTTCCTACCAGATGCTGACGCGTTCCCCGGGCGGCATCCACATGCCGTCCTGTTCGGTGACGTCGAAAGCCTCGTGGAAGGCGTCCAGGTTTTTTGCGATGGCATTCGTGCGGAACTCGTTCGGGGAGTGGGGGTCCGTTGCCAGCCTGCGGACGGCCTCTTCCTGCCGGATCACCTGGCGCCAGCCCGCCGCCCATGAAGCAAAGAAGCGCTGTGGCCCGGTGAGCCCGTCCAGGACCTCCGGCTCCTTGCCGTCCAAACTGATCAGGTACGCCTTGTAGGCGATGGCCAGGCCCGCCAGGTCTCCGATGTTTTCACCCAGCGTGAGCCGTCCGTTAACGTGGTGCCCGGGAGCGGCCGACGGGGACAGCGCGTCGTACTGGGCCACGAGCTTGGCCGTGAGCTGTTCAAAGGCCTGCCGGTCTTCTTCCGTCCACCAGTTCCGCAGCGCGCCGCCGCCGTCGAACTGCGAACCCTGGTCGTCAAAGCCATGGCCGATCTCGTGGCCGATGACCGCACCGATGCCGCCGTAGTTCACGGCATCGTCGGCGTCGGCGGTGAAGAACGGGGGCTGCAGGATTGCCGCCGGGAAGACGATCTCGTTCATCATCGGGTGGTAGTAGGCGTTGACAGTTTGCGGGGTCATCAGCCACTTGTTCCGGTCCACCGGCTTGCCAACCTCATCGAGGTGGCGGTCGACGTCGGCGTTGTGCGCCCGTTCCACGTTGCCGAGCAGGTCCGACGGATCAATCTCCACGGCTGAGTAGTCAATCCATTCCTCGGGGAAGCCGATCTTGGCCCGGAAGCCTTCGAGCTTCCGGAGGGCTTCGGCCTTGGTGGCCTCACCCATCCAGCCCACTTCCGTGATGCTGCGGCGGTAGGCCTCGATAAGGTTGGACACCAGCGTCTGCATCCGTGCCTTGTGCGTTTGCGGGAAGTGCCGGGCGACGTAGATCTGGCCGACTGCTTCGCCCAGGGCGGCCTCTACCACACCCACCCCGCGCTTCCAGCGGTCCTTGTTCCGGGGCGTGCCGCTGATGGTCGTCCCGTAGAACGCGAAATTGGCATCCACGAAAGACGACGCCAGGTAGGGCGCGGCTGCACTGATCACCCGCATGGCCAGCCATTCCTGCCAGGCATTCAACGGCTCGGAATCGAGCAGGCCGGCCGCACCTTCGAAGAAGGGCGGGGTGCTCACTACGATTTCCTGCCGCTTGTCCCCGTCAACTCCGGCCGCTTCAAACCAGGTGGACAGGTGCGGGAACAGGGCAGACGCTTCCTCGGCGCTCTTCAGGTTGTAGGTCTTTTGCGGATCGCGCAGCGTGACGTTGTCCCAGTGGTGGGAGGCCAGCTTCCTCTCCAGCTCCACCACGCGTCCCGCGGCGGCTTCCGCGTCCGCCACGTCCGCCAGTTCGAACATGGTGCGCACATGCGCCGTGTACGCGGAAACGATCGGCGCGAACTTCTCTTCCCGGTAGTATGACTCGTCGGGAAGCCCCAGGCCCCCCTGGCCCGTATACAGCAGGACCCGGTCCGGATTTCCGGCATCGGGAGCCGGGTAGATGTAGAAGAGGCCGCCCACGTCGGCTCGGAACAGCCGGCCTGCCAGCGCAACGAGGTCCGTGGCCGAGGTGGTGGAGAAGACGTCCGCGAGGCGTTGGCGGATGGGCTCCATGCCCTTGCCTTCCACGGCTGCCTCATCCATGAAGCTGTTGTAGAGGCCGCCGATTTTCCGCTCGATCCCGCTGGCTGAATCAGCCTTGGCCGCTGCCTCTTCGATGATGTCGCGGACGGCGATCTCGGAACCGTCCCGCAAGGCGGTGAATGTGCCCTCGAGCGGGCGGTCATCGGGAATTTCCGTAGCCTTCAGCCATGCGCCGTTTACGTGCTGGTACAAGTCATCCTGTGGCCGGACCGTGTGATCAATGGTGGACAGGTCGATCCCCGAAATGGGCACTGAAACTCCTTTGCTGCAGGGCCCTGACCGGGGGTTCAGCGCCGGAGAGGTCTGCATGGTGGACTTTACGGACGGTAGTGCCCTTTCATCTTACGCACGCGTGCTACGCTCAGAATGTGCGTGCAGAGCTCCTTCTCCTTAGCTGCCGCGGTGAGGCCCCAGACGCGATCTAGCGCAAGGCCATCCCTCGCTGCGGAGTTTGTGTTGCCCGGCCACCCTTTCAATGAAGATCTCCAGAAAAGGCCCCACGTAATGCGAAACGCACAAAAGCCCTCCGGAATGCCTGCCCACCGGTACACGCCGTTCCAGGACCAGATCAAAGTCGAGCTGCCGGACCGCACCTGGCCGGACAAGGTCATCACCAAGGCGCCCCGCTGGTGCGCAGTGGACCTGCGGGACGGCAACCAGGCCCTGATCGACCCCATGAGCCCCGCCCGCAAGATGAAAATGTTCGACCTGCTGGTCCGCATGGGCTACAAGGAGATCGAGGTCGGTTTCCCGTCCGCGTCCCAGACCGACTTCGACTTCGTCCGCCAGTTGATCGAAGGCAACCACATCCCGGATGACGTCACCATCCAGGTACTGACGCAGGCCCGCGAACACCTGATCGAGCGGACGTACGAGTCCCTGGTCGGCGCCAAGCAGGCCATCGTCCACCTCTACAACTCCACCTCGGTCCTGCAGCGCCGCGTGGTCTTCAACCAGGACGAGGACGGGATCCTGGACATCGCGCTGCAGGGCGCGCGGCTGTGCAAAAAGTACGAGGAAACCCTCGTTGACACCCACGTCACCTACGAATACTCCCCGGAATCCTTCACCGGAACGGAACTGGAGTACGCCGTCCGGGTGTGCAACGCCGTGGCCAACGTCTTCGAGGCGTCAGCGGACCGGCAGGTCATCATCAACCTGCCCGCCACCGTGGAAATGGCCACCCCCAACGTTTACGCCGATTCCATCGAGTGGATGAGCCGGCACCTCCACCCCCGCGAAGGCATCATCCTGTCACTGCACCCGCACAATGACCGCGGCACGGGCGTGGCCGCCGCGGAGCTGGGCTATATGGCAGGCGCTGACCGGATCGAGGGCTGCCTCTTCGGCAACGGCGAGCGGACCGGCAACGTCGACCTGGTCACCCTGGGCCTGAACCTCTTCGTGCAGGGCATCGACCCCATGATTAACTTCTCCAACATCGATGACATCCGTCGCACCGTTGAGTACTGCAACCAGCTGCCGGTCCCCGAGCGTTCGCCGTACGGCGGCGACCTCGTGTTCACCGCATTCTCCGGGTCGCACCAGGACGCCATCAAAAAGGGCTTCGAGGCCCTGGAACGCGACGCCGCCGCCGCAGGCAAGGACGTTGCCGACTTCACCTGGCAGGTCCCGTACCTGCCCGTGGACCCGAAGGACCTCGGCCGCAGCTACGAGGCCGTGATCCGGGTGAACTCGCAGTCCGGCAAGGGCGGCGTGGCCTACCTGCTCAAGAACGAACACAGCCTGGACCTGCCGCGCCGTGCCCAGATCGAATTTTCCGGCGTTATCCAGCGGCGCACGGACACCGTGGGCGGCGAGGTCAGCGGCGCACAGCTGTGGCAGGCCTTCCAGGATGAGTACCTGCCCTCGGGCAGTAGTGACGGGCAGTGGGGCCGCTATTCCCTGGGCGCCGTCAAGACCGAAACGGATGACGACGGCGGCATGACGCTTCACGCCTCACTCACGGTTGACGGTGTGCAGCTAGACCGGACGGGGACCGGCAACGGCCCCATCGCCGCGCTGCTCAGCATCCTGCGTGAGGACGGCGTGGACGTCCGGGTACTCGACTACAGCGAGCATGCACTCTCTGAAGGCGGCAACGCGATGGCCGCCGCCTACGTCGAATGCGCTGTGGGGGAGCGGGTCCTGTGGGGCGTTGGCATCGATGCCAACACCAGCATGTCCGCCCTGAAGGCTGTCATCTCCGCCGTGAACCGGGCAATCCGGGACGCGCAGGCCTGACGCCCGCCAGCTGTGCCGCCGGGTCTTCCGGCGGCACAGCTGCGTCCGGCAAGGCAGCGCCCGGAGATGGTGGGAAGATAAAGCGTGGCCCAACACTCTTTCGCCTCCCGCGCGTACCGGGATGATGCCGTGGTGCTCCGCACGCATAAGCTGGGCGAGGCCGACCGCATCATCACGCTCCTGACCAAGCACCATGGGCAGGTCCGTGCCGTCGCCAAGGGCGTGCGGCGCACCAGCAGCCGCTTCGGGGCGAGGCTTGAACCCTTCATGGTGGCGGATCTCCAGCTGATCTCCGGACGGAGCCTGGACATCGTCACCCAGGCTGTGGCCAAGGGAGCGTACGGCGGGAGCATCGCGGCCGATTATGGCCGGTACACGGTTGCCGCAGCCATGACGGAGACCGCCGAGAAGCTGACAGACGTGGACGGGGAGTCCGGCACTGCGCAGTACAACCTGCTGGTGGGAGCCTTAGCCGCCCTGAGCCGGGATGAGCACGCCGCCGGCCTCATCCTGGATTCCTACCTGTTGCGGGCCCTTGCCACCGGCGGCTGGGCACCCAGTTTCACCGACTGCGCCCGCTGCGGACTGCCCGGTCCCCATACCGCTTTCGCGGCTCCGCTCGGCGGGATGGTCTGCACCAGTTGCCGGCCTCCCGGCTCGCCGGCGCCGGCACCGGAGACCGTCGTCCTGTTGGCAGCCCTGCTGACCGGTGACTGGGCCACGGCGGACGCATCCTTGCCGGTGCACCGGAAAGAGGCGGCCGGCCTGGTGGCCGCCTACCTGCAATGGCACCTCGAACGAGTCCTCAAATCCCTCAAGCATGTGGAGCGTAGCTGATAGTGGCCCTGGGCAAGAAGAACAACGCATCCCGAAAGCGCACCCGCCCTGTGGTTGCCCCGTACCCGCATCCCTCCGGTGCTGTTGCGCCCTCCATTCCCAAGGAGTTCATACCCCGCCACGTAGCCATCGTCATGGACGGCAACGGCCGCTGGGCGAACCAGCGCGGGCTGCCACGGATCGAAGGGCACAAGGCCGGCGAACCGGCGCTGCTGGATGTCATGGCGGGCGCCATCGAACTGGGCATCGAATACGTCAGCGTCTACGCTTTTTCCACTGAGAACTGGCGGCGGTCGCCCGAGGAAGTCCGGTTCCTCATGGGATTTAACAAAGATGTGCTGCGCCGGCAGCGGAACCAGCTGGACGAGTGGGGGGTGCGGGTCCGCTGGTCCGGCCGGCGGCCGAAACTATGGGGTTCCGTCATCAGGGAACTTGAGGATGCCGAGGAATTCACCGCAGCCAACAGCACGTGCACTTTGACCATGTGTGTTAATTACGGTGGCCGGGCTGAGATCACCGATGCCGTCTCCGCCATAGCAGCCGACGTCGCTGCGGGGAGGCTCAGGCCGGGCGCGATCACGGAGCGGACCATCCAGAAGTACCTGGACGAGCCGGACCTTCCCGACGTGGACCTCTTCCTTCGCAGCTCGGGGGAACAGCGGCTGTCCAACTTCCTGCTTTGGCAGTCCGCCTACGCAGAGTTCGTGTTCATGGACACACTGTGGCCCGACGTCGACCGGCGCACCCTGTGGACCGCCGTCGAAGAGTACGCGCGGCGGGACCGCCGCTACGGTGGTGCGGTTGACGCCGCAAGACCGGGTGCTGCGGCAAGCGGGGAACCTGGAACGTCCTAGCAGGCGCCGGCAGGCAGCGAATGCCTCACGTGGGCCCCGGGTCCCAGTCGCCACCGTAAGCCTTTAGCCAGCGGGCCAGCCTGGCGTATGCGTCGCTGCGCACCGCGGCGGGCGAAAGGAACACGTCATGCAGGGCGCCCTCGATGCGTTCCACTGTCACGGTGCGGCCCAGGGTAAGGGCGCGGGCCGCGATGACGTTGACATCAAGAACGGCATCCGTCCGGCGCATTTCCTCAGACCAGAACAGTCCGTTCGCGCTTCCGCGGGACAGCAGGACCAGGACGGGGGCCTCTATGTTCAGTCCGCGGGCCACCCGGGCGTGGCCTGCCAGCACGGCGCTGAGCCACCCTGCCCTCACCGGAAACGCCATCGGCGGGCGGTACTTTTCATCCACAGGCCATTCCCCGTCAGCAGCGCTGCTGATGGTGCGCCAGTAAAAGCCGCGCTCCGGCAACCGCAGTACAGCCTCGGGGCGGAACCGGGCCACCGGTCCCACCATTCCGGAGGCAGCACGGCGCACCAGGCTGCTGCCATGCATTTCCAGCCAAGGGCTGTTCAGGACCAGCTGTGACACGGCCCCCGGGTGCCGGCTTGCCCAAAGCACGGCCACCAGCCCGCCCGTGGAATGGCCCATCAGGGTCAAGGGGCCAGGGCCGCTTTCCAAACCGATAAGCCGGCAGGCCTCTTGTATTTCGGCGTCATAGTCGGCCAGGTCTGAAACGTACCCGCCGGGAAATTCAGGTCGCAGGCTCCGGCCATGGTTATGCATGTCCAGCGCGTAGAAGTCATAACCCGCCGATGACCAGAAGCCCGCCAGGTCGACATTGAAGAAGTAATCGCTCCAGCCATGCAGGAATAGGATGGCGCGGCCTGGTTTACCGGGACTCCTCCTGCCCTTGCCCGGACGGAACCGGACCAGCGTCGCAGTCCGCTCCACGCCGTCGTCACCGGCAGCGCTGAAGGCAAGCGATTCGAACTCCTCACCCAGGATGTCCTGCTGCCAGCCCATGGCTTCATGCTAATCCGCTGATGATTCTGCCGGCGCCATTTTTGGTCCTGGCCGCACGAGGCGGAAGACTGGGACCATGCGCGTTTACCCCACTTTCTTCAGGCTGGCCTTTTCATGGATGGACGCCGAGCGCGCCCACAAGATCGGATTCAAGGGCATCCGGCTCGCGCATGCTTCCGGCGCCGGCAAAATCCTGCAGAAGCTGACCGCACCTGCGCCGTCCCTGCAGACCGCCGCCTTCGGTATAACGTTCCCCTCACCCTTCGGCCTGGCCGCGGGCTTCGACAAGGAAGGGCACGGCATTGAGGCCCTCTCCGAACTGGGCTTCGGCCACGTGGAAGTGGGGACCATTACCGGCCAGGCCCAGCCGGGCAACGAAAAGCCGCGGCTCTTCCGCCTCGTGCAGGACCGTGCCGTCATCAACCGGATGGGATTCAACAACGACGGCGCCTCCGCCGTCGCCCCCCGGCTTAAGGCCGCCCGCGCTGCCCTGCAGCGCAGGCACTCAGCCGTGCGTCCCGTCATCGGCGTCAACATCGGCAAGACCAAAGTGGTGGAGCTCGAAGACGCCGTGGACGACTACCTGGTCGGCGCCCGCAGTCTGGCCCCCGCTGCCGATTACCTGGTGGTGAACGTCAGCTCCCCAAATACTCCCGGGCTGCGCCTGCTCCAGGATGTGGAAACCCTTCGGCCGCTGCTTACCGCGGTAGGGGAGGAGGCGGACCGTGCCGCGGGGCGCCATGTGCCCCTGCTGGTCAAGATCGCGCCGGACCTCAGTGACGAGGATATCGACGACGTCGCCCGCCTTGCGCTGGACCTCAAACTCGACGGCATCATCGCCACCAACACCACCATTGCGCGGACCGGGCTGTCATCCCCCGCGGACCAGGTGGAAAAGTGCGGTCCCGGCGGGCTCTCCGGCGCACCGCTCAAGCAGCGGTCCCTGGAAGTGCTGCGGCGCCTCAAGGACGCAACGGGAGACTCCCTGACCCTGGTGGCTGTCGGCGGCGTGGAAACGGCACGGGATGTCCAGGACAGGCTCGATGCCGGGGCAACCCTGGTCCAGGGCTACACAGCTTTCCTCTATGAAGGACCTTTCTGGGCTGCCCGGATCAACCGTGAACTGGCGAAAAGCCGCCGGTAAGGCACGCTGTTAACAGCAAACCCCGGCGGGTGGTCCCGCCGGGGTTTGCTGTTGGCCGTCGCAGCAGAGTGCGCCGGTCCGGATCAGGCCGGGTACTGGCCGCGCTTGACCTGCGGCTTGGGCAGCCGCAGCTTGCGGAACTGCAGGGAGCGCATGGAGCCGTACCAGACGGTGCCGCGCTCCACCTCGCCGAACTTTTCGGTGAGCCGCTTCCGGAGCTTACGGGACAGGATGAAAACGTCGACGAAGACCGCCAGGAACATGACCCAGAATCCACCCAAGACGTAGATCATCAGGTCGCTGGACGCCGGTACCATCAGCGACACCAGGACAAAAACCAGTGCGCCGAACATCAGGTACTCGCCCAGGCTGAACCGTGCGTCCACGTAATCCCGTGCAAAGCGTTTCTGGGGACCCTTGTCCCGCAGGGGCAGGAACTTCTCGTCGCCGGTGTCCAGCGCCTGGCGCATCTTCTGTCGCTGGTCCTGGATTGCCTGGCGCTCGGCAGCCTTGGACGCCTTACGGTCCTCGGGTACCAGCGGCCGCTTGCGCGCCGCCTCCTGGGCCTTGCGGCTAGGCGTGGGTGCACCCTTCCCAACAACCCCGTTTGCCCGTGCCGCCGCGTCTGCCGCCTGCTGGTCTACTGTTTCCTGCGCCGAAGGCGCTTCCTTTTTACGTCCGAACACCAAAACAGAATACCCTTGCCGGCCGGTGCGGACTGTCCGTTTCCGATACGGCCAGCCGGGCGGGTGGATGTGACGGCGGTAATGTGTGGGCCATGACTTCATCACCTTCGGCCGCCCCCTACGACTCCGGCGGTCCCGTAACCCCGGACCCTGCCGGACGCGAGTGGACGGAGGATCTCCGCGCCTCCGTTGACCGCACCTTCGACCACACCCTGGCCAGGCTCAAGGAACTCGTTGCCATTCCGGGCATTGCCTGGCCCAGCTTCGAGCGGGCGCCGCTGCAGCAGAGCGCGGAAGCAGTTGCAGACCTGCTCCGCGGCGCCGGCCTGGACGGGGTGCAGGTGCTGGCATGTCACAAGCCGGACGGCACTCCGGGGGGACCCGCCGTCGTCGCCCGCCGTCCTGCAGCAGAAGGCAAGCCGACCATCCTGCTCTACGCGCACCACGACGTCCAGCCGGCCGGAGACATAGCGCTCTGGAACACAAAACCCTTCATCGCAGTGGAGAAGGACGGGCGTTTGTACGGCCGGGGCGCAGCGGATGACAAAGCAGGCATCATGGCGCACGTGGCAGCCTACGCTGCGGTGTCCGAGGTCCTCGGTGATGCGCTGGGACTCGGAGTGACGTTTTTCTTCGAGGGGGAGGAGGAAGCCGGCTCGCCTACATTCCGGCCGTTCCTCGAAGCCAACCGGGAGTTACTCCGTGCCGACGTCATCGTGGTCGCGGATTCCAGCAACTGGAAGGTCGGCGTTCCCGCCCTCACCACAAGCCTGCGCGGACTCGTGGACGGCACCATCGAGGTCCAGGTGCTCGAGCATGCGGTCCACTCGGGCATGTATGGCGGTCCTGTGCTGGATGCGCCGACCCTGCTTTCCCGCCTGATTGCGACGCTCCACGATGCCGAAGGCAATGTGGCCATCGAAGGCCTCGTGTCGACGGACCAGACCACCGTGGACCTGCCCGAAGCCGACTACCGCGCCGATGCGTCCGTGCTCGACGGCGTCCGGCTCGCCGGGTCCGGCAGCATCGCTTCCCGCCTCTGGACGAAGCCGGCGTTGTCGATCATCGGATTCGACGCCCCGGCCGTCGACGTCGCCTCGAACACTCTGCTGCCCCGGGCGCGGGCCAAGTTCAGCCTGCGGCTGGCCCCCGGGCAGGTGCCCGCGGACGCCATGGAGGCCGTGCGCCGGCATGTACAGGCCAACGCACCGTTCGGCGCAAGGGTTATCTTCACGCCGGGGGAAAGCGGCAACCCGTTCCAGACCGATACCTCGACCGCGGCCGCGAAGGTGGCCATGTGGGCGCTTGGGGAAGCCTGGGGCGTTCCCGCCGTCGAAACCGGCATCGGCGGCTCCATTCCCTTCATCGCGGATCTGATGGAGCTTTATCCGGATGTGCAGATCCTTGTCACCGGGGTGGAGGATCCCGACTCACGCGCCCACAGTGCCAACGAGTCCCTGCACCTTGGTGACTTCCGGAAGGCCATCCTGGCCGAAGCCCTGATGCTGGCCCGGCTGAACAGCGGATGGAGCGGTCCGCGCGCCTGAACCAGGCACGCGGGGAACAACGGGAGGCCCTGCGTGGTTACGTCAGAAGTTAGAGCTACACGGCTGTCCCGCGTAGCATGTAGCTATAGCCCATACCCCAATCCGTAGGGGCTGGCACCGCCAAGGCGGAGCCGCCAGGACCCGTCCTAAGAAGGTAGGCCAATGAGCACCGCAACCAATGAGAACAGCACCGAAACCACCAGCGCTGCCGGCGAGCTGCCGGTGCACGAGGTCAACCTGACAGACGTCGCCGCCGGCAAGGTGCGCAGTCTTCTCGAGCAGGAGGGCCGCACGGATCTGCGCCTTCGGGTTGCTGTGCAGCCCGGCGGCTGCTCCGGACTGATCTACCAGCTCTACTTTGACGAGCGCCTCCTTGACGGTGACGCCGTCCGCGACTTCGACGGCGTCGAGGTTGTTGTGGACAAGATGAGCGTCCCGTACCTCAGCGGTGCCAGCATCGACTTCGAGGACACCATATCCAAGCAGGGCTTCACCATCGACAACCCCAATGCGGGCGGCTCCTGCGCCTGTGGAGATTCCTTCCACTAAGCCGGTTCTTTCGCCCGGTGCCGGCGCCGTGCCCCCATGCCACGAACATTGGCCTGGGGGCACGGCGCCGACATGTGGGCGAAACGCCCGGCGGAGCGGTAAGCTCTACACCGAGTAGTAAAACTTTTAGTGTGCCCGGGGCACCGATGGGTGCCCGGACAACAGCAACAAGTAGGAAGGGCCGTCTGTGAGTTCGCAGAACCGAACCGGCAGCCGACGCAAAACGATCACAACGATCACTGGCTTGGCTATTGCCGGCGCGTTGGTTTTGACCGGATGTTCGCCAGAGGTAGAGAAGGGGTGGCTGCCCACTGAACGTGGCACCACCAGCAACACCGACCGCATCATGGACCTCTGGGTCAACTCATGGATTGCCGCCCTGGTCGTGGGCATCATTACCTGGGGCCTGATCGTCTGGTGCATCGTGGCATACCGCCGCCGCAAGGGCACCGTCGGGTTCCCGCGGCAGACCAGCTTCAACCTTCCCCTGGAAGTCTTTTACCTCACCATTCCGCTGTTCATGGTCCTGGTGTTCTTCTACTTCACCGACCGCGACCAGCAGGCCATCGATGACCGCTCCCAGCCGGCCGACGTCGTTGTTGACGTCCGTGGCAAGCAGTGGGCATGGGACTTCAACTACAAGGCCGGTGACGTCATCGAAGAGGACGTTCACGAGGCCGGCGTCCAGGCGCACCTGACTGGAAACACCATCGACAAGGAACAGCTTCCCACCCTGTACCTGCCGGTCAACAAGTCCGTCGACCTGGAGCTCAACGCACGCGACGTCATCCACTCATTCTGGGTTCCCGCCTTCCTGCAGAAGCGGGACATGATCCCGGGCAAGACCAACTACATCCGGTTTACCCCCACTAAAGAGGGCACCTACGACGGCAAGTGCGCCGAACTTTGCGGCGAGTACCACTCCGAAATGCTGTTCCGCGTAAAGGTGGTGTCCGAGGCCGAATTCCAGTCCCACATGGACGACCTGAAGGCAGCGGGCAACACAGGCCTCCTCGGTGTGGAGTACGACCGCAACCCGAACCTGAACGAAATTAAGTAAGGGGAGCGACGTGGCTACGTACACTCAATCCGCACCCACCGGAGTCCTGCCGGCTCCCGTGGTTCCAAAGTCCAAGGGGCGCATCGTCGTCAACTGGATCACCTCCACCGACCACAAGACCATCGGGTACATGTACCTGATCGCGTCCTTCGTTTTCTTCTGCCTTGGTGGCGTGATGGCGCTGCTGATCCGTGCCGAGCTCTTCGAGCCGGGCATGCAGATCCTGCAGACCAAGGAGCAGTACAACCAGCTGTTCACCATGCACGGCACCGTGATGCTGCTGATGTTCGCAACCCCGCTGTTTGCCGGGTTCGCGAACGTGATCATGCCGCTGCAGATCGGCGCCCCGGACGTGGCGTTCCCCCGCCTGAACGCGCTGGCTTTCTGGTTCTTCCTGTTCGGCTCTACCATCGCTGTTTCGGGTTTCATCACCCCGCAGGGTGCTGCCTCCTTCGGCTGGTTCGCTTACGCGCCGCTGTCCAACACCACCTTCAGCCCCGGCATCGGTGGTGACCTCTGGGTCTTCGGCCTGGCGCTCTCCGGCTTCGGCACCATCCTGGGTGCGGTCAACTTCATCACCACCATCATCTGCATGCGCGCTCCGGGCATGACCATGTGGCGGATGCCGATCTTCACCTGGAACACCCTGGTGACGGCCATCCTGGTCCTTATGGCCTTCCCGCCGCTGGCAGCAGCCCTGTTCGCCCTGGGCGCTGACCGCCGTTTCGGGGCGCACATCTTCGACCCGGAAAACGGCGGCGCCGTCCTGTGGCAGCACCTGTTCTGGTTCTTCGGCCACCCCGAGGTGTACATCATCGCCCTGCCGTTCTTCGGCATCGTGTCCGAAATCTTCCCGGTCTTCAGCCGGAAGCCGATCTTCGGTTACAAGGGCCTTGTCTACGCAACCATCGCCATCGCGGCGCTGTCCGTTACCGTGTGGGCACACCACATGTACGTCACCGGTTCGGTCCTGCTTCCGTTCTTCGCCTTCATGACCATGCTCATCGCAGTGCCTACCGGGGTGAAGTTCTTCAACTGGATCGGCACCATGTGGCGCGGCTCGCTGACGTTCGAAACGCCCATGCTGTGGAGCGTCGGCTTCCTTGTCACGTTCCTTTTCGGCGGCCTGACCGGAATCATCCTGGCCTCCCCGCCGCTGGACTTCCATGTCTCGGACTCCTACTTCGTGGTGGCGCACTTCCACTACGTTGTGTTCGGCACCGTGGTGTTCGCGATGTTCGCCGGGTTCTACTTCTGGTGGCCCAAGTGGACAGGCAAGATGCTGAACGAGCGTCTGGGCAAGATCCACTTCTGGCTCCTCTTCCTCGGCTTCCACGGCACCTTCCTCATCCAGCACTGGCTAGGTGTTGAAGGCATGCCCCGCCGCTACGCCGATTACCTGGTGGAGGACAACTTCACCTGGATGAACCAGTTCTCCACCGTGGCATCCTTCGTCCTTGGTGCTTCGCTCATCCCGTTCTTCTGGAACGTGTACATCACGTGGCGGAACGCGGAGAAGGTTCAGGTTGACGATCCGTGGGGCTTCGGCGCCTCGCTCGAGTGGGCTACTTCCTGCCCGCCGCCGCGCCACAACTTCACGTCGCTGCCCCGGATCCGCTCCGAGCGTCCCGCCCTGGACCTGCACCACCCGGAACTCCGCCAGGTCCACACCGTAGAGTCCCCCGCTCCTGCAGCCCATGCGCTGGGTAACGCCGACCAGAAGGACACCGCACAGTGAAAATCGAATCCTGGATTTTTGGCGCCGGAGTTTTCTTCTTCGTCCCGGTAGCCCTGGTGTACGGCTTCCTGACCAACTGGGGTGAATGGGTCGGCATCCTGGGCATCCTCCTGGTTGGCGGGCTCGCCGGCATGATCGGCGGGTACCTTGGGTTCACAGGCAAGCGCGTGGGCCTGCGCCCGGAGGACCGCAGCGATGCTGAAATCCACGAAGGAGCCGGCGAGCAGGGGCACTTTAGCCCTTGGAGCTGGTGGCCGCTGGTTCTCGGCCTTGCCTGCGCGGGCGGCTTCCTCGGCCTCGCCGTCGGCTGGTGGATCGTGTACATCGCAGCCGGCCTCGCCGTCGTAGCCCTCATCGGCTGGGTCTACGAGTACAGCCGCGGCGACCACGCCCACTAGGCGCAAAGCTTATATAACGACGTCGGGCCCCACCTAAGGTGGGGCCCGACGTCGTTTTTCGTGTTCACTGCCGGGACGGCCCGGAAACGGAGCCGATACGGTTCCGTCAGGCGGCGCCCTGGGACTCCAGAAGTTCAGCGAGACCCTGGAGGATATCCCTGGCCTTCTCGTGGCTCTCAGGTCCATTCAAGGCGCTCTCGGTGATGCCCAGTTCCACCTCGCAGCCGTGGTGGAAGTCTGCCGCCATCACCTGAAGCAGTGAGCGGGCGTCCACGCTGCTGATACCGGCTTTTGCGATAGTCACGGGAAAACCTGTATCGGTGACAGCCCGGACAAAGACCGCAGCGGGACGCGCATGCAGTCCGACAGAGGCCGTGACCACGGCCTTGTGTGTTGGCAAGGGGGACTCCTTCGTCGTGACGGCCCCATCCGTCGGGTAAGAAATTTTCCTTCCCAATATATCGGCCTGCCATATTCGGCGCCCAAACGGCATCAGAGGTGGGCGCGGTGGTCTAGACCTGCCCGTACCATAGAAAGGGAAACAACGGCAGGGGAGTGAACCATGGCGGCCGGTGCAAACGGCATCAAGGGCGAGATCGACCGCACCAGCGGTACGTCCATCTACATCCAGCTCCGCGAAATCCTGCGGGCCTACATCGCCGAGTCGTGCCCTCCCGGAAGCGCGCTTCCTTCCGAGCGCGACCTTGCAGAGCGGTTCGGACTTGCCAGGATGACAGTCCGCCAGGCGATCGACGCGCTGGTTGGCGAGGAAGTCATTGAGCGCGTCGTGGGGCTTGGCACCTTTGTCCGCCGGCCCAAACTGGACCTGCAGGTGAAGCTGACGTCCTACAGCGAGGAGATGCAGCGCCGTGGCATGGTCCCTGCAGCCAAGGTGCTGAGTTTCGAACAGATCGGGGCGAGTGCGTTCCTGGCACGCGAGCTGCAGCTGGACGAGGGGACCCCGCTGGTCCGCTTCCGCCGGCTGCTCCTCGCGGACGGTGAGCCGATGAGCGTTGATGAGAACTTCATTCCTGCCCACCGGGTTCCCGGGCTGCTGGACGGCGAACCACCTACGTCGCTGTACAACGTCCTCAGCGAGCAGTTCGGGCTGGTGATGGAGTGGGGCGAGGACATGATCGAGGCAACCGCCGCGTCACCTTCCACGGCCCGGCTCCTCAACGTTGAGGTGGGTTCCCCCCTGCTGAAGATCCAGCGGCACGCGTTCGTGGCGAGGGCTATGGTGGACTACTCCGTGTCGTATTACCGGGCGGACCGGTACAAGCTCTGGGTGCCTCTGCAGCGGCCTGGTGCGCGGCGGGCACGCAACCACTAGGGCGGCAAGCTTTTCCCGGCTTTGCCGGCGGCCGTCCGCGTGTGGGCATTCGTTGGGTTGGAAGACAGAAGAGGCCCGGTCCTTCAGGACCGGGCCTCTTCTGTGACCTTGAGCCTAGTGCGAAAGGCTCTTGGCTGCCTCGGGAGCTTCAACCGCTGCATGGCCGTGGCCATGGGCTGCTTCAAGCTCGGCAGGCGTTGCGGGGGCAACGCGGTCCTCGAAGAACCACTTGGAGAGCAATGCGCGGCGCTTCTCCTTGCGGGTCACCACACCGTGCTCGTTTGGAATGGCCGGGATGACTTCCGGTGACTCGAAGCCCACCAGCTTGTAGCGCTTGTACTCATCAAGGGGCGCGTGGACCTCGATGAACTCACCGTGGGGGAGACGTACGATGCGGCCTGTCTCCCGGCCGTGCAGTGCAATCTCACGGTCCTTGCGCTGGAGAGCCAGGGCCACGCGCTTGGTGACGATGAAGGCGATAACAGGTCCGATGATGAACAGTGCGCGCAGCCAGTACGTGACGTCGTTCAGCGAGACAGCGAAGTGCGTTGCGATGAGGTCGGATCCTGCCGCTGCCCACATCACGCAGTACCAAACAAAGCCGGCCATGCCGATAGCGGTGCGGGTGGGGGCGTTGCGGGGACGGTCAAGCACGTGGTGCTCACGGTCGTCCTTGGTGATCCACCGTTCTATCCAGGGGTACATGAACATCACGGTGAACAGGATGCCCGCTGGTACGAGTGCCGGCAGGAGGACGTTGAAGCTGAAGACGTAGCCGAACCAGTCCTGCTCCACCTGCCAGTCGCCCAATGTACCCGGCATCAGGCGCAGGGCACCGTCGACAAATCCGATGTACCAGTCAGGCTGGGTACCGGCAGACACGGGGGAGGGGTCGTACGGACCGTAGTTCCAGATCGGGTTGATGGTGAAGAAGCCTGCCATGAGGGCCAGGACACCGAAGACGATGAAGAAGAAGCCACCGGCCTTCGCAGCGTAGACCGGACCGAGCGGGTAGCCGACAACGTTGTTGTCGTTGCGGCCCGGGCCGGGGTACTGGGTGTGCTTGTGGATGACCACCATGAACAGGTGCAGGACGATCATCAGCAGGATCAGGGCGGGCACCAGCAGGATGTGCAGCATGTACAGCCGGCCGATGATTGCCGTGCCCGGGAACTCGCCGCCAAAAAGGAAGAACGAGATGTAGGTGCCGATGACCGGGATCGACTTGATCACGCCGTCGATGATGCGCAGGCCGTTGCCGGACAGCAGGTCATCTGGAAGGGAGTAGCCCGTGAAGCCGGCTGCCATGGCCAGGATGAGGAGCACGCCACCCACAACCCAGTTCATTTCCCGGGGTTTGCGGAAGGCTCCGGTGAAGAAGACCCTCAACATGTGCACGGCGATGGAAGCTACGAACAGCAGGGCAGCCCAGTGGTGCACCTGACGCATGAAGAGGCCGCCGCGGATATCAAAGGAGATGTTCAGCGAAGAGCTGTAGGCCACGGACATCTCTACGCCCTTGAGGGGTACGTAGGAACCCTCGTAGTGCGTCTCCGCCATGGACGGATCGAAGAAGAACGTCAGGAAGGTGCCCGAGAGCAGCAGGATGACGAAGGAGTAAAGAGCCACTTCGCCGAACATGAAGGACCAGTGGTCCGGGAAGACCTTGCGGCCGAACTCCCGGAGGATTCCGGAGCCGCCCACACGTGAATCGACGAAGTCGGTAAACCGGCCGGTCTTTGTTTTGGCGACGAAAGCGGGCTCAGCTGTTGATGCTGCGCTCATGCATATCACGCTCCCAGTAACTTGGTCCTACGGGTTCTTTGAAGTCGCTGGTAGCGACCAGGTAGCCCTCGTCGTCAACTGCGATGGGCAGCTGGGGGAGAGGCCGGCTGGCGGGGCCGAAGATCACCTTGCACTCCTGCGTGAGGTCGAAGGTGGACTGGTGGCATGGGCACAGCAGGTGGTGCGTCTGCTGCTCATACAGAGCAACAGGGCAACCGACGTGGGTGCAAATCTTGGAGTAAGCAACGATGCCGTTGTAGCCCCAGTCCTCGCGTCCCTCGGAAGGGTTCAGCGAGGCAGGGTCCAGACGCATGAGCAAAACAACGGCCTTGGCCTTCTCATTGAGCTTGCCCTCGTGGAGTTCGTTCAGGCCTTCGGGAATAACGTGGAACGCCGAACCGATGGTGACGTCCGCGGCCTTGATGGGGGTGCCATCGGGGTCGCGGGCAAGGCGCTTGAGCTTGCCGTCCTGCGGTGCCCACATGGTGTGCGCCAACTTGTTGTCCGGACGCGGACCCAGGTCGCCGAAAATGGCAACGGCAGGAAGCGGAGCCAGTGCAACGGCACCCAGGAGCGTGTTGCGGATCAGCGGGCGGCGCTTGATGCCCGTCTCTTCGACGATGTCATCGACGATGCGGACAGCCGCCCGGCGGTCCTCTTCATAGCGGATTGCGTGGCGTTCCTCGGAGACCTCGTGATCGGGCATCAGGGCTTTGGCCCAGTGCACGATGCCGGTGCCGATGCCAAGCATCGCGAACGCGGTACCAAGGCCCAGCAGCATGTTCTGGAGCCGGATGGTGCCAATGGTGGACTCGTCACCACCCAGATCGATGGCGAAGTACGCCACCAGGAAGATCAGGGTTCCAACAACAGAGATGCCAAAAAGTAAGGCGACCTGCCGTTCTGCCCGCTTTGCGGCCTTCGGGTCCGTGTCAGCCAGGCGCAAACGGTGCGGGGGAAGTCCAGGATCCTGGAATTTCTCCACCTCATTCTGACCAGCCGTAGCTACGGTGCCCGAGTGGTTCGGACTGCCGTCACTATGGTTGCCCATAATTCGCCTCATCCTTCTCTCGTCCCGGCGGTTGCCGGGTTAGTTTCTAATATCAATCTGCTGACGGTGCAGCAGTGGTTCTTGGGCCTCGGCCAGACGTCAGGACGTACGGGAGGTGAGCCAGATGGTGAACGCGATGATGACACCCAGGCCGGCAACCCAGACAAACAGGCCTTCTGCAACCGGGCCCAGGGAACCGAGGTCGGCACCGCCGGGGGAGCCCGTGGTTTCGATCTGCTTCAGGAAGGTGATGATGTCGCGCTTGCCTTCAGCCGTGATGTTCGAGTCACTGAAGACCGGCATGTTCTGCGGGCCTGTGGACATTGCCTCGTAGATGTGCTTCCCCGAAACGTCGGCCAGTGCCGGAGCGAATTTACCGCGGGTCAGCGCACCGCCGGCGGCGGCAGCGTTGTGGCACATGGCGCAGTTGGTGCGGAAAAGCTCGCCGCCTTCAGCGGCGTTGCCGCCCTCGTCAAGCAGGTGTTCCTCAGGAACTGCCGGGCCGGCTCCCAGGGAAGCAACATATGCTGACAGCTGCCGCGTCTGTTCATCATTGAACTGGACAGGCTTCTTCAGTGCCTGGGGACCGTTCATCTGCATCGGCATCCGGCCCGTGCCCACCTGGAAGTCAACTGCAGCGGCACCAACGCCCACCAGTGACGGCCCGTCCTGGCTTCCGCTTGCACCCATGCCGTGGCACGTGGCGCAGTTGGCGTCAAAGAGCTTGCCGCCCTCTTCCACGTCGTTTGCGCTGTAGGTGGTGGTGGAAGCCTTGGCCTCATTGACGGTGGTGGCAACGGCGTACAGCCCACCCGTGAGGAGGAGCCCCATCAGGAGCAGCGCTATGGCTGCAAGTGGGTGACGCCGCTTTTGTGAGAGTGCCTTCACGTGGTGGTTCCTTTAGTCGTTCCTGCGCCGGCTCCGGGAGCCGCTACCTGAAATTCTGCCTCTTGTAGAAAAAGAATCAAAGCTGGCTACTTGAGTACGTAGATGACCAGGAAGAGGCCGATCCACACAACATCCACAAAGTGCCAGTAGTAAGAGGTGACGATTGCAGACGTTGCTTCGAAGTGCCCGAACTTCTTCGCGGCAAATGACCGGCCCATGATCAGCAGGAAGGCAACCAGCCCGCCGATGACGTGCAGGCCGTGGAAGCCGGTGGTCATATAGAAGGCAGAGCCGTACGCGTTGGAGGACAGCGATACGTGCTCGGAAACGAGCATGGCGTACTCGGTGGCCTGGCCGGCGACGAAGAACGCGCCCATGAGGAACGTCAGGGTGAACCATTCGTTCATTCCCCAGCGGGAGAACTGGAATACACCCCCGGTCCGGCGCGGCTGGAGCCGCTCAGCGGCGAAGACGCCCATCTGGCAAGTGAAGGAACTGGCCACGAGGACGATGGTGTTAGCGAGCGCAAAGGGGAAGTTGAGCTTGGCTGTCTCGTCCGCCCACATCTGCGCGCTGGTGGAGCGCAGGGTGAAGTACATGGCGAAGAGACCGGCGAAGAACATCAACTCGCTGGACAGCCACACGACGGTTCCAACGGAAACCATATTGGGGCGGTTCAGCGTGGGGTGCGCCGGGGTACTGGGGGCATGGGTCGCAGATGTCACATAGACATTATGTCTGTAAAAGTTCGTGCTGCCCAACGCAAACCGCCTTTTCGGGGGACTTTTTCTACAAAGACGCGAAATCGCTTCGAAAAGTTCCCGCGGCCGTTCACATTGGTCAGCCTGCGGCATCCCTCGATAGCATCAGGGGGTGACTTCACAGGCTTCTGCAGCGTCCGCCAACTCCTGGCCCCGGCTCATCTCGTCTTTGATCAGCGGCAGGGACCTCACGGCGGACAACACCTCCTGGGCGATGGACACCATCATGTCCGGGGAGGCCACGCCGGCGCAGATCGCCGGTTTCCTGGTGGCCCTCAGTGCCAAGGGCGAAACCGTTGAAGAGCTTTCGGGCCTGGTGAATGCCATGCTTGCCCACGCCAAGCCAGTCGCTATTTCGGGTGAGAAACTCGACATCGTCGGCACCGGTGGTGACCAACTCAACACCGTAAACATTTCCACGATGGCTGCCCTTGTTGCCGCCGGCGCCGGTGCCAAGGTGGTCAAGCACGGCAACCGGGCCGCGTCGTCGTCGTCGGGATCCGCTGACGTGCTGGAGGCACTTGGGGTGCGCCTCGACCTGTCTATTGAGCAGGTGGCGCGCAACGCCGAAGAGGCGGGAATCACATTCTGCTTCGCCCAGGTGTTCCATCCGTCGTTCCGCCATACCGCCGTACCGCGGCGGGAGCTCGCAATTCCGACGGCCTTCAATTTCCTCGGCCCGCTCACCAATCCGGCACAGGTGCAGGCCTCCGCCGTCGGGGTTGCCCATCCCAGGATGGCGCCGCTGGTCGCGGGAGTGCTCGCGAGGCGGGGGAGCCGGGGCCTGGTGTTCCGCGGCAATGACGGCCTGGATGAGCTCACCACCACCGGACCGTCCACAGTGTGGGAGATCCGCCACGGTACCGTGACCGAACTGACGTTTTCGCCCCAGGACCTCGGTATCAGCCTGGCCACGGTGGAACAGCTGCGCGGCGGAGACGCCCAGGCAAACGCCGCCGTTGTGCGGGAAGTCCTGGCAGGCAAGGAAGGTCCCGCCCGGGACGCGGTACTACTCAATGCGGCAGCGGGACTGGTGGCTTTCGACCGTACCGCCGAAGGTCCATTCCTGGACCGGATGCGCAAGGCCTACGGCCGCGCGGCGGATTCGGTGGACTCCGGCGCTGCGGCTGCCGTCCTCGACAAGTGGGTCTCCCTGACCAGGGAATAAGCCCTACTGCTCAAACCCGAGCGAGAACGCCGCATCCAGGTCGTGCTGGGAGTACGCGCGGAAGGCGATGTGCGTGGTGGTGTGGACCACCGCGGGAACCTTGGACAGCTTGTCGGCAATGACGTCGGCCAGGTCCTCGTGCCGGTGCACGCGTGCAACGGCGATCAGGTCCCATTCGCCCGTCACTGAGTAAACCTCGCTGATCCCGTCAATCGCGGAAATCTCTTCCGCCGTCTCGGGAATTCGGGCAGCGTCGGTCTTGATCAGAACGAATGCAGTGATCACGTTGAATCCCTCCGGAGCAGTTGTGCCGCGGCAGTGCCCGGCAAGCTTTTCAGTGCTGCCAGCCTATTACATCGACGATTCGCTCCCGCCTGCGTCGGGCCGCTCCGTCAACGGGTTACGCGCTCCGGCGGCGGCGCCGGATGGCCGCGAGGAGCGAACGGTAACCCACCAGTAGGAGGCCAAGGCTCAGCAGCGCCACAATTACGAAAGGGAGCACCACCGTCTGGCCGGTGGCAGCGCGCAGCAGCATGCCGCCCAGCAGGCTGCCCAGCCATGCTCCCAGGCCTGCCCTGCGTACCGACAATGGGTCCCGCCATGCCCGGGTGGCCAGCCATCCGGCTGCCGCCCCCGCCAGGAACGGCCACGCCGTGAGCAGTACGCCGGAGATGACGTCCCCGCGCTGATGGGCGTCACGCCCGACAGCCGCGAACACCAGGATCAGCGCTATATCCGTCACTGCGGCTGCTGCCGCCAGGCTGATCAACGGAGACTTGGCAGGCTTCACATTCCGGGAACTCATGAATCCGAGCCTAGCTTCCCGTTCCGGGACGCAGCGATCCGCATTAGGCTCAAGCCGGAAGGGAGCAACAATGCCACGTCATATCGGGACCTGCCTCTGGTTTGAGAACCAGGCGGAAGAGGCCGCGAGGTTCTACACAAGCGTCTTTGACGATTCGAAAATCATTAACGTGTCGCGGTTCGGCGAGGGTGGTCCCGGGGCTGCAGGTGAGGCAATCGCCGTCGACTTCGAGCTGGAAGGGCGGGCGTTTACCGCCTTGAACGGTGCGCGTGCGTCCAGCTTCACCGAAGCAGTGTCCTTTGTGGTGGACTGTGAGGACCAGGCTGCCGTGGACCGTTACTGGTCTGCCTTGACGGACGGGGGATCGGAAAGCATGTGCGGCTGGCTGAAGGACAGGTTCGGGGTGTCATGGCAGATTGTGCCCTCCGTCCTGCCATCATTGATTGCCGGACCGGACCCGGAAGGCTCCCAGCGGGCGATGGAGGCCATGCTGGGTATGCGAAGACTGGTTGTCGCGGAACTGCAGAAGGCGTACGACGGCTGAACCTACCGGGAAACCAGGGCGTTTCCGTAGCCGTAGTCACACTTGCCGTCATGGATGACCCCGTTGCCGGGCGCCACCGCGTACTGGTCCCCCGGGTTGAAGACCGCAGTGCGCACACCGGTGACCTTCACCGCGCAGTCGACGACGAAGGTCCTGCTTTCGCCTTCTCCGCCGATCCACATGTCAATCCACATGGAGGCTTCTCCGTGCTCTTCGAACCCCGAGTGACATGGTCCCAGTTCCGGGGCCGGGCCGTCGCCGCAAACGTCCTCGACGATGAAATACCGGCGGACGTCAGGCAGGTAGATGCGGGTTCCAGCGGGAACATCGAGAACGCTTGTGCCCGTCTCCCGGGAATGCCCGACGGCGATGGTTACCGGATTCTCATATGTCCCTGCACCGCCCGCTGCGTCGTGCAGTACGGGATTGCTGATGACGGCGGAGCCAGGGGGCGTGTTGTCATACCAGGAGTAGGCAGTGATGAAGGCATCAGGAACCACCGTCTCCCCGGATGCCGGGGACGGCGAGTCTCCGCAGCCAGCGCCCGTCAGGAGCACGACGCACAACAGCGATAACGGTGAGGCACTTCTTTGCATCCGCGGCCTCCAGCTTTCGTCGCTACCCGGCAGCATCAATTGAAGCCCGGGTGCCCCGCTTTCACTGCTCATGTGTTGAATGCGGTACCCAACAACTTCGCGAACATGCCCGGTCCCTGCTCCAGGCCGCTGCAGCTGTGGGATAGGCCCTGGTGGTCGGGGTCGCAGGCCAGGTCCCTGTTCAGGGACCACATCGATATCCTTCCGATGCCGCGTTCCCTTGCGAACGAGTTCAGCCCCTCGGCATCGTCAAGCGTGAAGACGTTTTCTTCCACGTCGTTGACTCCGATCATGGGCGTCAGTCCGATCTTGTTCCAGACAGCATCTGCCTCTTCGGGCCGGCCCGCTTCCTTATAGAGCCCAGTGAGCGTCCGATGGGTTGCCTGCGCGGCTCCCACTGAAGCGTCAAGCATACTTTGACCCGCAGGGAGGGGGCCGAAGTTCATTGTCATGATGTTCACTCCTGCCAGCTCCACGCCGGCATTGAGCATTGTGGCCACTGACACCGTGGCCGCCTGCGTCAGCCCGTCGCGGGACACGGGCAAGGTCAGCCATACATGCAGGGGCCTGCCTGGCGGCCGCTCCGCCTGGAGCCGGGCCATGGCGGTGGCACGCCTTGCGGCGGCTTCGGGGTCTGCGGCTCCCTCACCTTCAACATCCAGGTCCACTATCTCGATTCCGTACCTGTCGATGACCTTGGTGTAGGCCCTGGCCAGCGCCTCGGCGTCGGTGCAGGCAACGGCCAGCTCGGTGCCCTTTTGACCGCCGAAGGACACTGCCACCTGGTTGCCTGCCTTGCGGTACGTGTCCACCTGGGCGTCAAGGTCCAGTTTGTCCTTGGCCTGGTCCAGATCAAAGGACCCGCCCCAGGACGGTTCACAGGGTTGGGCAGGATCAGAGCTGACAAAGGAAAGCACTGTGGTGGACGTGCCGCCGGAGGGGGTGTCCTTGAGGTGAAGTGCCGGGAGGAGCGTGACATCCAGATAGCCGCCGAACCAACCCCGCGAGTCACCACTGTGGTTCATGCCGGTCTCCCCGCTGCCGCTGTTGTCGTGTGCAGATTCGCAGGCGGCTGCCACGGTAATAGCTGTGACGGCCACCAGGAGGAGGCGGGTGGCGCGCCCGGCATCGCGCCTCACGTTGTTCTTGGGGAGAGGGGGGCGGGCTGGCCCGGAAGGTCGGACAGCACAACGCTGTCAGTCCGCTCCGGCCTGTACCACCCGACCGCCGAGCCCCTCAGGGCGCGGAGCGCTGAACCGAACACCACGTAGGCCCGCAGCGGTTCGTAGATCAGCCTGTAGATGGGGACCATGAGCAGATGCAGGGGATTCTCCCGCACCATTACTACTGCCACGATCGAAATCAGCAGGTGCGTTGCTGCCACGAAGGCCGAGAAGATCGCGATAGCCTGCCATTCTCCGCGGCCCAGGCTGATGCAAGCGACCACCACCGTCAGCGGCATGAATAGCAGCGGTACAAGCACCGAAATCAGCGTATAGGGCATGGTGAGCAGACCCAATGCCCCGTACTTGGGGTTGAACAGCATCCCGCGGTGTTTGTACAGGGTCTGGAAGTTGCCGTAGGTCCAGCGGAGCCGCTGCTTGAACAGCCCGCGGACTGTCAGTGGCGCTTCGGTCCACGCCACAGCCTCGTTTTCCTGGACAATGCTGTAGCCAAGGCGCTGGAGGGACAGGGTCAGGTCGGCGTCCTCTGCCAGGGTGTCATGGGAGTAGCCCCCCGCTTTCAACAGTGCTTCCCGGCGCCAGGCCGCGCAGGCGCCGGGGACGATGGATATCGCGCCCATGAGGCCTTCCGCCATGCGGGTGACGCAGATGCCCGAGAGGTATTCCAGGCTTTGCCATGCTGTAACGAGGTTGCGCCTGTTCCCGACCTTGACGTGGCCGGCGACGGCACCTACTTCCTTGCCATTCCGCGGCGCCAGGAAGTGGCGGGCGAACATTCTTATCGTTTGGGGTTCGAAGAGTGTGTCGCCGTCGAGGGTGACCACGACTTCTCCACGTGCCTGCACGATTCCGTGGTTGCTGGCCGCAGCTTTTCCGCCGTTGGGCTGATCGAGCACACGGAGTACGGGCCACGACTCGGCATATTCCATGAGTACAGCAAGGGTGCCGTCGGTGGAACCGTCGTTGATTGCGATGACCTCCAAGCGGGGGTAGTCGCTGGCTTGAAGGGCAGTAAGGGTTTTGGCCACCACAAGTTCTTCGTTGAAGACCGGAAGGATCACGCTGACCAGTGGCCATTCCTTGTCGTAAATCTCGCTCCACTCGCGTTTCTTCTGGCGCCTGTTACTGATCAGCGCGAGGACCACGAAGAGGAACGTCAGGATGGTGAGGGATCCGATGCCGAACCAGAACAACCAGGTCAGCAGGACGTTGGGAGTGACCAGGTAGGTTGTCAGGGCGGCGAGCGTCACGTTGTCTTCAACGCTGGCAGGCACGCTGTGCTGGGGCACGTATTCGGGGGGTAGCAGTGGCTGGAGGGTAGTGAACGTGTAGCCCTGTGCCTTGGCCTTGGGAATGAATTTCTTAAGCATCTCAATCGTCCCGCTGCGGTCCCCGCCGCCGTCGTGCAGGAGGACGATGTGGCCTTCGCCGTCGAGCTCGGGAACCGGAATCGTGTCCGTGGGCAAGTATTCCCAGTCCCGGGTGTCGAGGTCCATGCTGACGTGGAGATAGCCCAACTGCTGGGACTGCAGGAGTGCCAGGGTGTTGTTCTCCGGGTCTCCGGTTGGAATACGGAACAATCTTGATTCGTAGTTGTCGGCAGCCCGCGTAACGCGGTCCGTCCCAATGATCTGTTGCCGGTTAAAGACATCGTCGTGGGCCCAGAAGTCAATATGGGACATGGTGTGGTTTCCCACCATGTGCCCTTCCCGGACCATGCGCCGGAAAACGTCCGGATACTTGACGATGTTGTCGCCCACGGTGAAGAAGGTTGCCGGCACACCCTCGCGGGACAGCAGGTCCAGGATTTCGGGGGTGAACGCGGGGTCCGGGCCGTCGTCGAAGGTCAGCATGAGGGTGCGCTCTTTTGTCTTGCCGTAGGCCTCCACCACGTAGGGGCTGGTGCCGATTACTTTCGATTCGTCCGGTGTGGCCTCCCGCCAGACGGTGTCACTGAACGGATCCGTCAGCAACACCTTCCCATCTTCGTGCTCCACCACGGCAATCCGGTGGAAGGTGGCTTCACCCAATTCAACGCCGATCCGGGGGATATGTTCCAGGTCCTGCAGTTCCAGGAGTTGCCGCGGGAATTCGGCCGCCTGGTTCTGGTGGGCGGAATGGACAGGGGCGGTCGCGGCCGGGAGGATCATCACAACGGACAGGACCATCAACAGCACCAGCGCGAGCAGGCAGCTTAGAATTCGGCGCCAGCGTTTTCCGCTGTCATCGAAGAAAACAGGTGCGGATGCGGCTGGAACATGTGGAGCTGCTTGTGTCATGGAAGCCTCGCGTGTGAGCTGAACCAAGGGCCGGGAGGCGCCAGGAACGTGGCGGCTAAGTCCTCGAGCTTCTGCAAGGAACCAACTGACTATCAATGCACAGGAGAAGTGATCATCAAGACCTGCCCACCTGGAGGGCTGGCAGCGGCGAAGGAGCCGGCTGCCTGCCAACGACACTACGGGCGGGCGCGCGGCGTTGGCATGCGTAAGTAGTACTCTAATTCGAGTACTTGGATACTTGGTTGGCTACATTCTGCGTACCAGCCAGGTGGCCTCCCAGCGCAGGTGGAACTCGCCGTCGTCGAAATGCTCAACCAGTACGTGCGTTACCGTGTACGCGATGGCGCAACCGGTGGTGGCCCGGACTTTGACCGGGGCCGGGCGCAGCATGACCACCGGCCGGCCCGGGGCATTCCGCAGGGCAGCCTCGACGGCGGTCGTCGAGGCCTCGGAAAGGGCAGGCCGGGGGAGTAGGGACAACAGTGCACCTGCGTCCGCATGGTCAGGGGAGAGGGGCATGGTAACGTCCTCGATTCGATGGAGTCTTGCACCAATGCCCAACTGCATAAGCTGGCGAAATTGTCGGCTGTCAACCACCATGCGCCCGGCCCACAGCGGCCGGAAATGGCGGTATGCAAGTGACGATAGAAGCCGGTGAGCTGGTTGGCATCCGTAAGTGGTACTTGAATCGTCCAGGCCGGCTACCTGTCTTTTGCCGCTGTGTGGGTACCGGGGAGCCGGTGTTCAAGTAATCTGCGGTTGACACCATTCAGCTCCGACGCCGCCATTTGGAGGTTCCGTGAACAAGCCACTGTGGATCTGTTGCCTCCTGGGTGCTGCTGTCGGCATAACCCTCGGGCTGGCAGTGTTCGACAGCCCGTTCGTGGGGTTTGCACTAGGGCTGGGCGTCGGGGCCGTCGTGGGTGCCGGGATCGGAACCAGGCGCTGACTCAGGGCAGGGGGAAAGCGGCGCCAGATGGATTACTTGACATAATGTAGATTATCGGCGTTTGAACTGCACGCTGGCAGGGGTGGTGGAGTTCGGGCACCACAGCCTCACGGCCTGTTGCGACTTGCAGATTTCTGCCCGTGACTGCCTTTGCAGATTCTGCCCGTGACGCGGGTACTTCGAAAGAAAACTCGCATGTGGATATGCCCTCAAGTAAACTCGCCGAACGCTCGGCGCCTGAGCCCGTCTCGAAACAGCCGTCATACCCTTTTCCCGATTTTTCGGTGAGAACGCATCAACTCGCTTTACTTGACATAACTCTGCTTCAGAGCCGGCTGCTCTGCACAACCGGAGGAAAGATGTTGACTCTCCCATCATTCTTACGCCATTCTCGGACCACCTGATTCCTGTTCATAACTGCAGGAGAAACGACGACGATGATCATCCTGCACGTGGCGATGTCAGTGGACGGCTTCATCGCTGGCCCCGAGCACGACATGTCCTGGACCGGCGGCTCTGAATACAGCACCGCGAGTGACCTCGCCGCCAAAGTCGCCCGAGCTACCGGCGCCGTCCTGGCCGGGCGTGGCTGGTATGACCTCGCAAGCACTGATGAAGGCGGCGCCGTGGCAGGTATCTACGGAGGCGACTGGTCCGGTTCGGTGGTCGTGGTCACCCACCGCCCACACGAGATCGTCCCCGAGCTGGGACTTGAAACGGTCACCGACCTCGAAACGGGACTAACTCGTGCCAAGGAACTCGCAGGGACCAAGGACGTCGGGGTCTTCGGAGGCAACCTAGCGAGGCAAATCCTCGAGCGCGGCTGGTTAGACGAAATCATCGTCCAAGTCGTCCCCGTCGTCCTCGGCGGCGGCGTACCGCTCTTCGGCGCGCCTCCTGGGCCACGAGTGACCCTGCATCGCACTCATGCAGGTACGAGCGGACAAGTGACAGACATGCGGTTTCGAGTTCTGAGGCCGTGACTTGGCACCGGTTGCCTAACCCGCGCGGAGTATGAGGAAGGACCGGTGCTAATGCCCCGTCCCCATAACCCCAGCGTCCCGAATCCCCAAGGATTCGAGACAAATGCATGTCGCGGATTGTGAACAGGAGTACAGACCAAACGGGCCACTTGCGCATAGGAGTACCGGTCCGTTACTGATCACAACCCGCCTGCACCAACCCCAGTATTGAGAGGGATCCTGTGAAGTCAGCATTTGAAAACGACAGCAACGGATGGCGAGTCCCGCCGCCGGCGACGTGGGAAACTCGGCCTCGATTGTGGCAGGCGGTCTTCGGCGCGCCGGCTTGAAAGGTAAGCATGCTTGCTATTAAGATTGGTGTCAGCTTCTCCGCCTGTCCCCCATCAGGCGGAGTGGTTGCCAGGGAGGCCCCGCCACTACTCGTGCTGCGGGGCTTTTCGCTGCCTGCGCTGGCCCGGCAGTTGTCAGTTAGTCCGGAACGGCAGAGGGACTAGCTGAATGTTGTTGGTGATGCCTGCCGCTGCCAGGTGGACGTCGTTGTCCCTGGTAGGGCGGCACCAAGGACATCCGGCAGGCCGGGTGAGAGAGTGTCGCTGAATGTGCGCCGAAAGTGAGAGAGCGTCGCTGCAATGTGCGCCGAAGCCGCCCCCGCCTCCGCACTGGAATGGCTGCGTAAGGGCAATTCCGCAGGTCAGCCGCCTCTGCCATTGTCTTAATGTGGGGCCTCGTTAAGAATGGGTCAATGACGGTCTATGTGCGATCACTCGAAACTGCGGTCCCGAAAACCATGCTGGTCCAGTCAGAAGCGCGTGACGTTTTCGCTGCCCAACCGGGCCTGACGAGACTTGGATCAAGGCTGGTGAGCACCTGCTTTGACTCGGCCGCCATCGACACCCGGTTCACCGCCGTCGAGGAACTCACCAACGACTTCCGTTCCGACGACCCGCAATTCTACGACCCTGCCTCAGGGCTCCTCCTGAACCCCAGCACCAAGGTCCGAAATGAGATCTTCGCCAGGGAGGCCACCAAGTTGTTCGTGGAAGCCGCCAGCGCAGCGTTGGGCGCCACTCCTGAAATGGACGCATCTGACATCACCCACTTGGTGACGGTCTCCTGCACGGGCTTCTTCAACCCGGGACCGGACTACAAGATTGTGCGTGAGCTTGACCTGAATCCGGCGGTCCAGCGCTATCACCTTGGCTTCATGGGCTGCTATGCGGCCTTTCCCGCGCTGCGCGCAGCCAAACTCTTCTGCGAGGCCGACCCGGACGCCGTCGTCCTGGTGGTTTGCGCTGAACTGTGCTCCCTGCACGTCCGGACGTCGAACGACCCCGATACCATCATGGGCTCGGCGCTGTTTGCGGACGGCGCCGCTGCCGCCATCGTCACCGCCCGGCCGGGTGTTGAGGACAGGGCCCTCCTGCGGCTGGACCACTTTGAAACGGTACTCACTCCGGTGGGCGAGGACTCGATGGCCTGGAACATCGGCGACAACGGCTTCGAAATGGTACTTGGGAACTACGTACCGCACATCATCGACGACCACATCGTGGGGGCCCTGCAACCTCTCCTGGGCCGGGAGCCGGAACTGGCGGCACTCCCTTACACCTCCATCCAGCATTGGGGCATCCATCCGGGTGGCCGGAGCATCCTGGACAAGGTCCAATCCCGGCTGGGGCTGACGGACCAGCAGCTTATTCCGGCCCGCGAAGTCCTGCGGAACTACGGCAACATGAGCAGCGCCACGGTGCTCTTTGTCCTCAAGCACATCCTCGAGCAGGACACGGCGCCTGGGGACGCCCCGGGCAGCAGCGCAGGCAGCGGGCGCATCTGCTCCATGGCATTCGGGCCCGGACTCACCGTGGAGACGGGCCTGTTCACAAAACTGCGCCAGGCACCCACGGCCGCCACGGCCCACCAATCAGCTCAACTGGCAGCTCTCCGGCAGCCTGTGCCGGCCGAAGCTCCGGTGGCCTGACGGGGTGGATTTCCTGATGCGGGAGCGGGACGCCACCGCCGTGGAGCTGATGGACCTGCCAGACTGCGACCCCCGGCGCCTGGACAACACTTACCGCCAGTTCGGGGTAGTGAACAGGACCCTCAGCGGCTGGCGGCGGCTTTACCGGCGGGAACTGCGTCCTTTGCTTGCGGCGAAACCGATCCGGCTCGTGGACATCGGCTCGGGCGGTGGCGACGTAGCTGTCATGCTTGCGCGGTGGGCACTGCGCGACGGACTGGCCCTCAACATCACGGGAATCGATCCGGACTCCCGCGCAGCTTCCTTCGCGCACAAGCGGCCGCCCATTCGGGGTGTCGAGTTTCGGCAGGCGCACAGCGGCGACCTCGTGACCGAGGGCAGGTCCTACGACGTTGTGATATCGAACCACGTCCTCCACCACTTGTCGGCGGCGGAGCTTCAGCAGCTGCTGGCGCATTCCGAAATTCTGGCCGGGAAGAAGGTGCTGCACAACGACCTCCGCCGCAGCCCCGCAGCCTTCACCTTGTTCGGGGTGGCCGCCCTCCCATTTGCTGGCTCCTACATACGGGTGGACGGCCTGACCTCGATCCGGCGCAGCTACACGCCTTCCGAACTTTCGGCGCTTGCTCCCCCGGGCTGGTCCGTGGAACACAGCGCAGCCTTCCACCAGGTCCTCACATACCGGCAGGACTGATCATGGCGGTGGATGTGGTGATCGTGGGCGGCGGTCCTGTGGGACTGTACCTCGCGGCCGCGCTGCTCCAGCAGGGAATCACCGTCCGGGTGCTTGAGCGGAGGCAGGCCCGGGACCTCCACTCGCGTGCCATCGGCGTCCATCCGCCCGCGCTCATGGCGCTTAATGGCGTCGGGGTGGCGCAGGACATGGTGAAGGAGGGCATTCCGATCCGGACGGGAATGGCGGTCAGCCGCGGGAAAACGGTGGGCATTATGCCCTTCGACGGCGTCTCGGAGTCCTTCCCGTTCGTGCTTGCCCTCCCCCAGTTCAGAACCGAACAACTTCTTGAAGATCGACTCCGGGAGTTGGACGGGGAAGCAATGGTGAGGGGCGTGGAAGCCGCAAGGGTGGTGGACGACGGCGGCCGCCTTACCGTCGAGGTCGAGCCGGCGGCAGGTGCCCCGGCAAGTCCCGGGGAATTCCATGCCTCCATGGTGGTTGCTGCAGATGGCGCCCGGTCCCGTTTGCGGAACGTCCTGGGCGTTCCGGTGAGCAGGAAGACGTATCCGGACCACTACGTGATGGGCGACTTTGCAGACCCTGGCCACCACGGGGAGATGGCCGTCCTGTTCCTGGAGCGCGACGGGATTGTCGAGTCGTTCCCGCTGCCGGGCGGAATCCGGCGCTGGGTGGTCCGTCTCAGCGAGCCGTCAGGAAGTGCGGGGGCCGAAGCCTTGGCCGAACTCGTGATGAGTCGCACCGGAATCCTGCCCGCTGCAAGCACGAACACCATGCTCAGTGCCTTCAGCGTCCGCTCCACACTGGCGCGCCGCACTGTGCTGGGACGGACGGTGCTGCTCGGGGACGCAGCCCATGAAATCAGTCCCATTGGCGGCCAAGGCATGAACCTAGGCTGGCTGGACGCCCAGGCGCTGGTGCCCCTGCTTCGTGACGCCGTGGCCGGCCGGATGGATGCCAGCAGGTTCAAAAGGTTTGAAGCGGACCGGCTGCGCGCCGCGGCACTCGCCAGGCGCCAGTCGGAAATCAACATGCTGCTCGGCCGGCCGCTGCCGCCGGCCCTTCTGCGACTGCGGAATGCAGCCATTGGGGCCGCTGCTTCAGCCCCCGCGGTGAACGCATGGGTGGCGCGCCGGTTCACCATGCAATAGGAAACGGCTGCCCGGCAGCGCCTTTTCCACGGCTTCAGCGGAAGTAGCAGTCGTAGCTGTCCTGGCTGACGATCAGGCCGTCACTGACTTCGAAAACCGACGACGTTCTTGCCCGGATGGTTTCACCCGCATCCCAGTACCGGAGATCCATCAGCACCGTGGCGGACCAGTCCGCTTCCACGGCTACCCGGCCGTCCTCGCATGTGGTGCGGCGCATTGCGAACTTCTGGTCCGACACCACCTTGGAACTCTGGTCCGCGCCGGCCAAAACATCCGCCAAAGTCCGTGTTGACCCCTCCGGAGCCAACAGGTGCGGAGCTTCCACCAGGACGAACGAATCGGCGAGGAACGGTTTGATTCCGGCCGCTCCCCCACCGGATTCCAGCACCCGGAGGAAACCAAGAACACAGTCAAGTGGCGACGCGTCGGGCGAAGGGGAAGCAGGCATGCGATAGACATTAGCCCAGCCCCGGCCCCTGGTGCCCAGTAGGCTTTCGTCATGACCGCAAGTGCGCCTGGAACCGCCCTGACAGAAGAACAAATTCGCGAATCCGTGGAACGTATCCTCTCTGCAGGGTCTTTGCCACCGATCGTCCAGGCCGGCCATCCGGCGCTCCGGCAGCGGGCGGCGGCTTACAACGGGCAGCTGCCGGCGGACCAGCTGGCCCGGCTGATCGAGCTCATGCGCCAGGTAATGCACGAAGCGCCCGGAGTGGGACTTGCGGCACCGCAGCTGGGCATACCCCTTCAAATTGCGGTTCTTGAAGACCAGTACGACGTCGACCCGGAGGCTGCCGCCCTGCGCCGCCGCAGCCCGCTTCAGTTTCTTGCCGTCCTCAACCCCAAATACACTCCGCAGGGAACCGGGACTGCCGCCTTCTACGAGGGCTGCCTGTCCCTCAATGGGCTGCAGGCCGTGGTGGCCCGCCCGGAACGGGTGCTTCTTGAGTATGAAACGCCCGACGGCGCGGCGGTGCGCCAGGAGTTTTCCGGCTGGCAGGCCCGAATCGTGCAGCACGAAACGGACCACCTCAACGGCATCCTGTACATCGACCGGGCACAGCTCCGGTCGCTCAGCAGCAACAGCGAATACGCCGCCCATTGGGCTGCTCCCGGAATCAGCAGGGCGCAGGAAGGCCTCGGCTTCGACGACGGACCGGCGGGCATCAGCGCCAGCTAGGGTTCCCGGTCGGGCGGACGCAGCCGCCTAAGATGGTGCAATGCCCCCTTCAACGGACCTTTCCCTGCTGTGCCCGGTTTGTTCGGACCCGTTGATCTTCTCCGGCCCGCAAACGCCCGGTCAGGGCAAGCTTGCCTGCGCCTCAAGGCACAGCTTCGACGCCGCCCGCCAGGGTTATTTCAACCTGCTGGTAGGCAAAGGCACCACCTTCGAGGCCGACTCCGCCGCTATGGTGGATGCCCGCTTCAACTTCCTTGGCCAGGGCCATTACCGGCCGTTGGCACAGGCTGTGGCAGCCGCCGTCGTGCCTTTCCTGCCTGACCACGGTGCAGCCGTGCTGGACTCGGGCACCGGAACCGGGCATTACCTGCGCGAACTGCTGGATACTGCGGCCGCGCAAGGCCGGGACGTGGCTGCGGCAGGCCTGGATATCTCCAAGTTCGCGCTGCGCCGTGCAGCCCGGCTCAACCCTGAGGCCGTCAACCTGGTGTGGGACATCTGGCAGCCCCTGCCGCTGGCAGACAGCTCGGTTGATGCCGTCACAGTGGTGTTTGCGCCCCGCAACGCTGCCGAGTTCGCGCGCGTGCTCCGGCCCGGGGGCCGCCTGGTCGTGGTCACCCCCCGCGAGGGCCATCTTGCCGGTATTGCAGCCCTTGCCGGGATGCTTACCCTCGAGGAGGGCAAGGACGCACGGCTGGCCGCTGCCGTGGCCCAATACTTCACGCTGGAGGAAACTGCCGACGTCGATATCCCCCTGGCGCTTAGCCACAAGGACGCAGCGGACCTGGCGTTCATGGGGCCTGCCGGGCACCATACGGGCCGGCAGGAGATCACTGCACGGCTTGAAGGCCAGCCCGAGCCCCTGCGGACGGAAGCGAAGTTCAGGCTCACGGTTTTCCGGCCCAGGCACCCCGCCACCGCGTAACAACTTGGCCACTATCCCTGCCGTGACAGACGTGACCAAGCCCACGCACCCCGGCCCCGGACTAGGATAAAAGGACAGTTACCTGAGGGTCCGCGGACGCGTGCCCCGGTGGCGAAGGGGGCAACAGTGTTCGAATGGTTGGGGGAAAACTGGTGGGCCCTGTGGCTCACGGCTTTCCTGGCATTTGCAGTGATCGAGATGATCACGCTTGACCTGTTTTTCATCATGCTCGGCGGCGGGGCCCTGGCTGCCCTGGTGGCCGACTTTGCAGGTGCTGACGGCTGGCTGCAGATCGTTGTTTTCTGCGTGGTATCCCTGCTCATGATTGCTTTCGTCCGCCCGGTGGCACTGTCCCACCTAAAGAAGGGCCCGGCCGAGCAGCGGACCAACGTGGACCGGCTCATCGGCGAGCAGGCGGTAGTAATGGAAGCCGTAACGTCGGACAGCGGCCTGGTGAAAATCGGCGGAGACATTTGGAGTGCACGCTCGGCGGCGGGCGTCCTGCCCGCCGGACAAAAAGTGGTGGTAGCGGCCATCGACGGCGCCACCGCAGTGGTTTCGGCGCCGCCAGCCACCAGCACGTCCTGACACAGCCTTATCAATTGGGGAAAAAGGAGTTGTATGGAAAACGCAGGAGGAGCGGCCTTGGCCATCGTGCTGGTAGTCCTGATCGTGTTTGTGATTATCGTCCTGGTCCGTTCGGTCCGGATTATTCCGCAGGCCAGGGCCGGGGTGGTGGAGCGGCTCGGAAAGTACCAGCGCACACTGAATCCCGGCCTCACAATCCTCATTCCCTTCGTGGACCGGCTCCTGCCGCTGCTGGACCTCCGCGAGCAGGTGGTGTCTTTCCCGCCGCAGCCGGTGATCACCGAGGACAACCTGGTGGTCTCCATCGACACCGTGGTCTACTTCCAGGTCACTGACCCGCGCGCCGCTACCTACGAAATCGCCAACTACATCCAGGCAGTGGAGCAGCTGACCACCACCACGCTGCGCAACGTGGTGGGCGGGTTGAACCTGGAAGAGGCCCTGACCTCGCGTGACCAGATCAACGGCCAACTGCGGGGTGTCCTGGACGAGGCCACCGGCCGCTGGGGAATCCGGGTTTCACGCGTGGAACTCAAAGCGATTGATCCGCCCCACTCCATCCAGGACTCCATGGAGAAGCAGATGCGGGCCGAGCGTGACCGCCGGGCAGCGATCCTCACCGCCGAGGGGACCAAGCAGTCAGCAATCCTCACCGCCGAGGGCCAGCGGCAGGCGTCCATCCTTGCAGCGGAAGGCGATGCCAAGGCAGCAATCCTCCGCGCCGACGGTGAGGCGCAGGCCATCCAAAAGGTCTTTGACGCCATCCACCGGGGCAACCCCGACCAGAAGCTGCTGGCCTACCAGTACCTGCAGACCCTGCCGAAGCTGGCGGAAGGGACATCCAACAAGCTGTGGATCATCCCCAGCGAAGTCGGCGAAGCCCTGAAGGGTATCGGAAACGCGCTGGGCGGTACCAACCCGGATCCCGGGGCAACGGGCGGCCTCTTTGACGAAGTGGGAGCGAAACCCACAGAACCATAAGCATCGCCGGCAGGGGGGAAGGGATACGCATTGATACGCGAATCCCTTCCCTTCTTTTGGTCCCACCGGCATGACCCACGTATAATTGGGTATTTGTCCGGCAGGAGCAATCCGCTGGAACAACAAAGCTTCGCAATGCGTTGAATCTTATGATGCAGCGCAGTGCACACAGTAGCCCGGTGGTGCTTCATCGCCACCGGCTGGCGCGGGGTTCTACTCCGCGAACCGATAAGAGGGAGAAATCATGAGCGATCGCAGCCTGCGGGGTATGCGCCTTGGTGCGCAAAGCATGGAGACCGAGTCCGGAGTTGAGCCGGCTCCGCGCCAGCGCGTCGAGTACCGTTGCGAGGACGGCGAACAGGTCTTCGTCACCTTCTCCTCCGAAGCTGAAATTCCTCCTGTATGGGTTTCCAAGACCGGCAAGGAAGCCCTTCTGGTTGACGGCGAACGCCCTGACACCAGCAACGACAAGGCTGTCCGTACGCACTGGGACATGCTGCTGGAGCGCCGTTCCCTGCCCGAACTTGAGCAGATCCTCGAGGACCGCCTGACCATCCTGCGCGAACGCCGTGGAGAGCGCCGCTCCGCTTAGGGTCTCGCCGCTCCGCGCAAGTCGAACAGAGCAAAAGGGCCGGCCCCGCACCTACGGTGCTGGGCCGGCCCTTTGTTGTCCAGGAAGTGGCCGTTACGGCTGGCCTGCGCCCTTTTTCCTGATGAGCGTGTTCCAGCGGGCTGCAAGCCCCCACTTAGTGACATTGATCATGGCTTCAACCACGATGTTGCCGCTCATTTTCGAGGCACCCAGTTCCCGCTCCACGAACGTGATGGGACGTTCCTCGATGCGCAGGCCCATACGTGCCACACGCCAGGCCAGGTCCACTTGGAAGCCATAGCCAACAGAGTCCACCTGGTCCAGGTTGAGCTTCTCCAGGGTTGTCCGCCGGAAGGCGCGGTAGCCGCCGGTCACATCCTTGATCTTCAAACCCAGCATGAGACGGGCGTAGGTGCTGCCAACACGTGAAATCGCCTGGCGGTACAACGGCCAGTTCACGACACTTCCGCCGGGCACCCAGCGGGAACCCATGGCGAGGTCCGCGCCCTGATCGATGGCCTCCAAAAGCTGGGGCAGCTGTTCGGGCTGGTGGGAGCCGTCCGCGTCCATCTCCACGAGCACGTCGTATCCGGCGTCCAGGCCCCACTTGAACCCCGCGATGTACGCGGCACCCAGGCCTTCCTTGCCTTTGCGGTGCAAAACGTGCACCTGGGAGTCTTCGGCTGCGATTGTGTCCGCAAGCTTGCCGGTGCCGTCAGGGCTGTTGTCATCCACCACCAGGACGTCCGACGCCGGAACAGCCTTCCTGAGCCGCTGAAGGGTCTTGGGCAGCGATTCCAGTTCGTTGTAGGTGGGAATGATCGTAAGGACGCGCACAGAGGGCCTTTCCTGGGAGGAGCGGTCGGTGTGCACCTGATGGGCTTGGCAAGCCGCCGGCAGGCGCAACTACCCATTATAGGGCGGCGGGGTGGAGGGTCAGGAACGCAGGCCCGGGCTGGAGAAAAGTTCGACGCCGTTCCGTACCGTCTGCAGGCACGCCGGGTCGGTGCCGGTATCCAAGGCAGGCAGCAGAGGAGTCCGGGCGCGGGGATCAGTACTCCAGGACTGGACACGCCCGTCGGCCACCTGCACCATCAGTTCCTCCACCTCCCACACGGCGAAACTGGCAGGAGCGCCGGGCACGAGCTGTCCCGCCATCGGATCCTGGTATTTGGCCGCCCGCCAGCCGGCGCGCGTATGGCCGAGGAACGCGGCGCGGGCAGAAATCCGCTCATCATGGTTGTGGTGCTCAAGGCACGCCCGGACACTGGACCAAGGCCGCAGCGGAGTCACCGGGCTGTCACTGCCGAAACAGACAGGGACTCCGGCCGCGTAAAGCGTGGCGAACGGATTCATGGCGGCACTGCGTTCCCCCAGGCGCTGCTGGTAGAGGCCGCCCGCGCCGCCCCAGGCGGCATCGAACGCCGGCTGGGCGCTGACCGTCACGGAGTAGCGGGCAAGCCTTTCCACGGATGGTCCGTCCACCATTTCCACGTGCTCGAAGCGGTGGCCGGCCGCCCGGACGCGCTGCTCCCCCACCTCCGCGGCTGCAAGGTCCAAAGCGGACAATGCCGCATCCAGGCCGGCGTCACCGATGACGTGGAAGCCACCCTGGATGCCCAGAACGGAACAGGCGGCCAGATGGGCCGCCGCCTCCTCCATACTCAGGTAGAGGGAGCCCCTCTCTTCCGGAGCATCACTGTAGCCGGACCGCAAGGCGGCAGTGCGCGACCCCACCGACCCATCGATGTTCAGGTCGCCGGCCAGTCCCCGGAGTCCAAAGCCGAACCCTTCCACGAGGCGGCGGGCGTGGTCTTCCGAGGACGCCAGTTCACCCCAGTACGGCAGGACTTCCGGACGAGGCACGGCATCCGGTCCTGGGGTGTTCCACGCTGCGGCCAGGTGCAGATCGTCGGAACCGCCGATGTGCGGGGCGCCCATTTCCGCCACAGCGACATAGCCGTTGGCTGCCGCCTCTGACAGTGCGCGCGCCTGGTGCCGGCGGAGATCCTCCGCTGGCAGCCGACGGGTGGCCTGGCGAGCTGCGGTGTGTGCGGCACGCCTGACCCGGGCGCCGCCGTCGAACCCGTCCTGGTCCTGCAGTCCCGCGGACCGGGCCAGGGACGCCGAGACCAGGGCAGAGTGCACGTCCACCCGGGAGAGGTAGACGGGCCGGCCAGCCGAAGCCCGTTCCAGTTCCTCCACGGTGGGCAGGGAAGCGTCCTCCCACGTGCTCTCATCCCAGCCATGGCCCAGGACGGGGCCGTCGCCCGGCGCTGATGCTACGGCATCCAACAGCTCCCGCGCTGAAGAAATCCCGCCCAGCTGCAGGGAATCCAGTGCGATCCCGGTTTCAGTCAGGTGCATATGCGAGTCGACGAATCCTGGCGCCACGAGTGCGCCCCGCAGGTCGATGACGTCCATGGAACTGTCTGCGATGGAGGAGGCCGCCTGCTCGGAACCCACCCACGCGACGGTGCCACCGTCCACGAGCATGGCCGTGGCAAAAGGGTCGGCAGCGGTGTAGACGGAGCCGTTGCGGTACAGGACGGCTTGTGGACGGTTTGGGCTGGCGGGAACGGGGTGGGGCATACGGGGCAGGGCTCCTGGAGATTGCGGGCCGGCGGGAGCCGACGAGGGATTAGAGGACGGAGGAATACGCCACGACGCCGCGGCGGATCAGCGAGATGGCCTCAGCGCAGAGCCTGGCGAGGCGTGGCTCAAGGCCGGGAATCTTGGCGAGCTGGTCCAGCAGGTCAACCACCTGTTTGACCCAGCGGACAAAATCACCCGCCGCCAGGTCGGTGCCGTTCAGGACATCCTGCAGATGGCGGCCGCGTGCCCATTTATAGATGGGCCACACCAGTCCCAGCTCCGGTTCACCGGTCAGCGGAAGCTTGTTCTCCTCTTCCACGTCCTCCAGCGCAGACCATTCCCTTACGACGATGTCCACCGCAGTTTCAAGGGAGATGCTGGGCATCCGCGGCCGCAGCCCGCGGTCCTCTCGCTTGGCCTGGTAGACAAGCACACTGGCAAGGGCCGCGACCTCCACGGCGTCAAGGTCGTCGAAGGCGCCCAGCCGCAGGGACTGCGAAATCAGCAGGTCCTTCTCACCGTAGATCCGCCGCAGGCGCTGGCCGTCCGGGCTAATAAGGAGCCGGCCCTCCCCTGCGTCCTCAAGGTAGCCGTAGGCAGAGAGGACATCACAAACACGGTCGAAGGTTTTGGCGATGGTGTTGGTGCGGCCTTGGATCTGCCTGACCAGTCCGTCTGTTTCCCGCCGAAGCTTCCACCAGCGCTCAGACCACCGTGCGTGGTCCTCACGCTCGCTGCACCCATGGCACGGGTGTGCACGCAGGGCGCGCCGGAGATCTGCGATGCGCTTTTCCTGGTTGGGCAGCGCGGTTGCCAGCCCGAAGTCATTGTTCCGGTTCTGTCCCGGGGCAGGAGGGCGGTTTTCCCGCAGGGCATTCCGGGCAGAGGACGCAAGGTCCCGCCGGGACTTCGGCACCTTGGCGTTGAACGACTTGGGGATCCGGATCCTGGTTACCGGCGCAATGGGGCCTTCCAGGTCGTCGGTGCTGATCCTGCGCAGCTGGTTGTCCAGGGTCAGGACAGCGGGCCGGGGCTCGCGGCCGCTGTGGTCGGAACTTAGCACGATGGCAGGGCCCGGCGCCCTCCCGCCCGGCACATTCACCACGTCGCCGGGCAGCAGCCGGGCCAGCGAGTCGTCACTGAGCGACTTGCGGGCGCGTGACTTCGTCCGGGAGGTGGCGTTTTCAGCGTCAGACAACTCCCGGCGCAGCCGTGCGTACTCCGTGAAGTCACCTAGGTGGCAGGTCATGGACTTGGCGTAGCCCGCCAGGGACTCTTCACGGCTGCGCACCTGCCTGGCCAGTCCCACCACGGAACGGTCGGCTTGGAACTGGGCGAAAGAGGATTCAAGGATCTCCCGCGCCCGGGCACGGCCAAACTGCGCCAGGAGGTTGATGCTCATGTTGTAGGTAGGCCGGAAGCTCGAGTTTAACGGGTAGGTGCGGCGCGAGGCGAGGCCTGCCACCGCCGTCGGATCAGTTCCGGGCTGCCACAGCACCACCGCGTGGCCTTCGACGTCGATCCCGCGCCGCCCCGCCCGTCCGGTCAGCTGGGTATACTCGCCTGCCGTGATGTCCACGTGGGCTTCACCGTTGAACTTGTCCAGCTTCTCAAGTACTACCGAACGGGCCGGCATGTTGACGCCAAGTGCGAGGGTCTCAGTTGCGAAGACGGCCTTCACCAGGCCATCTGCGAACAGCTTTTCCACTACCTCCTTGAAGGTGGGCAGCATGCCGGCGTGGTGTGCGGCGAACCCGCGAAGCAGCCCGTCCCGCCACGTCCAGAACCCCAGGACGTCGAGGTCGTCCGACGGTATATCGTGCCCGGCCTCGTCAACCCGCTGGGCGATGATCCGCTGCTCTTTCTCCGTAGTCAGCCAGAGCCCCGACGCAACACACTGGGCAACGGCCGCGTCACAGCCGGCCCGGGAAAAGATGAAGGTGATGGCCGGCAGCAGGTCCATTCTGTCAAGGCTGGCGATGACCTGGGGGCGGCTGGCCCGCCGCACTCCGGTCTGTTCCGCGCCCCGGAGAGGGCGGTCATTGCCGCGCCGGCCTCGCTGGCCCCGGCCTCCGGGGCCGGGCCTGCTCCGCAAAATTTGCTGGCTCTCACTGCGGGCGACCGCCAGCAGGTCCGGGTTGACGTCGAAGCCCCGGTTCTTGCCGGCGTTATCCCTGGTGGGTGCCTGCTGGGGCCCGTCCGCTTCCACCGGCGGGGCGATCTCATCAAAGGTGGTTTCCCCGGCGAAGAGGTCCATGATCTGCCGGCCCACCATGACATGCTGCCAGAGGGGAACCGGCCGGTGCTCGGAGACGATGATGTCGGTATCCCCACGGACCGTATCCAGCCAGGCTCCGAATTCCTCCGCGTTGGAGACTGTGGCGCTGAGCGAAACAACCTGCACTTCACTGGGAAGGTGGATGATCACTTCCTCCCAGACGGCCCCGCGGAAGCGGTCGGCGAGGTAGTGCACCTCGTCCATCACGACGTAGCCCAGGTCGTCAAGCGTGGCGGAATCCGCGTAGAGCATGTTTCGGAGGACCTCGGTAGTCATGACCACCACGGGAGCATCTCCGTTGATGCTGGTATCGCCGGTAAGCAGTCCCACGTTGTCGGAACCGTACTTCTCGCCCAGTTCGGTGAACTTCTGGTTGCTCAGGGCCTTGATGGGGGTGGTGTAGAACGCCTTGAGGCCCCGGCCGAGCGCCAAGTATATGGCGAACTCCCCCACGATGGTCTTGCCTGCGCCCGTGGGTGCTGCCACCAGCACTCCCCTGCCGTCCTGCAGGGAGCGGCATGCCTGTTTCTGGAAGTCGTCAAGCTCGAAGTCCAGTGTGCGGATGAAAGCCCCGAGGTCCGTTGCCGCCTCGGCCCTGCGTTCGGCGCTGGCTCGATACCTTTCCGCGGGTGAGGGCTCGTCAGCATTGTTGGAAGCCGTGGAGGATGGTCCGCTGGAGGATGGACCGGAAGGCACCGGACCGGTGTTGGTGGACATACACCAAGCCTAATGGGAGCTCAGAGGTTCTTCAGCTCACTGCTCGGGGTGGCGATGCCCGCCGTGGCCTCGGTCTCCGCAGCCTTCTTGGCCTGGCGGCGGGCACGGCGCTTATCGTTCATGAGGCAAATGCCGATGGCCGCGAAGAAGAGGACCAGCAGCGGGCCGGCAAGCATGAACATGGAAATCGCATCCGCCCCGGGTGCCGCAATGGCGGCCAGGACAAAGACCAGGAAAACCGTGATGCGCCATGCCTTGAGGATGGTGTGGCCGGAGATGACGCCGGCCATATTGACGCCCACCAGCACCACCGGAACCAGGAACGCGATACCCAGGACCAGCACCATCCGGGTGACGAACTCAATGTATGTCCGCGCGTCGATGACGCTTGAGGAGCCGTCCGGTGTGAACTGGGTCAGCGCCCGGACCACCTGTGGTACCACGAGCCACCCTGCCCAGATTCCGGCGAGGAACAGCGGAACCGCTGCCGCCATGTAGCCCAGGGTGTACCGTCGTTCCTTTGACGTGAGCCCTGGCGTGATGAACGCCCAGAGCTGATAGATCCAGATGGGACTGGAAATGACGGCCCCGATGAGGAGCGACATCTGCAGCTTGAAGTCGAACGGGGAGGCGATGGTTCCGAAGTTGATTGCCGAGAGTCCCCCGGTCTGCTGGGAGATGCGGTTGACGGGGTCAGCCAGCGCCTTCAGCAGCGGATCGTAAAGTATCCAGCCCCCAATGCCGCCAAGGACGACGCCGATGGCCGACTTGATCAGCCGGTTCTTGAGTTCCTTGAGGTGGTCCCAGAGGGACATCCGCCCCTCAGGGTTGGCTTTACGGGCCCGCGACAGTGCCACTGGGGGTCAGGCGCGGTTCGACGGCGGAACGTCCGTGCCGTCTGTCGGCTCACCGGGCTTCGCCTTGGGGTGGTTCACGACGGTGCCTTCCACCGGGCCGGAGGCGTCGGTGGTGTCGGTCTTGCCGTCGTTCTTCATTTCCTTGACCTCGGACTTGATGATCCGCATGGACTGGCCGAGGCTGCGTGCCATGGCCGGAAGCTTGGGCGCGGCAAAGAGCAGCAACGCGACGACGATGATAATGACGATTGGCCAGGGGCCATCAAAGAGTCTTCCCATGGGAAATCCTTTCCTCTAAATACATCCTACTTCTATGTGAAGTCGAGATCCCCGAGCGCCTGCGGCTGGCCCCGGTCCGCCTTGCGCTGGATCCGCCGGCGGCGGCGTTCTTCCCGCCGCGCTGACGTGGACGCCTCGTAATCATGTCGCATGACGGCAGGTGAGGCAAAAACTGCCGACCCGGGCATCCCGCCCCGTGGCTCCGCCGGCTCCACCTGTTCCTGGCGGGGTCCCAGCTGACCCAGCCTTTCACCCGCTGCCCCCAGGTCCTTGACGGTGGCCATGAACTGGCGGAAGAGACGGATGCCCAGGAGGACATAGAACAGCAGGGCAAGCGCAACAAGCGCCACCCACAAAAGGATCCAGGACCACCAAGGCATGCTGAGAAGTCTATCCGCCGTACCTGTCCAGCGACGCCTCAAGCCACTCCCGCGCGGCCGTTGCCAGTTCCTCCGGCGCAAGGATGCGGGCCGTGCCGCCATGCTGGGCCACGAACATGGGCAGCCACGCGGTGTTGCCGAACCGGATGTCGGCAACCAGGCCGCCGTCGGGAAGCTCAGCCGTGCGCTCTGCGTAGTAGTCATCTGCCAGCCCCCTCCCCTGCCGGGTGAGCTGGACGGTGACGGTGGTGTCGTCGTCGTTCGGCGTGAAGAGCTTGGCTGGGACTCCCGCCGCGGGCGGAACGCCGTCTGCCACGGGGTGCCCGTTGGGGCGGACATCCTGGACGCGGTCCAGCCGGAAGTTGCGCAGTCCTTCCACCAGGTGGCAGTACGCCTCGAAGTACCAGGTGTTGTCGAGGGAGTAGAGCCTGAGGGGGTCCACGTCCCGTTCGGTCACCCTGTCCCGTTGCGGGGACAGGTAGGTCAGGTGCAGCTGGGAACCCGACTCGATGGCCTGGCGCACGGTGGCGTGGGTGGCGGCATCGGCAGGCTCCACCTGCGGACCGGCGAGGGACGCTGCCCGGAGTCCTTCCTCTCCGGCGGCTGCCAGCAGCTTGAGGGTTACCGATTCCAGCGCGCCGCCCTCGGCGATGCCCGGCAGCCCGTTGAGGGTCTCCAGGCCCGTGAGGAGCGCACACGCCTCGTCCACCGTGAACCGCACCGGTCTCTTGAGGTCCAGGTCCTGGGTGATGAAGACATGGCCGTTCTCCCACTGGATGTCCAAAAGGTCATCCGGATACCCCTCCGGGAGCCCCGAGCAGATGAGGATCCGCAGGTCGTCCTCCAGCTCTCTCCGGGTCACCCCAAAGTGGTTCGCCACGTCCTGGATGTGCAGGCCCTGGTTATGGACCAGGAAAGGAACCAGCTGGAGCATCCGCTTCAGCTGGTCTTCCGAGGTCTTGGGGCGGGCCTGGCGTGCACGGGCAGGCGGAAAGGAGTAGCCGGGGACGGGCGCGCCACTGAACTCTGCGGCAGCCCGGAGCCTCCGCCGGACTGCATCCACCAGCTCTTCGGGGTAGGCGGCGACGGCGTGGGGTCCGTAGGATGCGAGTTCTTCGGCGAGGGCTTCCGGGTCCCGGTAGTGCAGGCTGATCCGGTCGTATCCGGCGTGGGGCGGGGTTGTGGCATCCCCGGGAGGGGCAGCGGCGAGGGCGCGTCGCCGGAGGGCGAGCAGGCGACCCTTCCTTACGTCCACGACGGCGGTGCGGAGCGGCAGTTCGGGAAGCCGTTCCAGTTCCTGCCGGATATTAAAGCCCCCGGGGGGTGAGTACTGCTCTTTGTCCAGGATGGCCACGGCGCTGGTAAAGCGGGACAGCCGGAAGTGCCGCGGCGCCAGGCGTGCCCGGTCGTAGCCCACCAGGTACCACTGCCCGAACCTGCTGCCGAGGCCCCACGGCTCCACGGTCCGCTCTTCTTCCTTGCCCGTGCTGCCGGCCAGATAGCGGAAGGTGACCGGGCGCCGCGAATGCATGGCCGCAACCAGGTCGTCGAAGGCCTGGCCGGCAGGCTTGATGCGCGGCTGGAGGCCCGCGGGCAGTTCAACGTCGGCCAGCCGGCCCGAGGCCTGGAGTTTCCGAAGGGCGCTTTGCGCGGCAGTGCCCAGCGCGGCGCGCTCCCACAGCTGCGAAGCCAGGAGCAGCACGGTCCATTCCTCCGGGTCCAGCTGCACGTCCGGGAGGCGATTGGATTCCTTGCCGATCCTGTAACGGGTGGTGGCGGGGTCGTCCCCGCTCCAGCCCAGGTCTGTCAGCGTTTCCACCTCGAAGCCGAACTGGCGCAGGTCGTTCTTGTCCCGCTCAAACATCCTGCCGAAGGCAACGTCGTTCCCGGACGTATCGTGGTAAACCTTTTCCCGCAGTTCACTGCGGTGCAGGCCATACCGGGTGTTCAGGAGCGCGATCAGCAGGTTGAGGAGTCGTTCAGTGCGGGATACGGACACTCTGGCTACGTTACTAAACTCCGGGCGGAACGCAGAAAGCGCGGCAACAACCGGAACTGAACGTCCCGGATGTTGCCGCGCCTCCCCGCTGGCGGAACCGGTGGTGCCGCGTACTGCTTCAGGGTCAGCGGACGCCGACGAGGTCCACAACGAAGATCAGGGCCTCGTTGGGCTTAATGGCGCCGCCGGCGCCGCGGGAGCCGTATGCCAGCTCAGAGGGGATTTCCAGGCGACGGCGGCCGCCCACCTTCATGCCCAGCAGGCCCTGGTCCCAGCCCTGGATGACCTGGCCCACGCCCACGCGGAAGTCCAGCGGCGTACCGCGGCCCCAGGATGCGTCGAACTCTTCGCCGGTGGACCAGGCGACACCAACGTAATGGGTTGAAACGGTGTCCCCGGCCTTGGCTTCCCGGCCGTCACCTTCGATCAGGTCCGTAATAACGAGTTCCGTGGGCACATCGCCTTCCGGAAAATCGATCTCGGGCTTTTCACGGTCGAATTCCCGCTGTCCGAATGACATGGTTGCTCCTTCGTATCAGTGCTGCGGTTGGGTACCGCGAACGTATGGCCCGCGGCGTGGTCTGAATGTCTTGTTACTTGGCGCCGAGGATGTCCACTACGAAGACCAGGTCGCCTTTGGCTTCGCCCTGGCCGGCATCGCCGTAGGCCAGGTCCTTGGGAATGACCAGCAGCACACGCGAGCCGACGGTCTTGCCGGCCAGGCCCTGGGTCCAGCCCTTGATGACGCCGGTCAGCGGGAAGCTTGCGGGTTCGCCACGATCGAAGCTCGAATCGAACTTGGTTCCGCCCACCAGGGTGACGCCCACGTAGTTCACGGTCAGGGTGTCGGTTTCCTTGACGGTGGCACCGTTGCCCTTGATGAGGTCCTGGGATACCAGCGCTGTGGGCGCTGCCACGCCTTCGACGTTGATCTCGGGAACGCCGTCGCCGTTCTCGGTGACCGTGGGCAGTCCGGCTGGTGGGGTAACGGTTTCGCCTTCCGGCTTCTCGAGGGCGGGCGTCACGTTACTGGCCGAGAGTACCTTGATCACGAGGAGCTGGGTTGGCTGCGCTTCGGCTCCGGCGGTGGCAGCCTGTCCCGGCACTGCCAGTGCGAGGCTGGAGCCTACCTTGGCGCCAACGAAGGCGTTGTAGATGACAGGGCTGCCGGTTTTCAGTTCCTCGTTGAGTTCCAGCGGTTCCGGTTCGTTGGCGAACGTGTCCTCGAGGGTGGAGCCGTCGGTGCCGTTGAGGGCCAGGATCGAGATATTGGCGATCTGGTCAGCTTTCACGGTATCCCCGGTGCCTTCGCTGACCACCTTGATGGTGGGTTCGGCCACCTCAAGCGGCTTGGTGAATTCGACGCCGGGGGCCTTCTTGTCCCCGTTGTCGGTCAGTTTAAGGGTGTCGAACTTTGCAGTCTCACCAGCGGACTGGCTGGTGGGCTCCGGCTCTGCGGTTGAGCCGCCGCAGGCGGTGAGCAGCAGCAGACCGGGAAGAAGGATTGCTAGTAGTCGGCGCACGTAAGAGAACTTTCGTTGGGGCAGGATGGATGCGACTCTCCGCCGGGCAGCGGTAATGATCGCGGCAGGCCCTGATAAAGGGACCTTATCCAGAATAGACCCTGAAGCTGGGTGTCAGCCCATAGAGTCAAGAAGCGCGTCCACGCGCTCGTCCACGCTCCGGAAGGGATCCTTGCAGAGGATGGTCTGGTGGGCCCGGTCGTTGAGCTTAAGGTGCACCCAGTCCACGGTGTAGTCGCGGCCCAGTTCCTGGGCCCGGCGGACAAAGTCACCGCGGAGCTTGGCGCGTGTGGTTTGCGGCGGGGCGTCAACGGCGTCCTTGATGACGGTGTCGTCTACGATCCGCCGAACCGCTCCTCGGGACTGCAAAAGGTAGTAAAGGCCCCTGCCGCGGGATATGTCGTGGTACGTCAGGTCGAGCTGCGCGATGCGGGGCGCGTCCAGGCCCAGCCCGTGGCGCTTGCGGTAGTTGTCCATCAGCTTTTTCTTGATGGCCCAGTCAATTTCGGTGTCGATTGCGCGCGAGTCCCCGCTCTCGATGGCTTTGAGAGTGCGCTCCCACAGATCAAGGATCAGCGGAACGTGTGGGTTGTGGGCACCGTTCTCCTGCACGAACGCGGTGACCTTGGTCAGGTATTCCTGCTGGATTTCCAGGGCGGTGAGCTGGCGCCCGTTGGCGAGCCGGACCAGGGCCCTGCCGCTGAGGTCGTGCGAGATTTCACGGATGCTGCGGATGGGGTTCTCCATGCGCATGTCCCGCATGATGACGCCGGCCTCGATCATCCGCAGGACGAGGTCAACGGTCCCCACTTTCATGAGGGCGGTTGCCTCAGACATGTTGGAATCGCCCACGATGACGTGGAGCCGGCGGTAGAACTCGGCGTCGGCGTGCGGTTCGTCGCGGGTGTTGATGATGGGGCGCGAGCGGGTGGTGGCCGAGGACACACCCTCCCAGATATGGTCCGCGCGCTGCGAAAACGCGTACGTTGCCCCATGTGGGGTCTTCAAAATCTTGCCGGCGCCGGCGATGAGCTGGCGTGTGACGAGGAACGGAATGAGGATCTCGGCCAGCCGGGAGAATTCGCCGCGGCGGGGAATGAGGTAGTTCTCGTGGCTGCCATAGGAGTTTCCGGCGGAGTCCGTGTTGTTTTTGAACAGGTAAACCGTTCCGTTGAAGCCTTCGGCGGCGAGCCGCGCCTGTGCCTCGTCCACGAGGTCATCCAGGATCAGCTCGCCGGCGCGGTCGTGCGCGATCAGCTGTGCAAGGTCGTCGCATTCAGCGGTGGCGTACTCGGGGTGCGAGCCCACGTCCAGGTACAGCCTGGAGCCATTGGTGAGGAACACGTTGGAGGAGCGCCCCCAGCTGACCACCTTGCGAAAGAGGTACCGGGCCACCTCCTCCGGGGCAAGGGGCCTTGAATCGGGGCTCGAATACGAGATGCCGAACTCGGTCTCGATACCGAAGATTCTCTTGTCCATTGCGTCCTCCTAGGCCAGCAGTGCAGTGATGTCCGCGTCGTTCAGCCGGCGGAAGGCGCGCCGGGACCCGCGCGAGTCCTCGGACAACCTGTCCAGGACTGCGACTTCCAGCGCCCTGGCCGGCAGGGCCTTGGCCGGCTCATCCGTTTCAGCGGCCGGAGCCAGTCCGGAAAGGGCCAGCCGGACTGCTTCGGAAAAGCTGAGGGAACTGCGCCAGCCGCCTTCGATGGCTGACGAAACTTTGTCAGCCTGCCCGCCCATGACCACGAAGCTGTGTTCGTCGGCGATGGAGCCGTCGAAGGTCAGCCGGTAGAGATGGTCCTCTTCCTGGGCGGGTCCCACTTCGGCCACCGCAAGTTCCACTTCAAAGGGTTTCTGCTCGGCGGTGAAAACGGCGCCCAGGCTCTGCGCGTAAACACTGGCCAGGCCGCGCGCGGTGACGTCCTCGCGGTCGTACGAATAGCCGCGGACATCCGCGTAGCGGACGCCAGCCTGCCGGAGGCTTTCAAACTCGTTGTATTTCCCCACCGCCGCGAATGCGATTTTGTCGTAGATCTCGCCGATTTTGTGCAGGGACGGTGAGGGGTTTTCGGCGACGAGCGCTATTCCGTCAGCGCAGCTGATGACCACCACGGACCGGCCGCGGGCTATGCCCTTCCGTGCGAAATCAGCACGGTCCTTCATCAGCTGTTCGGGTGATACGTAGAACTGCTGCGTCATCTCAGGCCTCCCGTCCGGCAATAGTGCGGGCTTCGATGATGGTGCGTGCTGCGGCTGCGAGTTCCGCCTCGGGAACGCGGCGCGCACCGGAGCTGTCCACGGTGTAGACCACGGGCCACAGCTGGCGGACAGTGTCGGGACCGCCGGTGGCGGAGTCGTCGTCGGCGGCGTCGTAAAGGGATTCGACCGCGACGGAAAGTGCTTCGGCGGCACTGAGGTTGGGCCGCCAGAGTTTCTTCAATGCTCCTCGGGCGAAGACAGAGCCGGACCCCACGCTGTGGTGTTCGTGCTCCTCGTACCGGCCGCCGGTCACATCATAAGAGAAGAGTCTGCCCACACCGGCGCTGGTGTCGAAGCCGGCGAACAGAGGGACAACTGCCAGCCCCTGCAGGGCGAGCGGGAGGTTGCCGCGGATCATTGCCCCCAGCCTATTGGCTTTGCCCTCGAGGCTGAGGAGGGTTCCTTCGATTTTTTCATAGTGCTCGAGTTCAACCTGGAATAAACGCGTCAGGTCAATGGCAATACCGGCAGTCCCCGCGATGCCCAGGACCGAGAACCGGTCCGCGGGAAACACCTTTTCGATGTGCCTGCTGGCGATGACATTCCCCATGGTGGCGCGCCGGTCCCCGGCCATCAGCACGCCGCCTTGGTAGCTCAGGGCGACGATCGTGGTGGCGTGCGGAACCTGCAGCGGGGCGGCTGCGGACGCAGCGCCTTGGGGGGACCGGTTGAAGGGCAAAAGCCCCGGCCGGTCCCGCTGCAGGTGTTCAGTAAAGGACGAGGTGGCGTTGGCGGCTACCTGGTTGGCGGTTGATTCCTGCACTCATGAACTCCTTGAACGTAGTACTAAGTCGGTACAGACTCCGGCCGTCCGGGGCTTCCGCCACCCTCCGGTCCGGGTTACTGGCCGCCTTTTTGGACGAATGCCCGGACGAATTCTTCAGCGTTGGATTCCAGAACGCCGTCGATTTCGTCGAGAAGGTCGTCCACGCCTTCCGTGGAAGCCGAAGCCTGGGCTTCCGGCGGTGCGGGTGGCGCCTCAGGAATGTCCTCGTCGACCTGGCTGTCGCGTGATTGCGGCTGCTGCTGCTCCTGGCCTGCCATCGTTATCCCTCCCTTGTTCAGTCATCGGACCCGGCGGATCCTCCGATATGCCCATCCTGCCACGCCAGCGGCCCTGCGGCGCGGTTTACGCCGCAGGCGGAGCGGTATTGTGTCCCAACAGCTCGGCGAGGAAAGGACCCGCTTCCCGGTAGCGTTCGAACAACGCTCCGGTCAGGGCTTTGGTTCCCCTGAGCGGTTCACGGGTCGGCACGCGCTGGAGCCGCCCGTACCCGGGGACGTCGAAGATCACCGAGTCCCAGCTCGCGCCTACCACGTCCTTGCCGAAGCTGCTGATGCACTTGCCACGGAAGAACGCGCGCGTTTCGGCGGGCGGCTCCCCGACGGCGGCAGCGATCGCGCTGTCTTCGACAATCCGTTGCATCCGGTCCCTGGCCAGGAACCGGTAGTACAGCCCTTTTTCGGGCCGGATATCGGACCACTGCAGGTCGACGAGGCCCAGCCGTGCGTCGTCCCAGTCCAGGTTGTCTCGCTGCCGGTAGCCGTCCAGAAGAGAGAGCTTCGCGACCCATTCGACGGAACTGGCCGCCGCCGCCCTGTTGCTGTCCAATTGCGTGAGGACGGTTGCCCACCGGTCCAGGACGTCGTGCGTGTGTCCGTCACCGTCCACCGCGTCGCCGACGCCCGTGTCCTGGGCAAGTTTTTCCGCGGCCTCGTGGTACATCCACTGCAGGTCCAGGGCCGTGACCCGCCTCCCGTCCAGCAACCGCAGCTTTGCGGTCAACGACGTGTCGTGGCTTACCGCCTGAAGCGCCTGGACAGGTTCGTATACCTCAACCTTTGGCGCCAGGCCTGCCTCGATGAGGCTGAGGACCATGGCAGTGGTGCCGAACTTCAGGTAGTTGGACACCTGGCTGAGGTTCGCGTCCCCGATGATCACGTGCAGGCGCCGATACTTGTCAGCCGTGGCGTGTGGCTCATCCCGCGTGTTGATGATGGGCCGACGGATGGTTGTCTCCAGGCCCACTTCGGCCTCGAAGAAGTCAGCCCGCTGGCTGATCTGGTACCCGGAGACGGAACTGTCCTGGCCGATCCCCAGCCGGCCCGCCCCGCAAAAAATCTGGCGGGTGACGAAGAACGGCGTCAGCCCCCGCACGATGTCTCCGAAGGGGACCGAGCGGGGCATGAGGTAGTTCTCGTGCGAGCCGTAGGACACGGACTTGTTGTCCGTATTGTTTTTGTAGAGGTTGACCGGGGGCAGATCAGGATCCGCGGCCAGGCGCCGTACTGCGGCCAGGGCCACCAGGTCCCCGGCGGCGTCCCAGGTGACGGCGTCACGGGGGTTGGTCACTTCTGGGCTTGAATACTCCGGATGTGCGTGGTCCACGTACAGGCGCGCGCCGTTCCCGAGGACCATGTTCATCAGGAGCGTGCCGGACTCGTCCTGCCCGTCAAGCTCGAGTTCCTCGCGGCCGTAGGCCAGGGCCACGGCCTCGGCGTCCAGGACCGGCGGCTGGTCAGTCAGCTGGCTGGGGTGTGCCGTGCTCCGGTCCACCGTCCAGCCGCGGGCGTCATGCAGCGGCTCTTCGTCCGTATAGTCCCAGCGGGTTTCGGCGCCGCCGGCCGCCCGCTGCCGGGTGACCTGGGCGTAGGCCTGCACTACCCGGGCACTCATCATGGTGGCGTTGGCGGAAGGGGCGGAAGGGGCGTGGATGCCATATTCGGTTTCTGCGCCCATGACCCGCATGGCCCCGCCGGCCGGAAGCGCTCCCCCGGCGCCGGGTTCCGGTGCAGCCGTCATAGATACTGTCCCGTGCTGGGCATGGTTTCGATCGACTTTCCTGGCTCCTGGCCGGCCTTGCCCTGGACGATGGTGCGGATGTAGGTGATCCGCTCGCCCTTCTTGCCGGAGATCCGGGCCCAGTCATCGGGATTGGTGGTGTTGGGCATGTCCTCGTGTTCACGGAATTCGTCCACCACGGCACGCAGCAGGTGCTCGATCCTGAGCCCTTTCTGGTGTGTGGTCAGGAGGTCCTTGATGGCGTACTTCTTGGCCCGGTCCACAACGTTCTGGACCACGGCACCGGAGTTGAAATCTTTGAAGTACAGCATCTCGGTGTCACCGTTGGCGTAGGTGACCTCGAGGAACTCGTTGGATTTGTCCGTGGAGTACATTGCTTCCACCGTGCGCTGGACCATGGCGTCCACCGTGGCCTGGACGTCGCCGTCGTGCTCAGCCAGGTCCGACTCATGGAAAGGCAGGTCCGTGGTGATGTACTTGTTGAAAATGTCGGCGGCCGCTTCGGCGTCCGGGCGGTGGATCTTGACTTTGACGTCAAGCCTGCCCGGGCGGAGGATGGCGGGATCGATCATGTCCTCACGGTTGGACGCACCGATCACGATCACGTTGTCCAGCCGCTCCACGCCGTCGATTTCGCTGAGCAGCTGCGGCACGATGGTCGTTTCGACGTCGGAGGAGATGCCGGTACCGCGTGTACGGAACAGCGAATCCATTTCGTCGAAGAACACGACTACGGGGCTGCCATCGGAAGCCTTTTCCCGGGCCCGGGAGAAAATCAGGCGGATGTGCCGCTCAGTTTCGCCGACATACTTGTCCAGGAGCTCGGGTCCTTTGATGTTCAGGAAGTAGCTCTTCAGGTCCACATTGCCGGAACGCTCCGCGGCGCGGGCGGCGAGGGAATTCGCAACGGCCTTGGCGATGAGCGTCTTGCCACAGCCGGGAGGGCCGTAGAGCAGGATGCCCTTGGGTGCCTTGAGTCCGTGTTCGCGGTATAGGTCCGGGTGCAGGAAAGGCAGTTCGACCGCGTCGCGGATCTGCTCGATCTGGGGGCCAAGGCCGCCGATGTCCTCGTAGGTGATGTCCGGGACTTCCTCCAGGACCAGGTTCTCCACCTCCGAACGGGGAACCTTCTCCAGCGCGTACCCGGTCCGGGAGTCGATGGAAAGGGCATCGCCCACGCGGAGTTTCTCGGCGAGGAGGGCGCCCGAGAGCCGGACTACCCGTTCCTCGTCGGCACGGCCCACAACGAGGGCACGGTCAGCGCCGAGCATTTCCTTGAGCGTGGCCAGTTCGCCGGCCCGTTCATAGCCGAGTCCAGCCACGATGAGCAGGGCCTCGTTCAGCAGGACCTCCTGGCCCACGGCAAGCTGGTTGATGTTCACCAGCGGGCTGATGCCGACCCGCATCTTCCGGCCTGCGTTGAAAATATCCACTGATTCCTCCGTGGCCGCCTGTCCGCTGCTGCCCGGTGCGGCCGGGCGTTTGGGGTTCAGCTGGAGGATGGTGCCGAAGCTGTACGGCGGCTGCCCTTCCTGGTCCAAGGCGTTCTTCAGCCGTAGGATCTCGGCTTTAGCCGTCTCAAGCATGCTGACCAGCTTGGTGTTGTTCTGCGTCGCCGCAGCCAACTGGCGGTCAATGTGCCTGAGCTTGTCCCGGAGGATGTTGACCTGGCGGTCGGCAACCGAGAGGTCATTGGCGGCAGACTGCTCTGCCGGTGTACGTCCGGAGTCCTGGTTTGGCGTCTCCATATGAATCAGCCCCTTCCTGCGCTTCTATTAAGACATTAGTCCCAACAGGGCAGGTAGGGATGGAGACTCCCGAAATCTGGACTAGTTCGTGACCTCCGGGGCGTCCTTGACGTTGGTGCCCGCGATGGCGTCCCGCGCGGCGCGGCGCAGCTTCTTGTCCGACACCAGCCGCTCCCCCACCGCCCCGGGCGTCCAGGCATTGACGTCCTCTTCATTGAATTCCGTCTTGGACGGGCGGCGCTTGACGGAGATTCCGGTGACGCCGTCGGCCAGCCGGCGCGTGACCAGGAGGAATCCGGTGTGCGCCACCATCCGGTGGTCGGGACGGACGGCGAGTCCCTCCAGGTGCCAGCCGCGGACCAGGGATTCCCAGGCATCGGGTTCGGTGAAGCGCCCGTCCGCGCGGATGGCTTCGGCCGTGCGGGACAACTGGGTGACGGTGGCGACGTAATTGATCCAGACTCCGCCAGGCGCCAGGACGGTTGCCACGGCATCAAGGCATTCCCAGGGCGCCAGCATGTCCAGGACCACGCGGTCCACGGAACCGGGCGCCTCGCTGCGGACAACTTCGTCCTGGAAGTCGCCGAGGGAGATCTGCCATGCGGGGTGGGGGCCGCCAAAAATTGTTTCCACGTTTCCGCGTGCTATGTCCGCGAACTCCTCGCGCCGTTCGAAGGAATGCAGGTAGCCCTGGTCACCCACGGCGCGGAGCAGGGAGATGGAGAGGGCACCGGAGCCCACGCCGGCTTCCACGACGCGCGCGCCCGGAAAAATGTCGGCCATGGTGACGATCTGGCCGGCGTCCTTGGGGTATACGACGGCGGCGCCGCGCGGCATGGAGAGCACGAAGTCGGAGAGCAGCGGGCGCAGGGTCTGGTATTGCTGGCCTACATTGTTGACCACCACCGAGCCGTCCACTTTGCCGATGATGTCGTCGTGGTTGAGGAAGCCGCGGTGGGTGTGGAAGGCGCCGCCCCGCTCAAGGGTGATGGTGTTCATGCGCCCCCGCTCGTCGGTGAGCTGGACGCGTTCCCCCTCCCGGAAAGGACCCCGGCGGCGGGCTGCTCCCACCGGCTGCGAACTGCCCGCGGCAGCGCCGGACCCGGCTGCTGCTGTGGCGTCGTTGACGGCGGTCTCGCTGCTCATGAATGTTCCTCGCTCCTGTAAACCTGTGGGACCGGCGCAGAAAAGGGCCTAAAAGACATTGTGGCTTCTGCGGCGGCAATGCACACCGGCAGGTAACTCTACCGGTTCTGGCCCTGCGGGCGCCTATCGGGCCGCTGCCGCTTCCCGGTGATGGCAGCCAGCACTGCGTCCTGGGTCAGCAGCCCGGTGACCCTGCCATTGTGGTCGATGACGGCGTAATGGTGGCCTGCGAGCTGGGAAAGGAAGGTGATGAGCTCCTGTCCTTTCGCCCATTCCGGGACATAGGCTCCAGGGGCCAGGGCAAAGGAAACAGCTGTGATGGAGGTGGAAGGCGCGGCAGCGGGCGGAACGGCAGATAGCGCCGAGCGATCCACCACAGCCTGTGGCTGGCCGTCCGGTCCGTAAACCACGACGGACGTTGGTCCTGCCGCACCGTGGCGCAGTGCGTCTTGGACTGATGCCGTTGCCGGCAGTCCGACGGCGGGGTTCGCCAGGGCGGAGGCGCTCACCAATGGCAGCCGGCTGCGCAGCGTCCCCTGCTGGATGGAAGCAGAGGCCCCGATCCACAGGAACCCGCCAACCAGGACGGTGACCATAACCAGGCTGAGGTCCGGCTCATTTCCGGCGAGTATGGGCCGAAGGATGAACCAGTAGGTGATGGCGACAACGATGATCCGGCCGCCCCATCCGGCTGCGATGGTTCCCTTGGCCTGGCTCCCGGTGGCCTTCCAGACGACGGACTCCACCAGCCTGCCGCCGTCGAGCGGCAGCCCGGGCAGCACGTTGAAAACGGCGATCAGGAAGTTGGCCCACATGAAGATGTTGGTGAGGATCTCTGCCACACTGCCCAGCGTTGCCGAGTAAAGCACCAGCCACGCGCCGCCGGCCAGGACAAAGTTGGCAGCCGGGCCGGCCAGTGCCACCAGCACCGACCTTCCCGGCGAGGCGGTAAAGCTTTCGAACTGGGTGTGGCCACCCCACAGGTTGAGGACAATCTTCTGTGTGGGCCATCCGTAGATCCTGGCAGTCAAAGCGTGCGCCAGTTCGTGGACCAGCACGGAAATCAGGAGCAGGACCGCAAAGGCGAACGCAACGATGTAGGCACTGGCGCCCAGGGCGGGGTTGCTGCGGTCAAGGACGGGCCCGTAAACAATCACAGTGAAGGCCGCGATGATGAACCACGAGTACGCGAGCACCACGGGAACGCCGGCAATCCTGCCGAGCGGGATGCCTTCGCGGCGCACGGGTGTGGGGGTTTCAGTCACGGGCGTGTCCGACGGCGGACGCCTGCTCCCCAGCGGCACCGGCGGTCACGGCAGGGCTGGCCTGGAGCAGTTCCTCGAGATCCGGGAGTGAGCGGCCGGACAGGGATTCCCACAGGGTGTAGCGGCTGTCCTGCGGCAGCGCAACAATGTGGGGTATTGCGACCGTGGGCACCCCGGATGCAACGGCGGCGGCTACGCCGGGTGCCGAGTCCTCAAGTGCGACGCAGTGCCCGATGCCTAGGTCCGGGTCAGTCTCCTGCAGCCGCTGGACGGCCGTGAGGTAGGCCTCCGGGTGGGGCTTCCCCTGGGCCACGGTGTCACCCGTGACGAGTACTTCGAAGTACTGGCGGGGCAGGCTGTCCACCACCTGCCGCGCAAGGGGGCCTTCGGACATGGTGACCAGGGCGCAGCGCACCCCGGCCTGGTGGAGTTCTTCAAGGAGCTCACGTGCACCGGGGCGCCAGGGCACCTGCTGCCGTACGCTGCTGATGACTGTGGCGGTGAGACTGTCGATAATCTCCCGGATTTCCATCCGCACCCCTGCCTGCTGCAAGAGTCCGGCCGAAAAGGTCAGGGACTGGCCAACCAACTGCATGGCCTGCTCATGGGACCAGGTCCCCCCGTGCGCTTCCACCAGCGCGCGCTCTGCGGCGATCCAGTAGGGCTCGGTGTCCACGATGGTCCCGTCCATATCCCAGAGGACGGCTTTGAGCGGGGAGCTGGAGGACGGAGATCGCATGAGCCCAGTCTACGGGCCCTGACTGGGCGGACCCCGTGGGCTTACGCCGTGGGCGAATCCGGGCCGCTTCCTGCCTGCACCGCGGGGATCAGTTCATTTGTGGCGCTTCATTTCATGCGCGGAAAGCACCTTGGACGTAGGGTGAAGAAATGAATAGCTTCGAGGGAGACACCGATGCACCGGGTGCCGGACCCGAGCGGGAACGGTTCCTGCAGCCTGTGGCTGACGGGGGCCGCGTAACCGTGATGCTTGCCGCCTTTGAAGGCTGGAACGACGCCGGGGAGGCTGCAAGCGACTCGCTGCGCTACCTGAACAAGTTGTGGGGCGGGAAAAAAGTGGCGTCGATAGACGCGGACGAGTACTACGACTTCCAGTTCACCCGACCAACGGTCCGCAGGAACGCCGCCGGCGAACGCAAGATCAAGTGGCCCTCCACGCGCATTTACAAGGCCAGTGCACCGAATTCCAATGTGGACGTCATTTTCGTCCAGGGCACCGAGCCGTCCTATAAGTGGCGGGCGTACACGGCCGAGCTGCTGGTGCATGCCGAAGCGCTGAACGTTGACTACGTGGTGCTGGTGGGTGCCCTGCTGGCCGACGTCCCGCACAGCAGGCCGATACCGGTCAGCACCTCATCGGACGATGCGCCGCTGCGGGAGCGAATGAACCTGGAGGCGTCCCAGTATGAAGGCCCGGTGGGCATCGTCGGAGTCCTGTCCGAGGTGGCGCTGCTGGCGGGAATCCCCACCGTTTCACTGTGGGCGGCAGTTCCGCACTATGTAGCCCAGGCTCCGTCCCCGAAGGCCCAGCTGGCCCTCCTCCACCGCATCGAGGAACTGCTGCAGGTGCCGCTGGACACCCACGAGCTGGCTGAGGAAGCGGATGCCTGGGAGCGGGGCGTGGACGAATTGGCCACGGAGGATCCCGAAATCGCTGCCTATGTCCGTCAATTGGAGGAAGCGAAGGACACGGCGGACCTTCCGGAAGCCACGGGCGAATCCATTGCCCGGGAGTTCGAGCGCTACCTGAAGCGGCGGGGCCAGGACAGGCCCTGACCTGCCGGCGGCGCTGGAAAAGGGACCCGACGGGAAAGGTTCCCTGTCAGGTCCCTTTTCCCTTTCCTGCGCGTCGTCTTTGCCGGGCGTCGTCTTTCCTGCCCGGCACAGGATAGTTAGAGGCGGACGCCCAGGAGGGCGTCTACAGCATCCTTCACCAGCGCCCGGTCAGCGGGGCTGGCGGCAGGACCGCCGTCGTTCGCTTCGCGGGCCCACCGCGACACCGCGGCAACGGCAGCCGGGGCATCAAGGTCCGCGGCCAGCCCTGCCCGCATTTCCTTGATCAGAGGCTCCGCGGAACCTTCCGGGGCATGGTCGAGGGCCCGCCGCCACGCCGCGAGGTCAGCCTTCGCAGCCGCAAAGCCCTCGTCCGTCCACGACCAGTCGGAGCGGTAGTGGTGGGCCAGGATGGCGAGGCGGATGGCGGCAGGGTCCTCCCCGGCGGCACGCAGCTTGGAAACCAGCACCAGGTTGCCCTTGGACTTGCTCATTTTTTCGCCGTCGAGCCCCACCATGCCCGCGTGTGCAAAGTGCTTGGCAAGCGGCACGCCCGCCAGGGAAAATGCATGGCCGGCACCCATTTCGTGGTGCGGGAAGACCAGGTCGGAGCCGCCGCCCTGGACCGTGAACGGCGACGGCAGGTACTTCTGGGCTATGACGGTGCACTCAATGTGCCAGCCGGGCCGGCCGGGACCGAGGCTGCCGCCGGGCCAGCTTGGCTCGCCGTCGCGGGCTACGCGCCAGAGCAGGGGATCGAGCGCCTGGCGCTTGCCTGCGCGTCCGGGATCGCCGCCGCGCTCGGCGAAAAGCTCCAGCATCTCGCTTTCGGCCAGCCCGGAAATGCTGCCCAGGGTCCACGCTTCCGGGGCAACTGACTGCTTGCCGGCCGCTTCGACGTCGTAGTAGACGTCACCGTCAGGTTCGCCGTCGGTGCCTTCCACTTTGTACGCCAGCCCGAGGCTGACCAGCCGTTCCACCTCGGGCACGATCAGTCCGATGGATTCCACCGCGCCCACGTAGCGGTCCGGGGAAAGGACGTTGAGCGCCTCCATGTCCGTCTGGAAAAGCTCAATCTGGCCTGCCGCCAGGTCCTGCCAGTCCACGCCGGTGGCGGTGGCGCGCTCCAGCAGCGGATCGTCGATGTCGGTCACGTTCTGGACGTAGGAGACGTCCTTGCCGGCGTCGCGCCATGCCCTGTTCAAAAGGTCGAACGCCACGTAACTGGCTGCGTGGCCCATGTGGGTGGCGTCATAGGGGGTGATGCCGCAGACGTACATGGAGGGCCGGGTTTCACGCTCGAGTTCCACCTCGCGGCCTGCCACGGTGTCGAACAACCGGATGGCAGGCATGCTTCCGGGCAGGGCGGGAACGGGGCGGGAAGACCAGGATTTCACACACCAAGCCTAGTGCTAGGCGCTGATGACACCGAAACCGAGTAGCAGGTACAGGCCCATGCCCAGGCATATGCGGTACCAGACGAACAGGCGGTAGCTGCGGGTGGAGACGAACTTCAGGAACCAGCCGATGATGATGTACCCCACTACGAAGGCGATGACGGTGGCCAGCGCCGTTTCAGGCAACCCGTAGGGGCCGGTGATGCCTTCCTTGGAAACTACCTTGTAGAGCTGGTAGAGGCCGCTGCCGAACACTGCGGGGATAGCGAGAAGGAAGGAGTAGCGCGCTGCTGCCTCCCGCGTGTACCCCATCAGCAGTCCGGCGGTGATGGTGCCGCCGGAGCGGGACACACCCGGAATCAGGGCCATGGCCTGCGCGAAGCCGTAGATAATGCCGTGTTTGTAGGTGAGATGGTTCAGGTCCCGCTTCTGCTTGCCCACCGCGTCGGCGACGGCGAGGAAGAGACCGAAAACGATGAGCATGGTGGCAACGATCCACATGCTGCGAAGCACTGACTCGATCTGGTCCTGGAACAGGAGGCCCAGCACGATGATGGGAAGGCTGCCCAGGATGACCAGCCAGCCCATCCGGGCGTCGGGATCCTGGCGTGACACTCTTCCGCGCAATGAACCCGCCCAAGCCTTAACAATCCGGACGATGTCGCGCCAGAAATACACCAGCACAGCTGTTTCCGTACCCAGCTGGGTGATGGCTGTGAAGGCTGCCCCCGGGTCTGCGGCGTTGGGAAGGAACTGCCCCACGATCCGCAGATGCGCGCTTGAAGAAATGGGTAGAAATTCAGTCAGTCCCTGCACTAGGCCCAGCAGGGCCACCTCAAACCAGTTCACGCTAAGACCCTACGGCATGGGTACAGGTGGTTCTGCCCGTAAGCTTGCTGCTATGCAGCAGCGTTACGTTGGCAACAGTGGTTTGCGTGTTTCAGCCCTCTCGCTTGGCACTATGGACTGGGCCGGCGAAACGGACGAACAGGACGCCTCTGAACTGCTGCGCACCTTCCTCACTGCCGGTGGCCGGCATGTGGATACTGCTGCCTCCTACTCGGACGGGTGCGCCGAGGCCATGTTGGGTTCGCTGCTCGGCGACGTGGTGGCCCGGACTGAGGTGACCATTTCCACCAAGGCGGGAATGACGACCCGTGACGGCCGGCGCGCCGTGGACACCTCGCGTAACGCGATGCTTACCGGCCTTGAGGCGAGCCTCGCCAGGCTTGGCACCGACTACGTGGATGTCTGGTTCGCCCAGGCATGGGACGGAAACGTTCCGCTGGAGGAGACCCTGTCAGCCCTGGAGTTCGCCGTCCGCACGGGCCGGGCCCGGTACGCCGGTGTGTCCAACTTCACGGGATGGCAGGCCGCGAAGGCGGCAGCTGTTGCAGGTTTCCCGCTGGTGGCCGTGCAGGCGGAGTACTCGTTCCTGCAGCGGAAGCCGGAAGCCGAGCTCATCCCGGCGGTGGAGGACGCCGGCCTGGGCCTGATGGCCTGGGCTCCCCTGGGCCGCGGGGTACTCACCGGGAAGTACCGTGGCAGCATTCCTTCCGGGTCCCGGGGCGCTTCCGCTTCCGGGGCTGCTTACGTCGACCCTTATCTTGGGGAGAAGCCTTCCCGGACGGTTGAGGCCGTGTGCATGGCGGCGAAGGGCCTGGGCCGGACACCCCAGGATGTGGCGCTCAGCTGGCTGTTGGCGCAACACGGGGTGGCCACGGCTATCGTGGGCCCGCGGACGCCTGTGCAGCTGAAGGAAATACTGGAAGCGCAACTGACACCGCTGCCGCCCGAAATCGCGTTGGCTCTGGAGGACGTGTCCGGAGCCCACTAGGTCCAACCCGGTTTGTTCCGCTGCCGGGGACGCTATTCCTCGACGATCTCGAGGTCCTCGTCTTCCACGTCGCTTTCTTCGTCCTCTTCGTCCTCGTCATCGAAGACCTGTAGCGGGGTCACTTCGTTGTAGGCCTCGTACAGCGCGTCTTCGTAAACTTCGAACGCATCTGCCACTGCAAAAAATGCTGCCTCCACAGAGGGGTCACCATCTCCGCGGCGGTTTGATGCTGCTATAAGGTGTTCTTCCAAAGCGGTGGTCAGGGACGAAAGCGCGACACGCGGATCGATGCTCATGACTTCACGTTAGCCGGAAAAGGACGAAAATGGAGAGCAATGAAGGAACAATTTCTCACCAGCTCAGTCCAGCGGGAACGGGACTATTTGAGGCAGTACGAGTACCTCGTGCTGACGGTGAGCCCTGATGATTCCTTGCACGAGGCACGGCGCCGCCTGGTGGAACACTCCGAGTACGGCAAGTGGGAACTGGAACGCAGCAAGCTGTATGTGGGCGGCGGCCGGCGGTTCTGGCTCCGCCGCCGGGTGTTGCAGGTCCAGCGGACCGTCTAGCTCTCGAGTGGTCCCAGCCAGGCGTTCGCCACAGTGTTGTGCGCTGATTCGTCGTCGGACGGGTGGAACATCCCGGCGAGCACATCACGGTAGAGCCGCTCAAGTTCGGATCCCCGGAAGTAGCTTGAGCCGCCGCTGACCCGGATGGCCAGGTCCACAACCCGGCGGGCCGTTTCGGTGGCATTGGTTTTGAGCCCCACCAGCTTGGCGAACCACTGGCCGCCGTGGTCCACCAGTGCGTCGACGTCGGCCGCCACCAGTTGCAGTTGCGGGTACAGGTTGTCCATAGCCATGGCTGCCTCGGCAACCTTCCAGCGGATGTCCGGGTCCTGGGCGTAGCTCCGTCCACCGTTCTTCAACGAGGTGCGGCGCTTGGCGGTTTCGACGCCGACAGCCAGCGCCCGCTCCCCCAATCCCGTGTAGACGGCGGCGAGCAGTGTTTCGAAGCAGGCGAAGATGGCGAAAATCAGCGGATCCGGATTTGGGCCGACGGGAAGCTTGCGGAAGATCCGGTCCGCGGGGACCCGCACGCCTTCGAGGACTGTGGTGGCGGACTGGCTGGCGCGCATGCCCAGGGTGTCCCAGTCGTCGAGGATGCGGTATCCGGCCGTCTCACGGTTTATGAACCCATGGACCAGCTCGCCCTCACCCTCCCTGGCCTCCGCATCCTTTCCAAAGATGCCCAGCCGCGTCCAGGCGGGAGACAGGCTGGTGAAGATTTTCGTGCCGGTGAACGCGTATCCGCCGCCGGGCAACGGCGCGGCGGCGGTGCGGGAGTCGAACAGGACCGAGTCGTTACCCGCCTCGGAATTGCCGAACGCAAATATCTCGCCGCTGGCGGCCTCCTTGAGCACGAAGTCCAGCGAGTGGTCCCCGCGTGCTTTGAGGACGTGGGCGACGCCGGTCCATACCAGGTGCATGTTCACGGCGAGGGCAGTGGCGGGAGCAGCCGTTGCCAGCCTCCGCTGGCATTGCGCCGCCGCCTCGAGACCAAAGCCCATGCCGCCGTCGGACACTGGGACAAACAACTTCAGGTAACCGGCGGAAGCAAGTTCCTGCAGGTCCTCATGGAAGAAGCTGTTGTCCCGGTCGTAGCCGGCGGCCCGGCTGCGGATGCGCTCCAGGAGGGTATCCGACAGCACCTCTTCGGACGTCATCGGCGCTCCTCGTCAGTAGTTGGTGAGCAGAGCGTCAAGGACCCTGGCCCCGAACTTGAGCGAGTCCGCGGGGACCCGTTCGTCAACACCGTGGAACATGCCAGTGAAGTCCAGCTCGTCTGGCAGCATCAGGGGCGCGAAGCCGTAGCCGGTGATGCCCAGCCTGCTGAGGGACTTGTTGTCCGTTCCACCGGAAAGTGTGTAGGGCAGCACCTTGGCACCGGGGTCCTCGGAGTGGAGGGCATCGATCATCGCATCAACCAGGTTCCCTGCGAAGGGCACTTCAAGGGACACGTCCTTATGGACGTAGCTGACGTCCACGCCCGTCCCGGCCAGTTCCCGGACGATCTCGAGGACCTGGTCCTGCTGTCCCGGCAGTGTGCGGCAGTCGATCAGCGCCTCTGCTGACTCGGGGATGACGTTGTGCTTGTAGCCGCCTTTGAGCAGGGTGGGGTTGGTGGTGTTTTGCAGGGTGGCGCCAACGAAACGCGACACGGTGCCCAACTGGTCCAGCAGGCGGTCCGGATTGTCGGCGTCGAACTCGACTCCCGTGAGCTCCGTCACGCCGTCAAGGAACTGGCGGGTGGTTGGCGTCAGCTCGATTGGCCACTTGTACTCACCGATGCGGGTAACTGCTGCGGCAAGGCGGGTCACGGCGTTGTCCGTGCTGATCTGGGAGCCGTGGCCCGCTCGGCCGTGCGCCACGAGGCGGAGCCAGGAGATGCCCTTCTCGGCGGTCTGCAGGAGGTAGGTGCGCTGTCCGCCAATGGTGGCCGAGAATCCGCCCACCTCCGAGATGGCTTCCGTGGCCCCTTCGAAGAGTTCCGGGCGTTTGTCGACGGCATAGCGGGCGCCCAGGGCACCGCCGGCTTCCTCATCGGCAAAAAAGGCAAAGATGATGTCACGCTTGGGCTTCTTTCCGGACCGGGCGAAACCGCGCAGGACGGAAAGGATCATGGCGTCCATGTCCTTCATGTCGACGGCGCCGCGTCCCCAGATCAGTCCGTCCTTCAGTTCGGCGCCGAACGGGTCCACCGACCACTGGTCGCGGAGGGCAGGAACAACGTCCAGGTGCCCGTGCACCACCAGGGCGCTGGCGGACGGGTCCTCGCCGGCCATGCGGGTCACCACGTTGGCCCTGCCCGGGGCGGACTCGAAGACTTCCGCTTCCAGGCCGACTTCCTCTATAAGGCCGGCAGCATACTCAGCGGCAGCCCGCTCCCCCGGCCCGGATCCGTCACCGTAGTTTGAAGTGTCGATACGAATGAGTTCCTGGCAGATCCGGACAACTTCATCCTCGGGCAGGACGTCAGGCATTGAGAACTCCTCGTTAGGAAATGACTGGTGGCAAGGGCGAAACCGCTGCCCCTCAGCCTACCCACTTGGCCCGATTCGTTGTTCCCGGAAAGTCGTGTTAGAGTTTTTCTCGCTGCTTCGGAGAGGCGCGAAACACTGAAAGGTGCAAACGGCTCCCGAAATACCACCTGCGCGGGTGGCGGAATGGCAGACGCGCTAGCTTGAGGTGCTAGTCCTCGAAAGGGGGTGGGGGTTCAAGTCCCCCTCCGCGCACAATGGGAAGCCCCGGAAAATCACTGATTTTCCGGGGCTTTTTCGTGCCCGCAAGCACACTACGGGTATTTCCAACCGCTCAGCGGGACGTTCCACCGGCCGTCCTCTGTCCAGACTCCGCGCATGACGCCGACCGTACAGCATGCAGCAAGAAGCCCGCCTCCGTGGAAGCGGGCTTCTTGCTGCTCAGGCCAGCGTTACTAACCAGCGGGTTGGTCGAAGCGCTGTCCGGCCGGGTTTGACGGCAGGATTGTGAATACGAGAACCGCGAGGGCGCCCAGGAACGGCACCAGGATGAGCAGCAGCAGCCAGCCGCTGAAGTTCCCGTCGTGCAGGCGGCGGACGGTCAACGCCAGGGACGGGACGAGGGTCGCCAGGCCCCAGATGACGAGAAGGACAGTCCCAAAGACGGCACCCGGGCCGGCAGTCGCCGCGCCGGTAAGGCTCGAAGTGGTTGATCCTGCACTGATGATGATGTTCAGGACGATGCTGACGGCAACGGAGACGAGGGTCCACCACCAGTACTCGCTGCGGCTGGCCCGTCCCGAGAACGTGGCGTACTTCTTGAAGAACCGCTTGACGGCGACCGGGAACGGCGCACCGTAGTAGGGCGCCCACAGCGGTGGTTCACCGGTTGCGGGCTGGTAGGACTGTTGCTGCTGGCTTGGGTATTGCGGATAGCTCAAGGATTCCCCCGGAATGTCAGAGTGATGAGACCAGCCCATCCTAGGACTAACCGGGGCCAAAAGTCCTTTTGATGGATAAATTTCACCGGGAATTAGCATTCTCCTGTCTCTGGCACCCGTACAGCGCCCAAGGCACCATGGGGACATGGAAGAGATGCGGACGGCGGGCAGCTCCCAGGGTCATGTGGTCCTGCTGGGCGATTCGATCTTTGACAACGCCGCGTACGTTGGCGCCGGACCCGACGTCGTAACCCAGCTGAAGCAGGAACTGCCGGGCTGGCGGTGCTCGCTGCTGGCAGTCGACGGCGACACGATAGCGGGTGTCCACCGGCAGCTTGCGGCGGTGCCCAGGGACGCAACGCACCTGGTGGTCAGCGCGGGAGGGAATGACGCTCTCGGATACGCCCCATTGCTGCAGGAACAGCCTGCATCGGTTGCCGACGCGCTGGCCATGCTGGCGCAGGCGCAGCAAAGGTTCGCCGCGGAGTATTCCGCCATGCTTGATGCAGTGACGGCAGCCGGCCTGCCCTGCGCAACCTGTACGGTTTACGACACGCCGCCGTCGGAACCAAACTATCCAATCATCAAAGCAGCCTTGTGCCTCTTCAATGATCCGATCACGAGGGCGGCCTTCTCCCGGCATGCAACCCTGATTGACCTTCGTCTCATTTGTGGCGAAGACGGGGACTATGCCAACCCGATCGAACCCTCATCACAGGGCGGCCTCAAGATAGCGCGGGCCATCGCTGCATTCGCGCGGGCAGGGGTGCCGGGCGGTAACTCGATCGTCGTCCTGGGGCAGCCGTAACCGCGGCACTTACTGCATTAGTGCGGCCTTAGCCTCCGGGACCGTGGGTGCCTGCCTCCTTCGCCGGAATGCGTACCGGGCGCCGCGGGACGGTACTCTACCCGCCGGTTTGCCGCACGAACCGCTCGCTTCTCCTGGCGCCGCGCCTTGCGCTCCGAACGATCTATGGCAGACAGGATGCTGAGCGTCACCGTAACCCACAGCAACGCCGCCAAAAACACCAAGGCAATTTCCATCTCAGTGCCCATGCCTAATTTTAGGCTCTCCTGCTCCAGCCGGCGGGCCTGCAGCACAATTAAAAGCTGCCCCCTGCAAGCAGACCCTGCCCTAGAACAAGCCCAACTCCCGCACGGCAGCCAGAACGTCCTGCACGCCAACCGCCAGCAAAGCCGGGTCCGGCTGGTCGGAGAATGTGTCGCCACGCCGCAGATCGGCACGCGTCAGGACCACATGGGGTCCTGGCGGCGGGCCCCAGATTTCGGGCGGCGCGGGTCCGAACAGCACCACTGACGGGGTGCCGTATGCCGAGGCCAGGTGTGCAGCCCCGGTATCCGCCGAGATCACCAGTTTGGCCGCGGAGATGGTCGCCGCGAACTCCCCCAGCGAAAGGTGACCGGCCAATACAGCCTCAGCCGGGAGATTCGCCAGGCGGCACACCTCCGCCGCTCTGTCCTTTTCCGAGTTGCCTCCGGTGAAGACGACGTTGTGTCCGGCTTCCACCAGGATGGCGGCGACTGCTGCGAACCGGTCCGCAGGCCAGAGGCGGCTGCCGTAAGCCGCCCCGACGTGCAGGACCGTGGCGCCGGGAATGGGAGCGGGAATGTGCGGCAGGTTCAGCTGGACATCCAGCGGGTCCGCTTCGATTCCATGCCACTCCAGAAGCCGGACCCAGCGTACCCGTTCATGCAGTTCCCCGCGCCAGGGCGGTCCGTTCCGGTGCGGGCTCCGATGTCCGATAGTCCGTCGCGCCATCAAGGCTTCGATCCGTCCCTGGCTCTCGGGACCGCTTCCATGGAGATTCACGGCAACGTCCACCACCCCCGGTTCCATGGCCAGGGGCTCGTCAAGTCCATGGGTGGGCAGCAGTTCATAACCGCCTACCAGCCCCAGTGCTTCCGAAAGCCACCCTTGGGCCGCGTACCGGAGCCTGTGCTCGGGGAACGCCCTCCGGAGTGCTTTCAGAGCGGGGACAGCGACCAGGAGGTCACCCAGCTTCAGGGCGCGCAGGACCAACAGTTCCGGCTTTCCATCCGTCAGGCTGTTGCCGCCGCCTTCCAAAACGCCGTCGCCCCTCATGCACCCTGCCTGACTGCCGCGGTTGCCATCAGGCTCCGGACATCCTCGTACACGTCACGGACGGCAATGCTTGAAACGATCGAGTCATCGTGCGCGCAACGGGGTGCCGTCCACCCCACCTGCGTTACATCAATGCCACAAGTGGGGCACGCGGTCACCCAGGCTGCATGGATCCGGTGAAGGCTGCGGCCCAGTGCCCCTGCATTGATGACGTTCCCTGCCCAGAAGATCCCCACTGTGGGCACGCCGAGGGCCTGTGCGAGATGCCGGGGGCCGCTGTCGTTACCAACAACGACGGCGGCGTCCGCCATGAGGGACACCAGTCCGGACATGTCCAGTTCCCCGGCCACGGAAGTAACAGCCCGCGACGCCGCCAGTCCGGCAATCCGCTCGGCCAGCCCCTGCTCGCTCTTGTCCCCCACGACCACTACCCGGCAGCCATCGGCCGCGCAGGCAGCGGCAAGTTCAGCGAACCGCTCCACCGGCCAACGGCGGCGGGGATCTGTTGCGCCCGGATGGATCACCACGAGAGGCCGGCCGCCGTCGTCATCCCTTTCCGCGGCCTTGCCCCGCAGTTCCTCAACAGGTTCCAGACGGGCCTCAAGGTCAACCGGGAAAGCGCCGGCAAACCCGGCCACTTCCAATGCCCGCAGGGGCTCGTGCTGGTAATAGAGGTACGGGATGGTGCGTTCCAGGCTGGCGGCGTCGGGTGTGCGGGTACCCACGGTGTGGCGTGCGCCCAGCCGCAGCAGGAAAGGGTTGGAATACCTGCCGCCACCGTGGACCTGGACGGCCAGGTCGAAACGGCGGGCCCGCATGTCCTCAAAGAATGACTCCAGGGCCGAAGGATCGTCCTCGCCCGGCCGGACGCCCTCGGCGAACGGCAGCACGCACACCTCGTCCACGGGGCTCTTGACAGCCGCGAGCAGTGCCTTGTGTATGGGGGATCCCAAAAGGGTCAGGGTCGCGTCCGGATATGCCGCCTTTAGGGCAGCCATCGCCGGAATGGCGAAGATCAAGTCACCCAGTCCGCCACCCCGCAGGGCAACAATCCTGTACACGTCGTCGAACTTTTCCAGTACCGGGCCGACTCCTACGCCAACCTGCACGGCACTACCGAACTCTGCAGTGAGCTGCTCCACAAACGCCCCTTCGACTCAGGCGGAGATTGCGCCGCTTGCTGCGCTCTCCGCTGCTCGTGCGGCCACGTTAGCCTGCCAGGCCTGATGGCCGCCTCCCCTGAACCTGTACCCAGGCGGCGGCAAATATACTCCGCCTATTGGGGAATAGCCGCCCGATGCTGTACGTTTCATACGCGACAGGCGAACCAAAGAAAAGAGAAGCACCCAAAGTGGCAACCGATTACGATGAACTGCGTTCCGACGTCAAGGAATCGCAGGACAACTCACTCGAGCAGCTCCAGTCAGCTAATGCTCCCGACGCGCGCAGCGTTGTCCTCGAGCTGGATGAGGCTGACGGGCTCGACGGCGCCGGTGTACCCGGTGGCGAATTCGTCGCCGAGGAGCTCGTGGTACAGGTCATTCCGCAGGCCGACGACGAGTTTACCTGCTACTCCTGCTTCCTTGTCCGGCACCGGTCGCAGATCGCCCGCCAGAAGGATGGGCACAGCTACTGCACCGAGTGCGAGGGCTAGGAAACAGGGCCGGACGTGGCGCTGCGGGTAATTCCGCGGCCTCACCGGATCAGAAGGCACGCTGCACGCCAGCGTGCCTTCCGCTTTAAGCCGCCTCCAGCAGTCCCTAGTACTGTTGGCGCCTATGGATCTCTGGCACACCCTGGTTGAATCCCTCCGCCGCACGGAGGTTCCTGCAATCACGCTGCCGGAGCTCCTGCTGGTGATATTGGTGGCTACTGCCTTGTCCATACCCCGGCGGTCCTGGAGATACTTCGGCCTGCTGGCCACCGCGGTCCACGAGATGGGGCATGCCTTTGCCGCCGTCACCAGCGGGCAGCGGTTGTCAGGCATCAGGCTGCGGCTCGACCATTCCGGAACCACCACCACCTACAGCCGGAGCAAGGCAGCGGCGGCATGGTCTTGCTTCTGGGGCTACCCCGTACCTGGAATTGTCGGAGCATGCTTCGTCACGTGCGGTTTCAGCGGATGGGGACCGGCCGCCATTGCAGTCAGCGTCCTTGCCCTGGCCGCCTCACTGCTCTTCCTCCGGAACATGGCCGGGTTCCTCGTGACAGCCCTTGGAATCGCGGGCGGGCTGGCCCTCATCCTCGCGGTGCCCGACGCTTTTGTGGGCCATGTCGCGGTGGTCCTGGGTTTGGCCATGCTGGTGGCCGCCGTGCGGGACCTCTTCAAACTGGTAAATGTCCACTTCCGCCGAAGGGACCGGCTGGCGACGTCCGACGCCTACCTGTTGTACCGGGCGACGGCGGTACCTTCCGGAGTCTGGATTGCCCTGTTTGCGGTCCTCGTGGCCGGCTCCTGGTTGGCGGCATGGCAGCCCATCGCCACGATCCTGGTCCGCGGCGCCTAGGCTAATGCAATGAGCCAGGAAACGGACAACATCCAGCGGGCCGCCAAAGACAAGACGGCTGACCACAGCACCCGCGGCGCCTACGTGACTGGTGGCGCCGAATTCACCCGCGACACCAATTACATTGAGGACCGCATCACCCGCGACGCAAGGCCAGGCGACAACGGGGAACCGGGCTGGCCGGTGGAAGCGGGCCGCTATCGCCTCATTGCAGCGCGGGCATGCCCCTGGGCCAACAGGGCTGTCATCGTTCGGCGGCTGCTGGGGCTGGAAGACGCTGTCTCCCTGGGCCAGCCTGGTCCCACCCATGATGCGCGCTCCTGGACCTTCGACCTCGATCCGGACGGGGTGGATCCGGTCCTGGGCATCGGGCGGCTCCAGGAAGCGTATATCAGGCGTTTCCCGGGATACCCCCGCGGCATCACGGTCCCCGCCCTCGTTGACATAGCCACCGGCGAGGTGGTGACCAACAACTTTCCGCAGATCACCCTGGACTTCTCGACTGAATGGACTGAGTTCCACCGGCCCGGCGCACCGCGGCTCTACCCCGAGCACCTGCGGGAAGAGATCGACGAGGTCAACAAGAGGGTATTCACGGAGGTGAATAACGGGGTGTACCGTTGCGGGTTCGCGGGATCCCAGGAGGCCTACGAGTCCGCATACGAGCGCCTGTGGACAGCCCTCGACTGGCTGGAAGAGCGACTGTCCCGGCAGCGATACCTGGTAGGAGAGACGATTACCGAAGCTGATGTCCGGCTTTTCACCACCCTGGCCAGGTTCGACGCCGTCTACCACGGGCATTTCAAGTGCAACCGGCAAAAGCTCACGGAGATGCCAGCGCTCTGGGCCTACGCCAGGGACCTGTTCCAGACCCCCGGGTTCGGCGACACCACTGACTTCGTGCAAATCAAGCAGCACTACTACATCGTCCACGAGGACATCAACCCCACCGGCATCGTTCCCGCCGGCCCCGACCTGACCGGATGGCTCGAGGAGCATGGCCGCAAATCCCTGGGGGGCCGGCCGTTTGGGGATGGCACTCCCCCAGGGCCGGTCAAACAGGGCGAGGAAGTAGCACCGGGACACGGCGCCGCGCACTAGTAGGAAAGCGCTTCCCGGTAAACTGTCCGGGTGCAGACATCTCAGGGCTTCGTAGCGCCCGGTTTTGAAACCGTCCTGGACCTGTTCGAGTCCTTCCTGGCCGAAGACCGGGACTACAGCGCCCAGGTGGCCGCCTACCATCACGGAAAGCCCATCGTTGCGCTCAGCGGCGGGCCCGGGATGGCCCCCGACACCCTCACGGGCGCCTACTCCTGCTCCAAGGGCGTGGCGGCCATGGTGATAGCCCTGCTGGTGCAGGACGGGCTGCTGGACCTGGACAGCACCGTTGCCCGGTACTGGCCCGAGTTCGCCGTTCACGGCAAGGAACGGATGCTGGTGCGCGAGGCCCTCTCCCACCAGGCCGGCCTGATGGGCCTTGAGGGGGGTTTCAGCCTGGATGAGTTCACCACGCCCGCTGCTGCGGCGCGGCTTGCTGCGGCCACGCCAACCTGGCATCCCGGGCGCCAGTTCGGCTACCACGCCCTGACTATAGGGATCATCATGGAGGAACTTTGCCGCCGTACTGCCGGGGAGGCTCTGCAAAGCGTCTATGACCGCCGGATCCGGAAGCCGGAGGACATCGATTTCTTCCTGGGCCTGCCCGCGGACCTGGAGCCGCGCTACCGGGAAGTCCTCTATGAGGACGCTGCCGGCCAACCCTGGGTGGATCCGCTCAGCCTGGAGGGAATGAACAGCAACGCGCCGGTGAGCACCATCATGGAGCTCCCCAACATCCGCGGAGTCCGTGCCGGCGGGATGTCGGCAGCCGGCGGCGTAGGGTCTGCCGAAGGGCTGGCCAGGCTCTATGCCGCCGCCACCACCGGCGTCGAAGGTGAACCGCCCTTCCTAGCCTCCAGCACTGTTGACCTGATGGCGCAGGAACAGGTGTGGGGACTCGACCGTTCCTCAGGACTGGACAACGCCTTCGCAGTCGTCTTCATGAAGCCGCACCCGTCCCGGAACTTCGGCAGCCATCGCGCCTTCGGCCATGAAGGCGCCAATGGGGCACTGGGCTTCGCGGACCCTGCCTACTCCGTGTCCTTCGGCTATATCCCCCGGCGTCAGGAAGAAGGGCGCACACCTGGAAAAGCCCACCGGCTCGCTGCCGAGGTCCGCCGTTCCGTGGCCGCAATGACCTGAATCTCCCGTCAACGGCCTCTGCAGGTGCAGCTTCGCGCCCCTGACCGGGGGCTTTGGCTGCACCCGGAAAGCCCCATAGTGTGGGACGGATGGGTAATACTCAAGCAAAACCCAACGTTCGGTGGCCCAGGGGGACCCGGCTTCTCAAACAGGCATTGGCTGGATTGTCGGCGGCATTCGCCGCCCAGCGCCTCCAACTGGCAGCAAAGGCTGCCGTAGCCGCCGGACTGGCCTTCCTGATCGCACCGCTCATGCCGGGGGCAGCTGCCAACTATCCGTACTACGCACCTTTGGGTGCGCTGGTGGCCATGTACCACAACGTCGCGGGATCCGTGCGGCAAGGCCTGCAAGCCCTGTCCGGGCTCGCTTTGGGCGTCGGGCTTGCGGTAGTCCTGGTGAGCATCGCGGATCCCTCGCCGCTCGCCGTGGCCGTGTTCATGGGCATCGGGGTCCTGCTGGGCGGGCTTCCGGGCATCGGGTCGGGCAGTGATTGGATTCCTACGGCGGCCCTGTTGGTCCTGCTCGTGGGTGGCAACCAGCCGGACGACTTTTCGTTCGGGTACCTTGTGCAGATGGGGGTGGGGGTTGCGGTGGGCATCGCCGTGAATTTCCTGCTCTTTCCGCCACTGCACCTGAACGCAGCGGCAGCGAGCCTTGACGACCTTCGGCGCGCCCTCGGCAGCCAGCTGATTGACATGGGAACTGCCCTGAAGGAGGAGTGGCCTCCGGAACACGAGGAATGGTCCCGCCGTTCAGACGAACTCGCTTCGGCGGCCCGGTCCGTCCGCCATCTGGTCAAGGAGGCGGACGCGAGCCGCCGGGCTAACCCCCGCCGCAAGCTCCACCCGCGCGACGTGGACCTGGACTACCGCAACCTCCGCGAGCTGGAGCGTGTAACTTTCCACATCCAGGACATGACGGACGTGCTTTCAGACGTGATCTGGGTCAGTGATGTTCCCTACGCGGTGCCGGTGGAGGACAGCGGCCCGCTGGCTGAGGCCATGACGGCGACCGGAGAACTGCTGCTCTCACACTGCGACAGTGACGAGCCGGCACACAGGGTGCGGTTCCAGGCGGCCCGGGAGGCGGTGGAAGCCTGCATGGCTGCCACCGCCTCCCGGGAAACGACGGGCGAAACCGTTCCGGCATCGGAATCGATCCTGCTCAGTCTCCACCGCATCCTGCGCGCCGTCCGCCCAGCCAGCTAGAGCGCGGCGACCGAACCGCTGAAGTGGCGCCGGCCCGACCGCGGGTTCCAGGCAACAAAGCCGGAATGTTCCCAGGCGCCGGACTCGTCCTGCTTGCTGCTGATCTCCAGGGCTACTCGGCAGGGCAGGAACACCGGCGCGTCAAAATCCACCTCCCAGATAAAGGACTCACCGCGCACGGATCCGACGTCGGCGAGCGCCCGGGATGCCAGGTACATGCCATGGGCGATCGAACGCCGCATCCCCAACGCCTTCGCTGAAAGCACGCTGAGGTGGATGGGGTTGAAGTCTCCGGATACTGCCGCGTAAGCCCGCCCTGCGTCGACCCCCAGTTGCCAGAGTGCGGTGGGATCTGGTGCCTTGAAGTCGCCCTTCGGCGGTGCCGGGGACGGTTTATCAATGCCGGGCAGGAACACCCCCTTGGCCAGGTAGGTGGATGTTCCCTGCCAGGAGAGGTCCTCTTTCCCGGCCAGCCGCACCTCCGCAATGACGTCCACCTGGGTGCCGGCACGGTGGCCCCGCAGGTTCTCCACCCGGGCGGTAATGTCCAGTACGTCCGTGAAGAGCACGGGTGAGCGCTGCTCCACCCTGTTGCGCAGGTGGATCATGCCCAGCAGGGGCAGGGGGAAATCATCCCGGTTCATCACGCTCATGGCCACGGGAAAGGAGATGGCGTGGATGAACCCGGCGGGCAGGATATCGCTGGCGGTCTCACCCAGCAGGTGCTGGTAGGCGGTCAGGTTGGCGACGTCGACGGTGACGCCCCGCACCTCATGGCTCTCCGACGGAAGGACTGACGAGTCGTGCGTCCCAAGCAGCCGGCGCCTCGCGGCCTGGGCGGCCGCATTGACGTACAGCTTGGACAGTGACGGCATGTCGCCAAGGATGACCGGCTGGACCGTCATGCCCCCACCATGTTCTGCCCGCATACCCGCAGTACCTCCCCGTTGATACCCCCGGCAGCGTCGCTGGCAAGGAAAGCTATGGTTTCCGCGACGTCGGACGGCTTGCCGCCCTGCTGCAGCGAGTTTGCCCGGCGGGCGACTTCGCGCAGGGCAAACGGGATCCGCTCGGTCATCTCCGTTTCGATGAACCCCGGCGCCACGGCGTTGATGGTGCCGCCGGTGCCTGCCAGGAGAGGGGCCGTTGCACGGACCATTCCCATCACTCCCCCCTTGGACGCGGCGTAGTTCGTTTGCCCCCGGTTGCCGGCAATGCCGCTGGTGGAGGCAACAGAAACAATACGTGGCGCCGGTCCAAGGTGTTCAGCTCCCAGCAGTGCCTCGTTGATCCGCAACTGCGCGGCAATGTTGATGTTTATCACCGAACTCCAGCGCGGGTGGTCCATATTGGCGAGGAGCTTGTCCCGGGTGATGCCCGCGTTGTGCACCATGATGTCCAGCCGCCCGTGCCGCTGCATGGCGTGCCCGATAATCTTTTGGCCGGCATCTTCCCGGGAGATGTCCAACTGCAGGGCCGTTCCCTTCACGTCGTTGGCTACTGCTGCCAGGTGTTCCCCGGCCGCTGGCAGGTCCACCAGGACCAGCGTGGCGCCGTCGCGGTGCAGGGTGCGGGCGATCTGGGCGCCAATCCCGCGGGCGGCCCCCGTCACGACCGCCACTTTGCCCGCCAGCGGCCTGTCAAAATCGTCAGGAAGCTCACCGGCCGTGGTGGACACCTTCAGGAACTGCCCGTCCACGAACGCCGAACGGCCGGAGAGGAAGAACCGGAGGGCAGCCAGGACGGAGGGACTTGCGGCCTCCACACCCTTGGCAAGGAGTATCCCGTTCCCGGTGGCGCCTGCACGCAGTTCCTTGGCCAGGGAGCGCAGCAACCCGTCCACGCCCTGCCTGGCCGCGGCTGCGGCGGGAGTTTCCGCCTCCGCCGCAGGCCGCGAAACGGTGACTACCCGGGCACCCGGGCGCAGGTCCCGGAGGGAGCCCGCAGCGGCAAGTACCGGCTTCTCAAGATCTTCCGGATGTTCCACCTCGTCCAGGACCAGGATGATGGCGCCGAGCTTCTCCCCCGGGACGGCATGCCGCCGGACATCAAGCTCCCAGGACAAGAGCTCGGCGGCAAGCTTGTCGGCCGCTGCCGTGTCACCCTGCACCACGACGGGGCCGGTGATCAGCGGCTGCCCGGGTTCATACCGTCGCAGCACCACGGGCTGCGGCAACCCCAGCTTCCTGGCCACGTTCCTTCCGAGCCCCTGGTTCACCAGTTGGGCGTACTTGTCCGTCATCAGTTTCCCCTTAGAGTGATTCGAGAATGGCAACGACGCCCTGGCCGCCGGCGGCGCAGACCGAAACCAATCCCCGCGCCGGACGGCCGTCGACGCTGCCCTTCTCATGCAGCTGTTTGGCGAGTGACGCCACGATCCTGCCTCCGGTCGCGGCGAAGGGATGGCCTGCCGCCAGGGATGATCCGTTGACGTTGAGGCGGGCCCGGTCGATCTTGCCGTAGGCGCCATCCAGGCCCAGGCGCGTGCGGCCGAATTCCTCGTCCTCCCATGCCGCCAGCGTGCTGAGCACTGTGGCTGCGAACGCTTCGTGAATCTCGAAGTAGTCGATGTCCGCCAGCGTGAGGTTGTGCCGGGCCAGTAGCCTGGGTACCGCGAAGACCGGCGCCATCAGCAGCCCGTCCTTGCCGTGCACAAAGTCCACCGCTGCGGCTTCGGCGTCCACCACTGCTGCCAGCTTGGGAAGGTCGCGGGCATCGGCCCAATCTTCCGAGGCAAGCAGGACCGTTGAGGCCCCGTCCGTCAACGGCGTGGAGTTGCCGGCCGTCATGGTTGCGTCGGCGCCCAGGTTCTTCCCGAAGACGGGCTTCAAAGAAGCCAGTTTTTCCATGGAGGTATCGGCCCGGAGGTTGCCGTCCCGCGTCAGTCCGCGGTACGGCGTGACAAGGTCGTCGAAAAACCCGGATTCGTACGCCGCGGCGAGGTTCCGGTGGCTGTTCAGCGCCACCTCATCCTGCGCCTCACGGGAAATCTTCCACTGCGCGGTGGTGAGCGCCTGGTGTTCACCCATCGAGAGGCCGGTCCTTGGCTCCGCAGTGCCAGGGGCCAGCGGAGCCAGATCCTTGGGGCGCAGACGGCTGAGGATCTGCAGCCGCTGGGGCAGGGTCTTGGCACGGTTGAGGTCCAGGATCACTTCCCGGAGCCCCTCGCTCACCACCACCGGGGCATCCGAGGCGGAATCGACGCCGCCGGCAATCGCTGAGTCAATCTGGCCGAGCTTGATCTTGTTCGAAAGTCCCACCACGGTCTCCAGTCCCGTGGCGCACGCCTGCTGCAGGTCGTAAGCCGGAGTCTCCGGAGACAATGCGGAGCCAAGGACTGCCTCCCGGGTGAGGTTGAAATCCCGGGAGTGCTTCAGGACGGCCCCCGCCGCCACCTCCCCCAGCCGTTCCTCCTGCAGTCCGAAGCGCGCAATCAGGCCTTCCAAGGCGGCCGTCAGCATGTCCTGGTTGGAGGACTTGGCATAGGAGCCCCCCGCCCGGGCGAAGGGAATCCTGTTGCCTCCGACAACGATAGCCCTGCGCAGGGCAGGGACGGGACTGGCTGCGGTGCCTGATGCTCCGGGGCCGGTGATGGACTGTCCGTCAATGGACATGGCTGTCTCCTCTGCTCACAAGCGGTTACCGATACCCAGCGTACCTGATACGCTGGGTATCGTGAACATTTCGGAAGGACAGCTTGACGTTCCCCCTGCAATGGCCGGACCGGACGGTCGCTCCTCGCGCTGGCAAAGCCACCGGGAGGAGCGCCGTCGGGAACTGATCAAACAGGCCCGGCGGGCAGTACATAGCTTGGGCCGTGACGCATCCATGGAGGAGATAGCTGCGGCAGCAGGAACGTCGAAATCGGTCTTCTACCGCTACTTCGGCGACAAGGCGGGCCTTCAACAGGCTGTGGGCGAAGTGGTGCTGAACCAGATGCAGAACCGCATCCGTGAGGCCGCGCAGAGTGCCCTCACCCCACGGGAGGGATTGCTGGCAATGGTGTCGGCCTACCTGCAGATGGCGGACACAAGTCCCAACGTGTACAGCTTTGTCACCCGCTCCGCAGCCGCGGAGTCCGCAGACACGACGACGCCGGGACCGGTCTCCGGCGCCTTGGGCCACTTCTTTGACGCCGTGGCGGAAATGATCGCCACACCAATGCGCTCGCACCTGGGCGACGGCAAGGAGGCCGTCATCGGGTACTGGCCCAAAGCTGCGATCGGACTGGTACGCAACGCAGGTGAGCAGTGGTTGAGTACGCCGGACTCACCCGCCAAGCCAAGCCAGGAAGCCATGGCTCGGCAGATTACCGCCTGGCTGTGCGTTGGCATTGCCCCTGAACTGTCACCGGCCGCCCGCGCCTGACAGCCGGCCATCCGCCCGTCATCACCACCGCGTCCGGCGCTCAAGCCGGACGCAGCAGCAAAGCACTTCCGCACCACAAGCCAACTGTCAGCACCAACAAAAGGATATTGACATGACTGAAGTAGTGGACCGCTCCGCCGGCAAGGGTCAGGGGCCCACGCCCGCCCACCCTGCCCGGGACCACGTACAGCCCGCGGTCGACGTCGGCGCACTGGGCAAGCAGCTCCTGGGAAAGTGGGCGGCCGTCCGGCTGCAGTCACGGGACCTGGCGGCACGGCCTGAACTTCACAAGATTGAGGGGCTGCCGCACACCGAACACCGGGCGCGGGTATCCGGGCAGCTGAAACACCTCGTGGACAGCGCTGCCGTCCACCGCGCGTTCCCGTCCGCATTCGGCGGCTCCGACGACCACGGAGGCAACATCGCCGGCTTCGAGGAACTCGTCGTGGCCGATCCGTCCCTCCAGATCAAGGCAGGTGTGCAGTGGGGCCTCTTCGGCTCGGCCGTCATGCATCTTGGCACTGCCGAACACCACGCCAGGTGGCTTCCGGGCATCATGAGCCTGGAGATCCCGGGCTGCTTTGCCATGACCGAGACCGGCCACGGCTCCGACGTCGCCAGCATCGCCACTACTGCCACCTACGAGCCCGACACCGAAGAGTTCGTGGTGCACACGCCGTTCCGAGCCGCGTGGAAGGACTACATCGGGAACGCCGCCGTCGACGGGCTCGGCGCGGTGGTGTTCGCGCAGCTCATCACCCGGGGAGTCAACCACGGTGTCCATGCCTTTTACGTTGACCTCCGCGATCCCCGCACGAGGGAGTTCGTTCCGGGTATCGGCGGTGAGGACGACGGCGTCAAGGGCGGGCTCAACGGCATCGACAACGGCCGGCTGCACTTCACGAACGTCCGCATCCCCCGGTCCAACCTCCTCAACCGTTACGGCGACGTGGCCGCCGATGGAACGTATACCTCTTCCATTGCGAGCCCGGGCCGGCGCTTCTTCACCATGCTCGGCACGCTCGTGCAGGGGCGCGTGTCCCTCGACGGCGCAGCAGTGGCAGCCTCCAAGGTTGCCCTCAAGGCAGCTGTCCACTACGCCACGGAGCGCCGCCAGTTCAACGCGTCCAGCCACACGGACGAAGAGGTCCTGCTCGACTACCAGCGCCACCAGCGCCGGCTCTTCACGCGCCTCGCCACCACATACGCCGCCGGTTTCGCCCATGAACAGCTCCTGCAAAAGTTCGACGACGTCTTCTCGGGCGCCTCTGACACCGACGCGGACCGCCAGGACCTCGAAACGCTGGCCGCGGCACTCAAGCCGCTCAGCACCTGGCACGCCCTGGACACATTGCAGGAATGCAGGGAGGCCTGCGGCGGAGCCGGTTTCCTGATCGAAAACCGGTTCGCCTCCCTCCGCGCGGACCTGGACGTCTACGCCACCTTCGAAGGCGACAACACCGTGCTGCTTCAACTGGTGGCCAAACGACTCCTGGCCGACTACGCCAAAGAATTCCGGAGCGTCGATTTCGGCGTGCTGGCCCGCTATGTGGTAGGCCAGGCCACCGGCGCAGCAATCCACCGTACCGGGCTTCGGCAGGTGGCGCAGTTCGTGGCGGACAACGGATCAGTACAGAAGGCGGCAATCGCCCTGCGCGACGAGGAGAGCCAGCGCGCCCTGCTGACGGACCGGGTACAAACCATGGTGGCCGAGGCAGCCGCCGCGCTGAAGGGCAGCAACAGGCTCCCCCAGGACAAGGGCGCTGCCCTTTTCAACCGGCACCAGAACGAACTCATCGACGCCGCCCAGGCGCATGCCGAGCTGCTGCAGTGGGAGGCCTTCACGGAGGCGCTCCGCGACGTCACAGACCCCGGTACCAAGACCGTCCTGACCTGGCTTCGCGACCTCTTCGGCCTCAGCCTCATCGAGAAAAACTTGTCCTGGTACCTCATGAATGGCCGCCTCTCCATGCAGCGCGGCCGGACTGTGGGCGAATACATCAACCGGCTGCTGGTGAAGATCCGCCCGCACGCCCTGGACCTGGTTGATGCCTTCGGTTACGGCGACGGGCACGTCCGGGCAGCCATAGCCACCGGCGCCGAGAAGACCCGCCAGGACGAGGCGCGTGCGTATTTCCGCAGCCAGCGGGCCAGCGGCCGGGCCCCGGTGGACGAAAAGGTGCTGCTGGCCAGGACGGCGGCCGGACGGAACAGCTGACCCGGCCGGCGAGGCAGGCACAGAGCCCGCCCTGCTGACTGGAGAAACGACGACGGCGCCGCTCCCCCAGGAGGGAAGCGGCGCCGTCGTCGTCCTGCCGGCCGGACGGTCAGCGTGAAGCCGGCAGCACCGAGCGGTACACCTCAAGAGTGGTTTCAGTGATGGACTCCCAGGAGAAGTGCTTTTCGGCGCGCAGCCGCCCCGCCTGGCCCATTGCACGGGCACGCTCCGGGTCCGACACGACCTCGGTCAGTGCCGCGGCGAACTCGCTGACGAACTTGTCCGGGTCAAGCGGCGTCCCTGTGCCGTCCGTGACTTGTTCCAGGTCCACCAGCAGGCCCGTGTGTCCGTGCTCCACAACCTCCGGAATGCCGCCCGTGGCGCTGGCGACGACGGCAGCGCCGCACGCCATGGCTTCGAGGTTTACGATGCCCAGCGGCTCGTAGATGGAGGGGCAGGCGAAGGCGGTGGCGTGGCTGAGCACCTGGATCAGCTCGTGCCGGGGCAGCATGCGTTCAATGAGCACGACGCCGGTCCGCTGGCTTTGCAGGTCCTCGATCAGCCGGGCGGTCTCGGCGGCAAGCTCCGGAGTGTCCGCGGCGCCGAGGCACAGGACCAGTTGGACGTCGTCGGGCAGCTTCGCCGCGGCCCGGAGGAGGTAGGGAACACCCTTCTGGCGGGTATTCCTGCCCACAAAGACGACGCTCGGCTTGGCGGGGTCGATGCCCAGGGCGCGGACGGCGTCGTCATTCTCGTCCCGGTTCCACAACTCGACGTCGATACCGTTGTGCACAACGCGGACCTTGGCCGGATCCACGTTGGGGTAGCTTCGCAGGATGTCCTGCCGCATGCCCTCGGAAACGGCGATGATTGCGGCCGCCGCCTCGTACGCGGTTTTCTCGACCCAGGACGAGAGCGCGTATCCGCCGCCGAGCTGCTCGGCCTTCCATGGGCGCAGCGGCTCCAGGCTGTGCGCGCTGAGGACATGCGGGATGCCGTGCAGCAGCGAGGCCAGGTGCCCTGCCATGTTGGCGTACCAGGTGTGCGAATGGACCAGGTCCGCGCCTGCGACGTCCGGGACGATCCGCAGGTCCACGCCGAGCGTCTGCACAGCGGCGTTTGCCGAGCCCAGATCCTCCGGCACGGAGTAGGACGTCACGTTGGCGCCATGGTAATCAGCGTCGCGGGGAGCCCCGAAGGCGCGAACCTGCAGGTCAACGTGCTTACTAAGCACCCTGCTCAATTCGGCCACATGCACACCGGCGCCACCGTAGATTTCGGGCGGGAACTCTTTAGTCACAATGTCTATTCGCACAAGACCCAAGGTAGTCCTTCACGCATAACTGTTCTAGTGTGAAGGAGTCCGGGCATGCCGGACTGTTTTGGGGAGTTACGAAGGCGTACAGGAGCGACCATTATGCCGTTGAACAAAAAAGTCCTGGCCATTGTCCTCGCAGGCGGCGAGGGAAACAGACTGATGCCACTGACGGCAGACCGTGCGAAACCGGCGGTGCCCTTCGCGGGCAGTTACCGCCTCATTGACTTTGCCCTGTCCAACCTCGTGAATTCCCGCTACCTGCAGATCGTCGTCCTGACCCAGTACAAGTCGCATAGCCTGGACCGACATATTTCCGAGACCTGGCGGATGTCCACGCAGTTAGGCAACTACGTGGCCTCGGTTCCGGCGCAGCAGCGCGTGGGCAAGAGCTGGTTCCTGGGCAGCGCCAACGCCATCTACCAGTCGCTGAACCTCATCCGCGATGCAAACCCGGACATTGTGGTGGTGGTCGGAGCCGACCACGTCTACCGCATGGACTTCGCCCAGATGGTGGCGCAGCACGTGAACAGCGGTGCGAAGGCCACCGTGGCGGCGGTCCGGCAGCCGCTGCACATGGCAGACCAGTTCGGGGTCATCGAGGTGGACCAGAACGACCCGCAAAAGATTGCCGCATTCGTGGAAAAGCCGGCCTCCACGCCCGGCCTGGCCGCAGACCCGTCCCAGTTCCTGGCGTCCATGGGCAACTACGTGTTCGACGCCGACGCGCTGGTGGCTGCGCTGCACGTGGACGCCGAACGGCTGGACACAAAGCACGACATGGGCGGGGACATCATCCCTTACTTCGTCAACCAGGGTGAGGCCGGAGTCTACGACTTCACGCTCAACGACATTCCCGGCTCCACGGAACGTGACCGCACCTACTGGCGTGACGTGGGGACCATTGATTCCTTCTATGACGCGCACATGGACCTCATCTCCCCGTTGCCAGTCTTCAACCTCTACAACTCCGAATGGCCCATTTACACCCGGCAGAGCATCTCCCCGCCCGCCAAGTTCGTCCGCGGCCAGAACGACACTGTGGGCACGGCCCTGGACTCGATCGTCTCGAACGGCGTCGTGGTCTCCGGCGGCGTCGTGGAAGGCTCGGTCCTGTCCAACGACGTGTTCGTGGGAACCAGCAGCCGCGTGATCGACTCGGTCCTGATGGACAAGGTGCACATCGGCGAAGGCGCCGTGATCAACCGAGCCATCATCGACAAGAACGTCAGGGTTCCCGCCGGGGCAGCCATCGGCCTCGACCCCGACCTGGACCGGGCACGGGGCTACAAGGTCACCGAATCCGGCATCACTGTCCTCGCTAAGGGACAGGAAGTCCCGGAGCCAGGCGAGGCAGAGCGGGAACTTGCCGCGAAGAACCTCCACCTCGTTCCCAACGCCGTCAAGGCTGCAGCCGCAAAGTACCCCGACGTCCGCGATTCCGTTGACAAGGTGGCCCAGACACATGCCGCCGCCGCAGCGGACGCCGTTCCCGGGGCACGGGTCTCCTAGCCCTGATCGCTTGGCATCGCGGCCGGCGGCACCCCTGATGGTGCCACCGGCCGCGCTTAAGCTGTGCCTGCGGCCTGTAAAATTGGCTTAATGAGCTCCCCCGACCTGACCCCTGAGGAAATCCAGGCCTGCCTCAAGGTCCTGAACACCATCCACGCCTATGACGAGGAGCACCCGGACTACGTCTCGGTGCGCCGGGCAACGGGGAAAATGTTCAAAGCCGTCAAGCGGCACCGCAGGGTCACTAAACGGGACCTCATCGCCGAAGCCGACCGGGCCGTCATCGCCCAGACGGCCACAGCCGCGCCGGACCGCATCGACGACGAAACCCGCGGCAACAAACTGGCGCCCTCCACGACCGGGAAAGTGGCCGGGCACCTCATCCGGTCCCGCCCCTGCTACATCTGCAAACAGCACTACACACAGGTGGACGCCTTCTACCACCAGCTGTGCCCGGAGTGCGCCGCCTTCAGCCACAGCAAACGCGACGCCCGCACAGACCTAACGGGGCGGCGTGCGCTGTTGACGGGCGGCCGGGCGAAGATCGGAATGTACATCGCGCTCCGGCTGCTGCGCGACGGCGCCCACACCACCATCACCACGCGCTTCCCCAAGGACGCCGCCCGCAGGTTCGCCGCCATGGAGGACAGCGGCGACTGGCTGCACCGGCTCCGCATTGTGGGCATCGACCTGCGGGACCCCGCGCAGGTCATGGCCCTTACTGACTCCCTCAATGAGGCAGGCCCCCTGGACATCATCATCAATAACGCGGCCCAGACGGTCCGCCGCTCCGGGAACGCCTACAAACCGCTGGTCGATGCCGAGGATGAGCCCCTGCCCGCCGCCCTGGAGCAGGCGAACGGCGGTCCCGAGCTTCTGACCTTCGGCCATGCGCACGACAAGCACCCCCTGGCACTGGCCGGCAGCGTGACCGAGCATCCCGTGCTGGCCGGCGACGCCATCACGTCGCTGGCATTGTCCACCGGCTCCGCTTCGCTCGAGCGGATCGCGTCCGGGACAGCCATCGATGCGGGCGGCCTGGTCCCGGACCTGGCCACCATCAACAGCTGGACGCAGGTGGTGGACGAGGTGGACCCGCTGGAGATGCTGGAAGTGCAGCTCTGCAACGTCACGGCACCGTTCCTGCTGGTCAGCCGGCTGCGGGAAGCCATGAGGCGGTCCACCGCCCGGCGCAAGTACATCGTCAACGTCTCCGCCATGGAGGGCCAGTTCTCCCGCGCCTACAAGGGCCCGGGCCATCCGCACACCAACATGGCGAAGGCCGCGCTGAACATGATGACGCGGACCAGCGCCCAGGAGATGCTGGAGACCGACGGCATCCTGATGACCGCCGTCGATACGGGATGGATCACGGACGAGCGCCCGCACTTCACCAAAGTCCGGCTCATGGAGGAGGGCTTCCACGCGCCCCTGGACCTGGTGGACGGCGCCGCACGTGTCTACGATCCCATCATCACGGGCGAAAACGGCGAAGACCAGTACGGCGTGTTCCTCAAGGACTACAAACCCAGTCCCTGGTAGCGGGTAAGCCCGTCCGCAGCGCCCTGTACCGGATCAGGCCAGCTGGGTGATCTCCACGCTCACGCTGAGGGCCGAGCCGCCGCCCCCGGACAGGATGCCCTTAAGCGGGGACACGTCCCGGTAGTCCCGTCCGCGTGCCACGGTGACGTGGAAATCGCCGGCCGGCTTGTGGTTGGTGGGGTCCCAGCTCCGCCATTCGCCGTCCCACCATTCCAGCCAGGCATGTGACTGCCCGGCGACCGTCTCGCCGATGCCGGCACTGGACCGCGGGTGCAGGTAGCCGGAGACGTAGCGGGCCGGTATGCCAGAGCTGCGCAGCGCACCGATGGCAAGGTGGGCCAGGTCCTGGCAGACGCCCTGCCGCTGGCCCCAGGCCTCTTCGGCGTTCGTGGTGACACCGGTGGAGCCCGACATGTAAGTCATTTCGCCGCGCATCCAGGCGAAGATGGCCATGGCGGCCTCGTGGGGGTTCTTGCCGGCAACAACCTGCGGGATGATGCCCAGAACCTCATCCCCGGGGCCGCTGAGCCGCGACTGCGGCAGCCAGTCGCTGAACGTGTTCAGGGTTTCCGGTGAGGCGAGGACGTCCCAGCCCACAATGTCCGCTTCGGACGGAATCTTCTCCGCCCGGTGGACCTCCACCGTGATGTTGGACACTACCTCAAGGTGCTCATGCGGCATCTGCATGTCAAAGGCCGTGACCCTGGTGCCCCAGTAGTCGCGGTAGGTGCTGACGGCCGCCTGCGACGGCGAGACCTTGACCACGGATTCCAGGACCACCTGCTGCGAGTCCGTCAGCGGCGTCATCCGGGCCTCGTTGTAGGACAGGGTGACGCGCTTGTTGTACTTGTATGCGGTTTTATGCGCGATGCTCAGCCGGGTCATGAAACTTCTCCCACCCAGGCCAGTTCATCCGCCTGATTGAAGTACTTACGGGAAATGGCGTCCGAGGCCTGGGACACCGCCTTCTGTACGCGCTCCATGTGTTCGGGAAGCTCGGACATGAGGTCGTCTGTGCGGTGGAACTCCAGGAACGTGCGTGCCTGGCCCACAATCCGGCGGGCGTCGTTGATGAAGCCCACCCGCTGTGCCGAGGGGTCCAGCTTGGCGAGGCATTCGTCGGCGTCCCGCAGGGCATAGACAATGGAGCGGGGGAACAGGCGGTCCAGGAGCAGGAACTCCGCCGCGTGCTGGTCGCCGAAGGCGGCACGGCGGGTGCGGAGGAAGGACTCATACGCCCCCGCGCAGCGAAGCATGTTCACCCAGGACATGCCCGCGGACAGGACGTCCCGGGTGGAAAGCATGCGGGCTGTCATGTCCGCGCGTTCCAGCGAGCGGCCCAGCACCAGGAACAGCCAGCTGTCATCGTGGCTCACCGTGGTGTCCGCAAGGCCGCTGACCATGGCGGTGCGTTCCAGGGTCCAGTTGCAGAACCGGTATGTACCCACCACGTCCTTGCGGTGCTGGCTCAGCCCGTAGTAGGTGGTGTTCAGGCTTTCCCACAGGCCCGAGGAGACTGTTTCACGGGCACGCCGTGCATTTTCGCGCGCAGCACCAAGGGAACCGGCAATCGACGTGGCACTCGTCTTGTCGTAGGCAAGGGCGTGCAGCAGTTCTGGCAGTCCGAAGTCCTCGTTCTGGGGCCGGGCGCCCATGACGGCCAGGAGCTCCTGGGCCACGCTCCTGCGTTCGTCCATGGGCAGGTGGTTGAGCCGTTCGAGGTGCACGTCCAGGATGCGTGCGGTGCCGTCGGCCCGCTCCACATACCTGCCGATCCAGAAAAGGGACTCGGCAATACGGCTAAGCATTCGCGGCTACCTCCTGCGCGCCCGAAAGTGTATAAGACATGTGCCAGGTTGCTGCCCGGCTCACTGCTGCTGCTCCGACTGGCGGTCGCGCCAGTTGCTCTCCACCGGCCACACGGACACCCGCTCGCGCACGGAGATGGAAGGCCGGGGAACGGTCTCCACGGGCATCTGGGGCGAATCTGCCAGGACCCAGGTGTCCTTGGACCCGCCGCCCTGGCTGGAATTGACGATCAGCGATCCCTCCTTCAGTGCCACGCGGGTCAGGCCGCCGGGCAGTACCCAGACGTTGTCGCCGTCGTTCACTGCGAAGGGGCGGAGGTCAACGTGGCGGGGACCGAACTTGTCACCGCTCAGGGTGGGCACGGTGGAGAGCTGGAGCACGGGCTGGGCGATCCAGCCGCGCGGATCGGAGATGATCCGCTGGCGGAGGGCGTCCAGTTCGTCGTTGGAGGCGTCAGGGCCGATGACCAGGCCCTTGCCGCCGGAGCCGTCCACCGGCTTGACCACAAGCTCGGCAAGGTTGTCCAGCGTGTACTCCCGGGCTTCCTTCTCCTCGAGGCGGAACGTGTCCACGTTCGCGATGATGGGCTCCTCGCTGAGGTAGTAGCGGATCAGGTCAGGAACGTAACTGTAGACCAGTTTGTCGTCCGCGACGCCGTTGCCCACCGCGTTGGCGATGGTGACGCCGCCGGCACGGGCAGCGTTGACCAGGCCCGGGCAACCGAGCATCGAGTCTGCGCGGAACTGCAGGGGGTCCAGGAAGTCGTCGTCGATCCGCTTGTAAATGACGTCCACGCGCTGCTCACCGGCGGTGGTGCGCATGTAGACGCGGTTTCCGCGGCAGATGAGGTCGCGGCCCTCCACCAGCTCCACGCCCATGAGGCCCGCCAGCAGTGTGTGCTCGAAGTAGGCGCTGTTGAAGACCCCCGGGGTAAGGACCACAACGGTGGGGTCGTCCACGCCGGCCGGCGCAGTTTTCCGCAGGGCCGAAAGGAGCCGGCGCGGGTACTCCTCCACCGGGCGGATGAGCTGCTGGCCGAACGCCTCGGGGAGGCCTTTGGCCATTGCCCGGCGGTTCTCCAGGACGTAGCTGACGCCTGAGGGGACGCGCACGTTGTCCTCCAGGACCCGGAATGTCCCCGCGGCGTCGCGAACAACATCGATGCCGGAGATGTGCACACGGACGCCGCCCGCGGGCTCGAAGCCGTGGACCTGCCGGTGAAAATGCGCGCTGGTGGTCACCAGCTGGCGGGGGATCACGCCGTCGGACACCACGGTCATCTTGTCGTACACGTCGTTGAGGAACGCCTCCAGGGCCCGCACCCGCTGCGCGACACCGCGTTCCAGGACATCCCACTCCGCGGCCGGGATCACCCGGGGCACGATGTCCAGCGGGAAGGGGCGCTCCTCCCCCGCGAAGTCAAAGGTCACACCGCGGTCCAGGAAGGTACGGGCCATCGAGTCGGCGCGGGCGCTGACGTCAGCCAGCGAGAGCTTGCGAAGCGCGTCCGCCACCTGCCCGTACGAGTCCCGGGCCTGCTGTCCGGGGGCGAACATCTCATCGTAGGCTCCGGTCCGGGCGGCGGCCTCGGAGTACTCCTGGAATAGGTCTGGCATGCCCAATAGCCAACCATCTTTTTGTTTCGAACTCATAAACCGCCCTTCATCGTGGCGTGTTGGCTGCGGCGTTCGGTTCGCCGATTCCGCCCCTTGTCCGGCACAGTAGGTGAGTGCTAGTCAGCAGAAGCCTTCCAGCGCCCGGCGGAGGACACCCGCGCCGTGCTGACCGGCTGCTCCCGGGCATGGCCACGGCCGCGGTGGCACTGGTGGCCGCTTTCCTGGTCCACGCGCTGCTTCCGGCCCTCCCCGCGATGACACTGGCCGTGGTGCTCGGCGTCCTGGCGGCCAACCTTCCGGCCTCCGGCGCGTGGACGGCCGGGCGTGCCAGGCCCGGGCTGGACTTCGCCGGCAAGCACCTGATGCGCGGCGGGATTGTCCTCCTGGGGCTGAAGGTCAGCATCATGGACGTCCTGGGGCTGGGCTGGCTGGCGCTGGTCCTGATCACTGGCGTGGTGGCGGCGAGCTTCGGCGGCACCTACCTGATCTCCCGGCTCTTCCGGCTGCCCCCTGTGACAGCCCTGCTGGTGGCTACCGGGTTCTCGATTTGCGGAGCCTCCGCCATCGGCGCCATTGCTGCCGTGCGGCGGATCCGGCACGTTGACACAGTCCTGCCGGTGGCCCTGGTGACGCTGTGCGGCACCCTGGCCATCGGTGTCCTGCCCCTGCTGGTGCATCCCCTCCAGCTCACCGCCCCGGTCTTCGGCGCCTGGATTGGCGCATCCGTGCACGACGTCGGCCAGGTGGTGGCCACGGCGCAAACCGCAGGCACGGCGGCACTGGGCATCGCCGTCGTCGTCAAGCTCACCCGCGTCCTGCTGCTGGCACCGGTGGCGGCCATGGCAGGGACGCATCAGCGTTTCGCGGTCCGGCCGGACGCGGACGTGGACGGCGCGGGCGCAAAACTGCCACCCATAGTGCCGCTGTTCGTGCTGGGGTTCGTGGCGATGGTTGGGCTGCGGTCCACCGGCTGGGTGTCCGGAGAGTGGCTGGAAGCGGGAGCCGTGCTGCAGGACGTCCTGCTGGGCGCCGCGCTGTTCGGGCTGGGCTCTGCGGTGCGGATCCGCACCCTGCTGCTGACCGGCGGACGTGCCCTCCTGGCGGCGCTTGCGTCCTGGCTGCTGATTGCGGCCCTGGGCCTCGCCGCTGCCCTGCTGATCGCCCGCTGATTCTGGCGGACCAGCACCGTGATTAGATAGCTGGGTGTCGAACCAGAATCTGCAGCGCGACGAGGCTGCCGGACGTTCAGCCCTGATCACCACCACCAGCTACGACGTCTCGCTGGACGTGCGGCAGGCCGCAGACCCGGACGTGGAGGGCTACACCAGCCGTAGCGTCATCACCTTCACCGCCGCCGAACCTGGCACCTCAACCTTCCTGGACTTCATCGGCAGCGGCGTCCACAGCGTGTTCCTCAACGGCAAGGGCCTGAGGGTGGAGGACGTGGTGGACGGTGCACGGATCCGGCTCGACAACCTGCAGCGCGAGAACCAGGTCACCGTCACCGGAACCGCCCTCTACAGCCGCTCCGGCGAGGGGATGCACCGGTTCGTGGATCCCGCGGACGGACAGTGCTACCTGTACACCCAGTACGAGCCTGCCGACGCCAGGCGCGTCTTCGCCAACTTCGAGCAGCCGGACCTCAAGGCAACATTCGCCTTCCACGTCATGGCACCGGAAGGGTGGCAGGTCGCGTCCAACGGGGTGGAAACGGCCCGCACGCTCCTCACCAGCGATCCCGCCACGGCACGCTGGGACTTTGCCGCCACCGCGCCGATGTCCACCTACATCACCACCGTGCTGGCCGGCCCCTACTTCAAGGCCGAGGACCGCTGGCAGGCAACGCTCGACGACGGGACCTCCCTGGACGTCCCGCTGGCCCTCTACTGCCGGGCGTCCATGGCGGAATCCTTCGACGCGGAAGAGCTGTTCCGGCTGACCAAGGACGGGCTGGACTTCTTCAACCGGCTCTTCGCCTACCCCTACCCGTGGGGCAAGTACGACCAGGCCTTCGTGCCGGAGTACAATCTGGGCGCCATGGAGAACCCCGGCCTGGTCACGTTCACCGAAAGCTATGTGTTCACCTCCCGCGCCACCGACGCCCAGTACCAGGGCCGGGCCAACACCCTCATGCACGAGATGGCGCACATGTGGTTCGGTGACCTGGTGACCATGCGGTGGTGGGACGACCTGTGGCTCAAGGAGTCCTTCGCCGACTACATGGGCACCCTGGGCGTGGACCGGGCCACGGACTGGGACTCTGCCTGGGTGAGCTTCGCGAACAAAAGGAAAGCCTGGGCGTACGTCCAGGACCAGCTGCCCACCACGCACCCCATCGTCGCGGACATCCCCGACCTGGAAGCGGCGAAGCAAAACTTCGACGGCATCACCTACGCCAAGGGCGCCTCAGTGCTCAAACAGCTGGTGGCCTATGTGGGATTCGACGCCTTCATTGCCGGCTCCCGCGAATACTTCCGCAAGCATGCCTACTCCAACACCACCCTGGCGGACCTCCTCGAGGCGCTCAGTGCCGCCTCCGGCAGGGACCTGTCCGGCTGGGCGCAACAATGGCTCCAGACCGCTGGCATCTCCACCCTTTCCCTGGACGTCGCGGCGGATCCGACCGACGGCGGCGTCATCGGCGGGGCGGCCGTCGTCCAGGACGCCGTGGACCCCGTCACGGGACGGCCTGGACCCCGGCCGCACCGGCTCCGGGTGGGGCTGTACGACTTCGACGACGCCGGAGCCCTGGTTCGCACCGGAAGCGTGGAAACCGACGTCAACGGATCCTCCACGCCAGTTCCGGAACTGGCCGGTAAGCCCAGGCCGGCGCTGCTGCTCCTCAATGACGACGACCTCACATACGCCAAGGTGCGGCTTGATCCCGCGTCCCGGGCGACCATCCAGGAATCGCTGGACAAAATCACCGACCCCATGGCGCGGGCACTGTGCTGGACGGCGCTTTGGGACGCGGCCAGGGACGGAGAGAGCCCGGCCGCACGGTACGTGGACGCGGTGGCGGCCTTTGGCCCGGCAGAAACCGGAATCGGCGTCCTGCTCACCATCCTCGACAACGCGAGCACCGCCGTCGAACGCTACACCCCTGCAACTGAACGGGCGGCAGTGCGGTCCTCGTTCCTCGAAACGGCCATCGCCGGGTTGGACAGCGCGGCGCCGGGCTCAGACCACCAGCTGGCGTGGGCCCGGGCCGCCGGCACGCTCAGCAGGCATGACCCCGCCATGCTCCCCCGCCTGCGCGGGCTGCTGGACGGTTCGGCATCCGTGGAGGGCCTGGCCGTGGATGCTGAACTGCGGTGGCATTTCTGGCACGCGCTCGCCGCCAACGGGCAGGCTACCCTTGCGGAACTCGATGCCGAGCTGGAACGCGACACCACGGCATCGGGGCGGGCCGGCCACGCCACTGCGGCTGCTGCGCGGCCGGAGCCTGACGTCAAGGCTGCGGCGTGGCGTGAAGCTGTCCACGGCAACACGCTCTCCAACCAGCTGCTCAGCGCGACCATCAGCGGCTTCACCACCGCCCCCGCCGGCCTGCTGGCACCCTATGTGGAGCCGTATTTCGAGTGCCTGCGCGGGGTCTGGGAAGGGCGCAGCATCGAAATCGGCAGCAGGATTGTCCGCGGCCTGTTCCCCCTGGACCAGGACCTTGCGGACGGCATCGAACCGGCGGAGCATCCGGTCCTCCGCCGGACTGACGAATGGCTGGCAGCCAATGCTGACGCTCCCCGGGCCCTGCGCCGCATTATCCTGGAGCAGCGCAGCCACCTGCTGCGGGCACTCACGGCGCAGGCCGCCGTCGTAAACTCACCATCCACAGCCCGGTAAGCTTCTGACCGCCCTGCGCAGTGAACCCCGGGCTCGGTGCGTCAGGGAACCCGGTGGAGCCATTCCTCCGTGCCGAACTTCGTGGCCACGCGCTCACGGGCCGCGGCCAGTTCACCCTCGCTGAGTTCTGACGGCGTGGCGCCGTACCGCTCGGCGAACACCTCCATCATCGCTTCAATGATCGCCGTACGCGCCAGGCCGGTCTGCCGGCGGAGCGGGTCCACACGCTTCTTGGCGCTGCGGGTTCCCTTGTCGGAGAGCTTCTCCTTGCCGATCCGGAGCACTTCCACCATTTTGTCGGCGTCGATGTCGTAGCTCATGGTGACGTGGTGCAGCATTCCCCCGTTGGCAAGCCGTTTCTGGGCTGCGCCGCCGATCTTTCCCTGGTCCGTGGCAATGTCATTGAGCGGCACGTAGAAGGCCGTAATGCCCAGCTTCTCCAGCGCTGCCATGACCCAGGCGTCCAGGAACGGGTAGGAATCAGCGAAGCTGATGCCGTCCACCAGCGTCTGCGGCAGGTACAGCGAGTAGGTGATGCAGTTGCCTGCCTCCATGAACATCGCTCCCCCGCCGCTGATGCGGCGGACCACTTTAATGCCATGCTTCGCCACGCCGCCGGGGTCCACCTCGTTCCGGACCGACTGGAAGCTCCCGATGACCACGGACGGCTCCTCCCAGTCCCAGAACCGAAGGGTGGGGTTGCGCCGGCCTGCACCGACCTCTTCGGTGAGGACCTCGTCCAGGGCCACGTTGATTTCGGTGGGCAGGACCGTGGGCGCGATGACATTCCAGTGGTGGTCCGCCCACGAGGTGGCTTTGGCCAGTGCACGTCGCACCGTGACCGCCACGGCGTCGGCCGAGAAGCCGAACAGGGATGCGTCCGGCGGAAGGGCCGCGGTTACTGTGGCGGCCAGCTCGGCGGCGGGAGTGGTTCCGGGCAGCCCGGTCAGTGCGCGGTTGATGTCCAGGAGGGCCTCATCCGGTTCCAGGAAGAAGTCACCGCTGATGGAGACGTCCGCCAGGAGCCCGTCCACAACTGCCAGGTCCGCCACCACCAGCTTGCCGCCCGGTACCTTGTACTCACCGTGCAGGCGGGTGTTGGCGGAAGGATCACGGTTTGGAAGGGGGTGCTGGCTCATGGCTCCATCCTGCCGCAGAACGGCGGGCCGCGTTAAAGCGGAAAGCCCGCACCGTTGCCGGTGCGGGCTTTCTCGATGAAGCTTGGAGGAAGAATCTACTTCTTGCCGCCGAAGCCCTTGAAGCGAGCGTTGAAGCGCTCGACGCGGCCAGCGGAGTCCATGATGCGCTGCTTGCCCGTGTAGAACGGGTGGGACTCGGAGGAGATTTCGACGTCGATGACCGGGTAGGTGTTGCCGTCTTCCCACTCGATGGTCTTCGAGGAAGACACGGTGGACTTCGTCAGGAACTTCGTGCCGGAGGCCAGGTCGTTGAAAACAACAGCTTCGTACTTCGGGTGGATCTCAGACTTCATAATGGGACCTTTGTTCACGCGCTGGATTTTGCCAGCTGCCAGGTATGAATGGGATGGTGTGTTCCTGACTCGGCCGAAGCGGAATCAGCAGGACAACCAGCTATCAATCATAGCCGACGCCGGCGGTGCTGACGAACCGGTGCCGCACCTCCCGGCTAGCCCCGCGTCCGCAGCTCCCAGAACGCCACAGCAGACGCCGCCGCCACGTTGAGCGAGTCCACACCGTTGCGCATGGGGATTTTCACGGCAAGGTCGACGGCGGCAAGTGTCTCCGCGCTCATGCCGGCGCCTTCGGTGCCGAGCACCAGGGCGAGCTTGTCCGGGTTCCGCGCGGCCACAATGTCCACGTCCTGTGCGTCCTCCGTGAGCTCCAGGGCGGCAACCTCGAAGCCGTGGTCCTTGAGCACCAAAAGGTCCTCCGGCCACCTGTCCAGGCGTGCCCAGGGAACCTGGAAAACAGTCCCCATGCTGACCCGGACGCTTCGGCGGTACAGCGGGTCCCCGCACCGGGGAGACACCAGGACGGCGTCAATGTCCAGTGCGGCGGCGGACCGGAAGATGGCCCCAACGTTCGTGTGGTCCACGATGTCCTCGAGCACGGCCACCCGCCGGGCGCCTGCCAGGAGTTCGGGCAGCGGGACGGGCGCCGGACGGTGCATGGCGGCCATGGCGCCGCGGTGCAGGTGGAAGCCGGTGATTTCTTCGAGCAGGGCTGCCCGTCCGATGAACGCGGGTACGCCGGGATAGGCATCAAGGACGTCCCGCAGGTCATCGAGCCATTTCTCCGCCAGGAAGAACGAGCGCGGCTGGTGGCCGGCAGCGAGGGCACGGCGGAGTACGCGGGATGATTCGGCGATGTACATGCCCTCCGCCGGCTCCCGGAGCTTGCGCAGGTGGACGTCGGTGAGGCGGGTGTAATCGGACACCCGCGGATCATCCGCGGACTCGAGGTAGTGGATTGTCACCGGGCGATTATTTCAGCAGATTGGCGATCATGAATCCCAGGGCCACCACTCCCAGGACGAAGATCACGGCGCGCAGCACGGTCGGGGACAGCCGGCGGCCCACCCTGGCGCCCACCAGGCCGCCGATGCTGGAACTGACCGCAATCAGCAGCACCACCAGCCAGTTGATGCGGCCGAAGGCGAACAGCAGGTAGGAGACCGCGGCCACCAGGTTGACGCCCAGCACCAGGATATTCTTCATGGCATTGGCATTCTGGATGGTGCCGGTGAGGAAGACCCCCAGGATGCCCACCAGCAGGATTCCCTGGGCTGCCACGAAGTAGCCTCCGTACACGCCCGCGAAGTAGACCAGCACAACCAGAAGAATGCCGTGCCGCTTGTCCCGCACCGCGTGTTCGGGGTTTTCCTCGCGGTCCTTGACCCAGGCCTGCAGCCTGGGCTGGAACACCACCATCAGCATTGCAACCACCAGCAGCACCGGTGCCACGTAGTGGAAGATTTCCTCCGGCAGGTGCAGCAGCAGCCATGCACCGGAGATGCCGCCCAGGAGCGACGCCGGGAGCAGGCGCATCAGCTGGCGGCCGCGGCCTCTGAGCTCCCGGCGGTACCCGAAAGCTCCCGCGGCTCCTCCGGCGACGAGTCCCATGGCGTTGCTCATGGACGCGACGACCGGCGTGATGCCCAGCGCGATGAGCACCGGGAACGTCACAAGGGTGCCGGAACCCACCACCGCGTTGATGGTGCCCGCCCACAGGCCGGCAATGAACACAAAGATGCTGCTGAGAAGGTCCAACTGCGTGTGTGCCGCCTAGCGGCGCGCGGTGGCGGAGTAACGCCCGGCGTTCTCCGTGACATCCAGGTCGAGGCCGAACGTGGTGCTGAGGTGTTCGTCGGTGAGGACCTCGTTGATGGGGCCTGCGGCCACAACTCCGCCGTCGCGAAGGAGCATGGCGTGCGTGAATCCAGGCGGGACTTCCTCCAGGTGGTGGGTTACCAGGACCATTGCCGGTGCCGCCTCGTCACTGGCGAGTTCGCCGAGCTTGTGGACGAGTTCCTCGCGGCCGCCGAGGTCGAGCCCTGCGGCGGGTTCATCCAGCAGCAGCAGTTCGGGGTCCGTCATGAGGGCGCGGGCGATCTGGACGCGCTTGCGTTCGCCTTCGGAGAGGGTGGCGAAGGTCCTGTTCAGGAGCGGACCCATCCCCCAGTCGTTCAGCAGGCGGAAGGCGCGGCGTTCATCGTCGCGCTCGTAGCCTTCCCGCCATCGTCCGGTGACGCCGTAAGCGGCCGTTACCACAACGTTGAGGACGTTCTCTTGTTCGGGGATCTGGGTGGCGAGGGCAGCCGAGGAAAGGCCGATGCGGGGGCGCAGTTCGAATACGTCGACGCGACCCAGGGTTTCGTCCAGGATGCCGGCGGTGCCGCTGCTGGGATGGAGCCGGGCGGCTGCGATCTGCAGGAGGGTGGTCTTGCCGGCGCCATTGGGGCCCAGGATCACCCAGCGTTCGCCCTCATTGACTTCCCAGTCAACCTTGTCCAGCAGGGTCTTTTTACCTCGGACAACGCTGACGGAAGACAATTCCAGAACATCACTCATAGGAGTAGACACTAGGACAAAAAAGAGCCCGACTGATAACCGGTGCCGGGGTGCTGAAACACCCTGCAGGCCGCCGGAATTTCAGAGTTGCCGGTCGGTGCGCAATGAATTCAAAGGACCCTCCCAGTGCTCGATAAGATTGCAGGCATGACTTCGAACGTGACTGCGGTCAGCTATGGCCAAAATATGACTCCAAACGGGCTGGAGCAGCTGCGTTCCGTCCTGGCCGGCCTCGGCGCAGAGGTGGTGTCGGAGGAGTCCCTGGGTGACGACCGCTACCGGGTGCACTTGGCAGAACTGGCCCTTCCCGATGCCACCGCCGCGGGGATCGCCAGCCTTCGCCGTGCCGTGGCGGACGCCGCGATTGACGGGCTGGACACGGCCCTGGTTCCCGCCGGGCTGCGTTCCGCTGGCCGCAAGCTGCTGATTATGGACGTAGACTCCACGCTCATCCAGCAGGAGGTCATCGAACTTCTTGCCGCGTACGCAGGCAAGCGGGAAGAGGTCGCCGCTGTCACTGAAGCCGCCATGCGGGGGGAACTGGATTTCACCCAGAGCCTGCACGCCCGTGTGGCCGTGCTCGCAGGGCTGCCAGCCGACGTCGTCCATTCCGTCCGGCAGGAAGTTAAACTCAGCGAAGGGGCCGCCGAGCTCGTGGCCGCGTTCAAGGCGGCAGGGCATGTGGTGGCAGTAGTGTCCGGGGGCTTCAACCAGATCCTGCAGCCGATCGCCGACGGGCTGGGGCTGGACTACTGGCAGGCCAATGAACTCGAAATCGTCGACGGAGCGCTGACCGGCAAGGTCCTTGGCTCCGTGGTGGACCGTGCAGCCAAGGAGAAGTACCTGCGCGAATGGGCAGCCGCCGAAGGCATCGCACTGGAGCACACCGTGGCCGTTGGTGACGGCGCCAACGACCTGGACATGCTGGGTGCCGCCGGCATTGGGGTGGCTTTCAACGCGAAGCCTGCGGTCCGGGCGGTAGCGGATGCCGCGGTCAACATGCCCTACCTCGACGCCGTCCGTTACGTCGCCGGCGTCTGACCCCTTAAACGCGGGATGACATTTCGCGGCAGTATCCGTCAGGACAACTGCTGCGAAATGCCATCTGGCGGACTGGGTGGCGGTTAGCTGTCGGCCTGCTGCGCGCCCTTGCCGAAGTAGTCTGCGCCGCCTGCGTATTCGGTGTGGCCGGATTCGACGTCGGCCGTCACCATTCCTGCCACCACCTGCGCGAATTCCTCCACGGAGTACAGCTTGCCGGCCTCTGCACGGCGGGCCTCGATGGCGCCCGGCGTGGAGCGGTCCAGCAGCGTGGCGGTGACGGTGCCCTCAATCATGTCGCCGGACACCACCACCAGGGTGATGCCCTGTTCGGCCAGGCTGGGGATGAGCTCGCGCAGGGCGTCCTCGCCGGCACGCTTGCTGCGGGCCACGGGCTCGTAGGCGGGCATGGTGGGGACAGTGTTGATGAAGTGCGCCTGGTGGCTGGTCACGAAGACCACGCGGGAGCCTTCCTTCATCAGCGGCACCGCGGCGTTGAGCATGTTCACCTGGGCGTCGCGGTTCAGCTTGAGCGCGTAGTCCTCACCCATGCCGGTCTCCATGCCGCCGGACGCGTTGAGGACGAGTATGTCCAGGGAACCGAAGTTCTCCATCGCCGCGGAGGCCAGAGCCTGGACGCCTTCCTGGGTGGTGAGGTCCGCGCCCACGGCCACGGCGCGGCCGCCGTCGGCCTCAATCCCCTGCACCACCTTGTTGGCGCGGGGCGCTTTCTGGCGGTAGTTCACGACGACGGCCGCGCCCTCGCCGGCGAGGATCCTGGCTACGTCAGCGCCGATACCGCGTGATGATCCGGTGACGATGGCGGTCTTGTTGTCCAGCAGTCCCATAGGGGCTCCTTTTGTTCGATACGTCTAAATCCATGAAGGCCTGCTGTCCATCATGCCAGCGGCCGGTGCCGATTCCGTTGTCCGGGTCCCACAAAGAAGCCCCGCGGGGCTAGTTTGGCGGGAGGGGTCAGTGCCCCATGCCCAGGCCGCCGTCCACCGGGATGACAGCGCCGGAGATGTAGGCGGCCTCGTCGCTGGAGATCCAGCGGACCACGTTGGCAACCTCCGACGCCTCGGCGAACCGGCCTGCCGGAATGCTGGTGAGGTAGTCCTTCTGGGTGGCTTCGGGGAGCTCTGCAGTCATGTCCGTGTTGATGAAGCCAGGAGCGACCACATTGGCCGTGATGCCGCGGGACCCGAGTTCACGGGTCAGGGAACGGGCGATGCCCACGAGGCCTGCCTTGGAGGCGGAGTAGTTGATCTGTCCCGGGGCGCCGTAAAGGCCGGACACCGACGAGATGAGGACCACGCGGCCCTTGCGGAGCCGGATCATGCCCTTGGAGGCGCGCTTGATGACGCGGAAAGCCCCGGTGAGGTTGGTGTCGATGACGGAGGTGAAATCGTCCTCGCTCATGCGCAGCAGCAGCATGTCCTTGGTGATGCCGGCGTTGGCCACCAGGACCTCGACGGGGCCGTGGGCGGCTTCAACTTCCTTGAAGGCGGCATCCACGGACGCTTCGTCGGTGACGTCCGCCTTGACGCCCAGGATCCCGTCCGGCAGCTGCGACTCGCTGCGGTAGGTCACGGCCACCTTGTCACCGTTGGCCAGGAAGGCTTCAGCGATGGCCAGGCCGATGCCGCGGTTGCCGCCCGTGACAAGGACGCTGCGGGGGGCGGAAACTGCTTCAGTCATGGGGGCACTCCGGATTTCTGCGGCACGCTGCGCCGCGGTAGCAAAGGTGGGATGGGCTGCCTGACGATCTTATCGCCAGGCCCGGCGCGGGTTTGGGCGGCACTGCCGATGGTGAGAGAATTGATGCAAGCCTTTGGAGCGTGATAAATCACCGTGACCCTTGAAAACCACGCGGGACAATCCGTGCCTGGAGATGCCGGCCGGTTCTCCGGCGATGCTGAGGTCCACAGCATTACGGATGCCGCGGGAGCCCATTCCGAGGACATGCGCAAGCGCATGATCAAGTACGCCCTGGCGATGGGCATCCGCATGGTGTGCCTGATCCTGATCTTCGTGGTGGACGGCTGGTTCAAGATCATTGCGGTCGCCGGCGCCGTTTTCCTGCCCTGGATCGCGGTGGTCATCGCAAACGGGAGCGACAAAGCTGAGGGGCACAGCGATTCACTGCTGGACTCCGCTCCCCTGGCCGAAATAGAGAGCCCGCTTCAGCCCGCCGGTGACGAAGGTCCCGGCAGTGAGTTGTTGCAGGGCGAGCTAATCAACGACGACGAGAACGAACCTGGGGAGGAGCGGCAGGCATCATGAGCATCTTCGACTTTGCTGCGGGGACCGGTCCTGCAGTGGCCGAAACAGGCGCGATCTGCTCCCGGAAGGCCTGCCGGTCCAGCGCGTCCTGGCAGCTCCTATGGAACAACCCGAAGATCCATGCCCCGGAGAGGCGCAAGACCTGGCTGGCCTGTGCAGAGCACCGGGAGTGGCTGGAGGACTACCTGCAGACGCGCGGGCTGTGGAAGGAAACGCTCCCTCTCGACACCGGCTCCCCGGACGGTGCCCTGGAGCAGGACAGCTGAATGTACCGTTTCCTCTTCTCCAGCAAATGGCTGGGCTATCTCCTGCTGGCCGCGATCTTCGCCACCGCCTGTGTGTTCCTTGGCCGCTGGCAGATGGACCGCAGGGCGGAGACGCTCGCCGAGATCAACCGCGTGGTGACCAACTACTCGGCCACCCCTATTCCCTTTGAACAAGCCCGGGAACAGTTCACAAAGCTTGACCCTGCCAAGGAATGGACCCAGGTGGAGCTGAAAGGCTCCTACGACGTGGCCGGCCAGCGCATCGTCCGCAACCGGCCCCTGAACGGGCAGCCCGGCTACGAGGTTGTGGTCCCGTTCCGGCTGGAGTCCGGTGAAACCGTGGTGGTGGACCGCGGCTGGCTGCCCATCGGCAACAAGAACCCTGGCAGCCCGGACTCGGTACCGGCGCCTCCCTCCGGCGAAGTCACCGCCGTCGTGCGTCTGAAGCATCCGGAACCTGAACTGCAGCGCGGGGCACCGGAAGGCCAGCTGGCATCCATCGACCTGGCCGCCTATTCCAGGGAACTCGGCTACCCCCTGCTGACCGGCGCGTACGGGCAGCTTGCGTCAGAGACGCCCCGGGCGGCAGAAATGCCGGCCGCCTTCCCGAAGCCTTCCACCGAGGAGGGCACGCACCTGTCCTACTCGCTGCAGTGGTTCGCGTTCGGCGTCCTCATGTTTGTGGCGTTCGGCTATGCGGCGCGGCAGCAGGCGCGCAACGCGGCAATCGACGCCGAGGACGACGCCGTGGACGACGCAACCGTCCATTCCGCCGCGTCCTCCGGCCGTCGTCCCTCCCCGCCGCGGAAGCGGAAGAAGGCGACGTCGGAGGAAGAGGAAGACGCCCTCCTGGACGCGCAGGGGTACTGACACATGCACGAAAACGGCGATCCCGGCCCCGTTGCACTGGTGCGGTCCGCGCTGATGGCTGCCGGCGTGGGTGATACAGTCCGCCGTTTCCCGGCCGGCGTGCCCACGGCAGTGGCGGCAGCAGAAGCCCTTGGGTGCGACGTCGCGGCGATCACCAACAGCCTGGTCTTTGACCTGAACGGCGGGCCGCTGCTCATCCTGGCCAGCGGGGCGGCGCGGGTGGACACGGCCCTGGTGGCGGGTCACCTCGGCGAGGGAAGGATCCGCCGCGCCTCACCGGAGTTTGTGCTCAAGCACACGGGCCAGGCGGTGGGCGGCGTGGCACCGGTGGGCCATCCACGGAGAATCCGGACGCTCCTGGATGAGTCCCTCAGGGACCAGGACCTCCTCTGGGCCGGAGCGGGTGACCACACCACGATGTTTAGCATCACGTACGGGCAACTCCGCGATATCACCGGAGCCCGTGAACTCCGGGTCCGCTAAGCGCTAGGCCAGCGTGATCAGGTCCAGGTAGTCCTCGTTCCACAGGTCCTCCACGCCGTCAGGAAGCAGTACCACCCGCTCGGGGTTGAGGGCTTCAACGGCGCCCTCGTCGTGGCTGACGAGGACGACGGCGCCGGTGTAGTTGCGCAGAGCGCCGAGGATTTCCGCACGGCTGGCGGGGTCCAGGTTGTTGGTGGGTTCGTCGAGGAGCAGGACGTTGGCGCTGGAAGCCACAATGGTCGCCAGGGCAAGGCGGGTTTTCTCACCGCCGGAGAGCACGCCCGCGGGCTTGTCCACGTCGTCGCCGGAAAACAGGAACGAGCCCAGGATGCCGCGGACCTCGGCGTCCTTCATATCCGGTGCGGCCGAACGCATGTTTTCCAGGACCGTCCGGTCATGGTCCAGGGTTTCGTGTTCCTGGGCGTAGTATCCCACCTTGAGTCCATGACCGGGAACGATGTCACCGGTGTCGGGCTGGTCCACGCCGGCGAGCATCCGCAGGAGGGTGGTCTTGCCAGCGCCGTTGAGGCCCAGGATGACCACCTTGGAGCCGCGGTCGATGGCGAGGTCCACGTCGGTGAAGATTTCCAGCGATCCGTAGGACTTGCTGAGCCCTTCGGCCGTGAGGGGGGTCTTGCCGCACGGCGAGGGTTCCGGGAAGCGGAGTGCTGCCACGCGGTCATGCTCGCGGACTGCCTCCAGGCCGCTGAGGAGCCGCTCGGCGCGTTTGGCCATGTTCTGCGCGGCCACTGCCTTGGTGGCCTTGGCGCGCATCTTGTTGGCCTGGTCCATCAGGACCTGGGCCTTCTTTTCGGCGTTCGCGCGTTCGCGCTTGCGGGCACGCTCGTCCGTCTCGCGCTGCTGCAGGTACCGCTTCCAGCCCATGTTGTAGAAGTCGATCTGGGCGCGGTTGGCGTCCAGGTGGTACACCTTGTTGACCGTGGCCTCCAGCAGTTCGACGTCGTGGCTGATCACGATCAGGCCGCCCTGGTGGTTCTTGAGGAAGTCCCGGAGCCAGGAGATGGAGTCGGCGTCCAGGTGGTTGGTGGGCTCGTCGAGGAGCATCGTTTCGGCGCCGGAGTAGAGGATGCGGGCCAGTTCCACGCGGCGCCGCTGGCCGCCGGAGAGGGTCCTGAGCGGCTGGTTCAGTATCCGTTCGGGCAGGGCAAGGTTTGAGGAAATGGCTGCCGCCTCCGCTTCAGCGGCGTAGCCCCCGCCAGCGAGGAATTCGGCTTCGAGGCGATCGTACCGACCCATGGCCTTCCGCTGGACTTCGGCATCCTCGCTGGCCATGTCCGCCTGGGCCTTTTTGAGCTTCCCGACGACGACGTCCAGGCCACGTGCCGAGAGGATGCGGTCCCGCGCGAGCTGCTCCATGTCGGGAGTCCGCGGGTCCTGCGGCAGGTAGCCGATTTCGCCGCTGCGGGTGACCTTGCCGGCCGCGGGAAGCCCCTCCCCCGCCAGGACGCGGGTCAGGGTGGTTTTCCCGGCGCCGTTGCGGCCCACGAGGCCGACTTTGTCGCCCTTGTCGATGCGGAAGCTCACCTGGTCCATGAGGAGCCGGGCACCGGCGCGCAGTTCGAGGTCCTGGACGGTAATCACAGCAGGTAAGGCCTTTCACAAACAGGGAACGCCACAGGCCTCAGGAAGATCTGGAGGACGCGGGGCAGAATGGCCGGAGAACGGCCCGTACAAGTCTACCGCCCGGCTCAGCCGATCGGGACCTGGCCCGAAGGCCAGAGCCGTTGGGTGCGTTACAGGCCGCCAGTTCAGATTGATGAAGCAATTTCTTCGACCGCCGCCGTCAGCGCCGCCACGGATGCCGGGACGCCGTGTCCTTCGTCCTCGATGATGACGAGCCGGCTCGATTTCCAGCGGCGGTGCACCCGCCAGCCGGTGACGGCGGGGCCGCTGATGTCCCGCCGGCCGTGAATAAGGTGACAGTGGGTGACCAGGAGTGCGAACGTCATCCCCTCCCGCTCGTCGTCGCGGTCCTCGCCAACCAGCCGGCGGGCATACGCTTCGACAACTTGTTGTCACTGCCACCAAAGCGATGCCGTGAAGGTAAAGGACGGGAATACCTTCAGGACTCCCGGTGGATTCCCCATAGATCCTGGCATTGGCCACGCCCTAGGCTTCCCAACCCCGGACGTGGTGGACAAGCGCTGCCTTGGGATAGGTGCCACCGGGTGGTCCAATCTCGAAAAGGTCAATCATGAGGATGAGCGGATAAGAGGGCGCCTGGCCCAGGTGACGAATGGCCGTGCCGTTGCATCCGATCGTGGTCTCGCCTGCACCCCATATGACTGTCCAGGTATGCGGTCGTGTAGCGTCGAAGGGAAGCTCGACCTCAGTCATGTCGGACTGGAGCCCAAGGTCGCCATGGGCCTTTATGCCGGTCCGGGCAAGGGTGGCTGGACCGATCGTTGCGGCATCGATCTCAAAGATACATATTTCGCCGGCCTCAGCCTGGCTGCGGTGCTCAATGCCGACGAGCCATGCGGCGACCATGCACCCGGTATCCCGCGTCGCACTGATGGTCAGGTCAATCCGCCCGCCCGATGGCGCCCACAGCAGTTGAGCGGTTGTGGGGGTGCGCACCTGGAGTCCATCAGGGCGGTGCCGGTGAGTTCCAACTGTTGTTCCCAGTGGTCCTGAGAATGCACCCGTCTGCAGGTTCGATACGCGCAGCGGGGCATCCTCTTCGCGCCAGTCCAACTGGTCTTCCTCGATCTTCAAAGCGAGTCCGTCGGGCCGCGTCTCGTATCGGGCGGCAGACCTGTCCGGTGTAGTCCAATGCGGCAGATAGTGTGCGATCCAAAGGTCAGAGCGGGGTCCGTGTGCGAAGTCATCTTCGAAATCAGGCATTCGTGCTGGCTGCGGCGGCAGCCTTTCCCCAGCGAGAACCATGGGAACAGTATTCCGCACGCCACCGACATCTGGTCCCCGCCGCGAAGGCCGCTTACATTGCGCTGTGACTGATCACGCCTGCGTAGGCAGCACCAGCATGTAGCCAGCCGGCAGGTCGCTGCTCCAGCGCCGCGGTTCGCGTACCACGAACTGCTTTGCCAGTTGCTCGGGGGTAAGGAGGCTGTTGGGCACAGGCGACGGACCCCACTGCCCGCTGCCGTGCGGGTACAGCGGATCCTGGACGCGGATGCCGGTGACGGTGAATTCGGTGAACTGGCCGGGATCGCCCAGCGCCTCGAAACCGCTCATCACCCACGCGTGCCGGCCGCTCCACATCACCAGGCCAACGGGTCGGCCGGTTTCGGTGATGGCCCGGGCCGCAGTCTGCAGCGCATCCCCGTAGTCCGCGATGCTGACCACGGTGTACGGCCCCATGCCCACCTCGGTCAGCACCTGCGCCCAGCCCCGCGGGTTGGCACCATTGAACGAGTTGGACGACCGTGCACGTGCCATCTCCCACAGTTCCCCCTGCTGGGCAGAATCGGTCCAGGTGCCGCCACCGGTATCGTCGATAAGGTTGTGCGCGATCTGGATGCTGGCCGCGACACACCAGTCGAAGGTGTACTGCGGCACGAAGTCCCCCTCCTGGTAGAGGTTGAGGGCATACGGCTGCGGCACCGGGGGCGGCTCGGGATCCTGTGCAGGAGCGGGCGCCGGTGCCGGTTGCGTCGCAACGGTGGTCTCAGGTGGGACGGAGGAAACGGGTGCCGTTTGTGTGGCGGCAGGATCGTTGAGGCCGACGGCGGGCGCACAGGCCGTTAGGACGGTCGCCAAGGCGACGAGCCAGGCCAAAAGACGTGAATGGGCACCGGTCATGATCGCACCAGTTTAGCGCGGCGGGGCGGCCTCAGGCCTCAGAACGCGTAGCGGATCCGGCAGTACGGCACGATCTTGTCAATCAGCGCGGTCAGCTGCCGAACGTACCCGGCTTTGGCTCCTGAACGGTACCGGACGTTGCTGAAGCCGTTGGACGACACCTTCGATTCCTGAAGGTCCGGACGCCACAGCACATTCTCCGCCCGCGGATGCCACCCGAGGTTTACTTCATGGAGCCGTTCGTTGTGCGTCAGGAAGATCACTTCCGCCGCAAGCTGCGCCTTTGCGGCGTCGGAGAGGGTTGCATCAAGCTGGCGCAGCAGCTCCTCCCAGTCGCTGAGCCATGTGTCCGTGACAATAACCGGGGAAAAGTTTACGTGCACCTCGTACCCGGCATCGACGAAGTCGTTGATTGCCGCCATCCGTTCAGCCACGGGTGAAGTCCGGACGTCAACCGATTTCGCCAGGTCCGCCGGCATGAGGGAAAAGCGGATCCGCGTGTGGCCGCCATGGTCCCACCCGAGCATCGCCGGGTTCACATACTTCGTGGCGAAGGACAACTTGGCGGTTGGCAGCTCGCGGAAGAGCGACACGAGATCCTCCACGTTGTCGCTGATCAGCGCGTCAACGGAACAGTCGCTGTTTTCCCCGATGTCGTAGACCCAGAGCTGGGGGTCGCACTGGTTGGGCTCCAGCTTCATGCCCTGCCGCACGACATGCCGCTCAAGAGCACCAGCAATCTGGTCGATATTGGCGAACACCGTGACCGGGTTGCTGTACCCCTTGTGCCGGGGCACATAGCAGTAAGCGCAGGCCATGGCGCAGCCGTTCGCAGTTGAGGGCGCGATGAAATCCGCGGACCGGCCGTTCGGCTTCACGGTCAGCGCCTTCTTGACGCCAAGCACCAGCGCCTCCGTTTTGATCCGGGACCAGCGCGGCACGTTCGTTTCGTCCCCGTGCAGTTCCGGGATGTTCCAGTGGTTCTCGATAGGCACGACGTCGGCATCCGGCCAGCGTTCGACGATCTCCCTGCCCCGGGGCAGATCCAGCGCCGCAGGCTGGGCAAAGATGCGCCGGATCTGCAACAGCCGGTTGAACTCCATGGGATCCATTCTCTCAAGACGCCGAAAGCGCCGCGGCCGGTTAAGCCAAGGGCGTCCTGTTGTATCCAGCCGTCAGCACCGGCACCCGCATTTAGTGGGGCACCTACAAAATGCGGGCTGCTCCGTCCCTGTAGCGTCGGCAGTACCTTAGACTCCGCTTGTACAACCCCGACAGGACCACCATGAGCAACACCGACACTGCCATCTCAAAAATCCAGCAGGCAGGCCGCCGCCGCTGGAACGCCACAGACCTGGGCCTGATCGCCGTCTTCGCCGCCCTGGTGGCCGGCTCGGCGCTGGTTCCCGGACTGGCCGTCAACGGCTTCGGCGTCCCCATCACCTTCCAGACGCTCGCCGTCATGCTGACCGGCCTGGTGCTCGGTCCGGGGCGGGGCTTCGCCGCCGTGGGGCTCTATGTCCTCCTGGGCCTCGCGGGCCTTCCCATCTTCAGCCAGGGCCGCAGCGGCCTGGGCATCCTCGCCGGCCCGTCCGCCGGCTACATCATCGCCTTCCCCATCGCCGCAGGGATCGTGGGATGGCTGGCAACGGTGGTCATCCGCCGGACCACCAAGGCCCGGGCACTGTGGCTCTTCCTCTCCGCAACGGTCACCAGCGTGGCGGTTGTGCACTCGCTGGGCATCGCCGGCATCGTGCTGAACACCAAGGCCACTTGGGGACAGGCATTCCTCAGCGACGTGGTCTTCTACCCCGGTGACATCATCAAGAACGTCCTCGCTGCCCTCATCGCTGTTGCCCTGCACCGCGCCTTCCCGGACATCCTGGTGCGCCGGGTAAAGCGGACCAGCCAGCAGCCCGCAAACGCCTAGGGTTTCCACTCCATGCCCAACGTGACCTTTGACCAGGCCGCCGTCACCGTTCCGGTGGACCACCTCCCGGAACCAAAGGTCCTTCTGGACGGCGTGAACCTGCAGCTGACCGAACGCCGCGTAGGCGTCATCGGCGCCAACGGTTCCGGAAAGTCCACGCTCCTGCGCCTGGTCAACGGGCTCGTCCAGCCAACCGCGGGCAGCGTAACGGTCGACGGCGACGATACAGTACGTGCCGTCCGCAAAGTACGCCGCAACGTCGGGTTCGTCTTCACCGATCCGCTCTCCCAGCTGGTCATGCCCACGGGACGGGAGGACGTGGAGCTCTCCCTGCGCCGGTCCGTGAAGAACGGCGCCGACCGGCGCAGGCTGGCGGAAGGCGCCCTGGACCGGCTGGGTCTGCTGCACCTGGCGGACCAGAGCATTTACGAACTGTCCGGCGGCGAGCGGCAGCTGCTGGCCCTCGCCGCCGTCCTCGCCGTCGAGCCCGCCGTGCTGGTCCTGGATGAACCCTCCACCCTGCTGGACCTGCGCAACCGCGAACTGCTGCGCCGGACCCTGGCCGGCCTGGAGCAGCAGATCATCATGTCCACCCATGACCTAGAGCTGGCCCTGGAGATGGACCGGGTGCTCGTTGTCGACATGGGAAAAATAGTGTTCAACGGCGCCCCCGCCCAGGCCGTGGCGGCGTACCGCACCCTGTGCATGGCCGGCCTGCACACCAGGGAGCCGGGCATCCGATGAGAGGGCACGGCTTTCTGCTCGCCAACTTTGTGCCCGGGAACTCATTCATTCACCGGTCACCCCTGGCGCTGAAATTCCTCCTGGTGGTCATCTGCGGCCTGGCCACCTTCATGATCCAGGACTGGCTCGTTTCCGCCACGGTGGTCGCGGGACTCTGCGGCCTCTTCCTGCTGACCGGCGCAGGTCTGAAGCGGCTGTGGTCCACCGTCCGCCCGCTGGCGGCGGTGCTGCTGGTCATCGGCCTGTTCCAGTGGTGGCAGCTGGGCGCCCCCACGGCGGGCAGGATCGTCCTGAACATCCTGGTCTGCGTGGTGGCCGCCTCCCTGCTGACCGCCACCACGCCTGTCCAGCAGCTCCTGGACGGCGTGGTCAAGGCGGCCGGCCCCTTCAAAGGGTTCGGCGCCGACCCGGAGCGATTCGCCCTGACCATCGGCATCATGCTGCGGAGCATCCCCTATATCGCCGGCACCTTCGCCGACGTCCGGGATTCCGCCCGCGCCCGGGGCCTGGAGCGCAATCCGCGCGCCCTGGTCCTGCCCGTGTTCATTACCTCGGTGGCATTTGCCCGCCAGACGGGCGAGGCGCTCGCGGCCCGCGGCCTGGGCGAAGCCGACGACGAGACCGAAGACTGAGGCGTTTCCGCCCCTAACCGGGGCCTAGCCGTCCTGGAGCCGCCGGTACTCCAGCAGGGCAGCCGTGCCCATCCCGCCGGCACTGCTGATCATTGCCATGGCCAGGCTGCCCGCCACCCCGGCCCGGCGGGCCTGCGCCAGCAGGCGTGTCACCAGGACAGCGCCGGACGCCCCGTAGGCATGGCCCAAAGCCAGCGCACCGCCGTCGAGATTCGCCCGTTCCGGTTCAATGCCCAGCTGGTCCAGGCAGGCGAGGGTCTGCGATGCAAATGCCTCGTTGAATTCCACGAAGTCCAGCTCATCGGCAGTCCGGCCGGCCCCGGCCAAGGCGTCACGGGCGGCCGTGGCGGCCCCCACGCCCAGGATTTCCGGATGCACGCCGGCGGTTCCTGTGCCGAGCACCACCAGGCCGTCGGCGGCCCCCATTGCCCGTGCCCGCTCGAGGGACGTCATCACGACGGCGGACGCGGCGTCGGCGTCGAAGCAGGAGTTTCCGGCGGTGACGGTTCCGCCATGGACAAAGACGGCCGGGAACCGTGCCATGACCGCGGGCGTAAGGCCGCGGCGGGGGCCGTCGTCTGCCGATACAGCTCCGGAGCCGGTTTCCAAGGCGACCAGTTCGCCGTCGAGATGCCCTGCATCCGCAGCCTCAAGGGCCCGGCGGTGGCTCGTCAGGGCGAAGGCATCCTGGCGCTCCCGGCTGATCCCGAATCTTTGGGCGACCGTCTCGGCGGCCGGGCCCATGTCCGGGTCGCCGAAGCGCGCCGGCACAAACTGGGCGCGCCGGTAGAAGTCCGCACCGCCGTCGGCCGTCCGGTAGGCACGCAGGGGTGCCGTGCTGGTGCTTTCCACGCCCCCGGCCAGGAAGAGGGGGCTGCCGCCCGCCGCTGTCAGCCGGGCAGCAAGGACGATGGCATCAAGGCCTGAACCGCATTGGCGGTCAACGGTGATGCCCGGAACGCTGACCGGCAGTCCCGCCTCCAGCAGTGCCAGGCGTGCCACGTTCCCGCCGCCGCCCACCGCGTTGCCGATCACCACGTCCGCAACATCTTCGGGTTGCGTTCCGGTTTCCGCCAGCAGCTCCCGGAGGACAGGGGCCAGCAGGTGGTGCGCCCGCAACTTGCCCAGCGCCCCGTTGGCCCGGCAGACAGGAGTCCGCTTGGCGGCGATAATCACCGGCTGCCGGTCCGGCGGCAACAGCTCAGCTCCCAAGATTCCGCACCCTTTGGTCCCCCGAGTGGATCCACTCCAGCAGCAGGTTGCGGCTGATCTTGCCGGCGCCCGTCATGGGAAGCTCGGAGAGGACGTAGTAGTGGAGCGGACGCTTGTCCCGGGACAGGATGCCTTCCAGGCCCGTCCGCAGCTGCGCCGCAGTGATCCCGCCGGCGGACGGAACGATGCCCGCCACCACGCGCTGGCCGCGGAGATCGTCCGGCATGCCCGCAGCAACCGCAGCGGCCACCCCGGGCACGGCCGCGAGGGCCAGCTCCACCTCGTGTGGATAGACGTTCTTACCGGAGGTGAGGATCATGTCCGCACGCCTGCCCAGGATGTGGAGTTCCCCGGCCTCCAGGTAGCCCTGGTCCCCCACGGTGAACCAACTGCCGAAGGACCGCAGGGCCTGCCCGTCGTCCCCCCAGAGGTAGCCGTTACTGACCATCCCGCTCCGGACGCAGATGTTGCCGGATGCGCCGTCAGGCACGGGCGCCCCGGCGTCGTCGAGGATGGCTACGTCCACGCCGGGAAAGGGATGGCCGATGCCGGTTCCGCCAACGGCCGCGGTTTGGCCGGCAGGCAGCCCGGCCCCGGAGACGAAGCTCAGTTCCGAGGCGCCGTAGTACTCATAGATGGTGGCATGCGGCGCCCAGCGCCGGGCAGCTTCGAGGGTCCGGGCATCCAGCTTGGAACCGGCGCAGATGATGGTGTGGACCCCGGAGGCGTCCACGCACCCGGTGAGGCCGCGTTCGCTGAGCATCCGCAGCATGGTGGGCACCAGGACCAGGCGGGTGACGCGGTCGTGGGTGATCGCCGAGTGGACGTCCCCGACGTCGAAATGCTCGAGCGTCTGGAACTCCGACCCGGCGTAGAGGCATTCGGACAGGGCGTACAGGTTCAGGCTCGCCGCCAGCGGTCCGGGGGCCAGCGTGACATCGTCCTGCCGCAGGCCGAAGAATTCGATCGAGGCGTCAAAGGACTCCTGCCAGGAGCGCCGGGACCTCGTGAACGCCCTGGGCACGGACGTGGTGCCGGACGTCAGTCCAATCAGGAAGGTGCTCTCCGCCGGCCCGTCGCCGAGTTCGTCGTCCGGTGACACCATTCCAGGCAATGCCGAGGCGTCGATGCGGCGGACGATGTCTTGCTGCAAGTGCGGGTGCCAGGCGGGGTCCAGGACCGCGCACTGGCGCCCGCCTGCCACCGCTGCTGCGAAGTCGACGGCGAAATCGACGGAGTTGGCCTGGCACAGTGTGGTGACCGCCTTCGTTTCGGCAACCCGTGCGGCCGCGGCATCCCGAAGTTCAGCCCAGGACAGGCGGCGGCCCGCGACCACGACGGCGGTGTCGTTGGGCCGTTCACCGGCCCATCGCTGGATTCTGTTGAGGAAAGGCATCGGATCAACTTTACCGGCCTGCACGGATTGACTTCCGGGGCCAAGGGTAATGTGACTTCATGAGTTTCAACGACAATGTGCAGCTTGACCCATCGCAGGTCCAGGACCGGCGAGGCATGGGACGGGGCGCCAAGGTGGGCGGCGGTATCGGCGGCGGGCTCATCCTGCTGGTCGCTGCGCTCTTCGGCATCAATCCCCAGCTCCTCGAAGGCCTGGCGGGGGGTGCGGCGCCGGCCCCGCAAAGCCAGGGCACTGCGCCGGCGTGCCAAACAGGCGCCGACGCCGACGCGCGGGTGGACTGCCGGATCACCGGCACAGTCAACAGCCTCAACGCTTTTTGGCCCGCCTACCTGGAGCAGTACAGCGTCCGGTACCCGCAGCCGGAGACGGTGATCTTCGAGGAGGCCGTGAGCACCGGCTGCGGTACGGCATCCAGTGCCGTGGGACCCTTCTACTGCCCCGCCGACACCACCGCCTACTTCGACCCCGGGTTCTTCACGGAACTCGTCGACCGCTTTGGCTCTTCGGGCGGGCCGCTGGCCCAGGAGTATGTGGTGGCCCACGAGTTTGGCCACCACATCCAGAACGTCCTGGGCTACCTTGACCGGGCGCAGCAGGATCCGCAGGGCCCGGAGTCAGGCGCAGTCCGCGTTGAACTGCAGGCCGACTGCTATGCAGGACTGTGGGCAAAGCACGCTTCGACACAGCCGGGCCCCGACGGCCAGCCGTTCCTTGAGGCCCTCACCCAGCAGGACCTGAATGACGCGCTGTCAGCGGCTTCCGCGGTGGGCGATGACCGCATCCAGGAGGCAGCCACGGGGCGGGTCACGCCGGAGGCTTGGACCCATGGATCCAGCGAGCAGCGCCAGCGCTGGTTCTACCGCGGCTTCGAGACCGGCGACATCAACCAGTGCGACACGTTCTCGGCTCCCAGTCTTTAAATCGACGACGACGGCGGGTCACCTTCCCAGGGAAGGTGACCCGCCGTCGTCGTACTTTGGTCAGATGTTGAAGCCGAGGGCCCGCATCTGGTCCTTACCGTCGTCGGTGATCCGTTCCGGACCCCATGGCGGCATCCACACCCAGTTCAGGCGCCAGTCGTCAACAACACCGTCCAGGGCCTTGCCCACCTGCTCCTCGAGCACATCGGTGAGGGGGCAGGCGGCGGTGGTGAGCGTCATGTCGATCAGCAGCGCGCCGTCGTCATCGGAGTACTTCAGCCCGTAGAGCAGGCCAAGGTCCACCACGTTGACCCCGAGCTCGGGATCAATGACGTCCTTCAGCGCCTCTTCCACATCCTCCAGGGCCGTGCGGCCCGGCGTGATTTCGGTCATGGCAGAGTCCTAACTAGGCCTGTGCTGCTGCGGGAGCGACGACGGCGGGACCGGCGCCCTTGGCGTAGCGGTCATAGCCTTCTTCTTCCAGGCGGTCGGCCAGCTCGGGGCCGCCCTCCTCTACGACCTGGCCGTCCACGAACACGTGTACGAAGTCCGGCTTGATGTAGCGCAGGATACGCGTGTAGTGCGTGATGAGCAGGGTGCCCATGTTGCCCTGTGCGTGGGCGCGGTTGACGCCCTCGGAAACTACCTTGAGCGCGTCAACGTCCAGGCCGGAGTCGGTCTCGTCCAGGACGGCGAACTTCGGCTTGAAGAGTTCCAGCTGCAGGATCTCAACGCGCTTCTTTTCACCGCCGGAGAAGCCCTCGTTGACGTTGCGCTGGGCAAAGTCGGCGTCGATGCGGAGCTGTTCCATGGCCGCCTTGACGTCCTTGGTCCAGGTGCGCAGGGCCGGAGCCTGGCCGTCGATGGCCGTCTTGGCGGTGCGCAGGAAGTTGGTCATGGTGACGCCGGGAACCTCCACCGGGTACTGCATGGCCAGGAAGACACCGGCGCGGGCACGCTCGTCAACGCTCATCTCCAGGACGTCTTCGCCGTCGAGGGTGATGGAGCCGCTGGTCACGGTGTAGCGCGGGTGGCCTGCGATGGTGGAGGCCAGCGTGGACTTGCCGGAACCGTTTGGGCCCATGATGGCGTGGGTCTCGCCGGTCCGGATGGTCAGGCTGACGCCCTTCAGGATCTCCTTGGTGCCCTGCTCCGTCTCAATGCTGACGTGCAGGTCCTTGATCTCAAGAGTTGACATGCTCTTCTTTCTTTTCGTTCGTAAGTCTGGTGCTGCAGGGCGCTCAGTAGTTGTCTACTGCCGCGCCGTTCAAAACGTTGGTGACATCCACGTAGACGTCGTCGCCGTCGAGCTCGACGGCGAACACGGGAACTGGATCGTAGGCGGGGAGCTGGAGGGGCTGGCCGCTGCGCAGGTCGAACTGGGAGCCATGCCCCCAGCATTCGATGGCGCAGCCTTCCACGTCCCCTTCCGAGAGTGAGATGTCGGCGTGCGAACAGGTGTCCCCGATGGCGTGGATATCACCCATCGAATCCCGCACCACGGCTACCGGGTAGTCGTCGACCAGGATGCGCAGCGCCTGCTTGACCTTGATGTCGTTGGCGCTGCAAACCAGCTCGCCCTTGGGCTTCCCACTCATGCGTCCCTGCCTGTCCCTCGTCAGTTGTCTGTTGCCGTGAGTTCGCGTTCCACAGCCTCGGTCAGGCGCTCTTCGAGTGCCGGGACCTTGATCTGCTGGATGATCTCGTTCAGGAACCCGCGGACCACCAGGCGGCGGGCTACGTCTTCCGGAATGCCGCGCGCCATGAGGTAGAACAGGTGCTCGTCGTCGAAGCGGCCGGTGGCGCTGGCGTGGCCCGCGCCTTCGATCAGGCCGGTCTCGATCTCGAGGTTCGGCACGGAGTCGGCGCGGCAGCCGTCGGTCAGGACCAGGTTCTGGTTCTTCTCGTAGGAGTCGGTGCCTTCAGCCTGCTTCTGGATGAGGACGTCGCCAACCCAGACGGTGTGCGCACCCTTGCCCTGCAGCGCGCCCTTGTACAGGACGTTGGACTTGCAGTTGGCCACGTTGTGGTCCACGAAGGAACGGTGCTCCAGGTGCTGCCCGGCGTCGGCAAAGTACAGGCCGAGGAGTTCCGCCTCGGCCCCTTCGCCGGAGAACCGGACGTTGGAGTTAAGGCGGACGATCTTGCCGCCGAGGGTCACGGCGATGTGCTTGTAGACGGCGTCCTTGGCTACCTCGGCGTCGTGCTGGGCCAGGTGCTTCGCGTCGTCTTCCCACAGCTGGACGGAAACCACCGTCAGCTGGGCGCCGCCGCGGACGAAGACCTCAACGTTGCCGTTGTGGTCGGCTGAGCCGTCGTGCTCCAGGATGACCACGGCGCGGCTGTTCTCGCCGGCCTCGATCACGTGGTGGGAGTTGGAGCGGCGGCCTGCACCGTTGCCGGACAGAACCACGCGGACGGGCTCGTCCAGTTCGGCGTTGGCCGGGATCTGGATGTGCAGTGCGTCGTCCGTGTTGGCCGAAGCCACGACGGCGGCGCGGTCGGCGGGGACCAGGGTGGCGCCGCGGGGGGCCTCGCCGGCGTGCAGCGTGCGCTGGACGACGGCGGCGGGCGCCTCGATGGCGACGTTCAGGACACCGGCGTCGCTGGGTGCGTCGGAGAGGAGGTTGGCCAGTTCACGCACGGGGGTGAAGCGCCATTCCTCTTCCCGGCCGTTGGGCAGGGCGAAGTCGGCAACATCGTGGCTGGTCAGGCGCTCCGCGCGGGAGGCCATGACCTGCACGCCGTGGCTGTGGTGGCGGTCAACCTTGGCGGGAACGAGGTGTTCGCCCTCCTCGGTGAAACCTGCGATCGACGGTGCGCCGATGCGCGCCTTTTCGGTTGTAGCTTCGGCAGTCATTAACCGACGGATCCTTCCATCTGGAGTTCGATGAGGCGGTTCAGCTCGAGGGCGTATTCCATGGGGAGCTCACGGGCGATCGGCTCGATGAAGCCGCGCACGATCATGGCCATGGCCTCGTCCTCGGGCATGCCGCGGGACATGAGGTAGAACAGCTGCTCCTCGCTGACGCGGGAGACGGTTGCCTCGTGTCCCAGCTGCACATCGTCCTCGCGGATGTCGATGTACGGGTAGGTGTCAGAGCGTGAAATGGTGTCCACGAGCAGGGCATCGCAGCGCACGGTGTTGGCCGAGTGCTTGGCGCCTTCACGGACCTGCACCAGTCCGCGGTAGGCTGCACGACCGCCGCCGCGGGCCACCGACTTGGAGATGATGGAGCTCTTGGTGTTTGGCGCGATGTGCACCATCTTGGAGCCCGTGTCCTGGTGCTGGCCCTCACCGGCAAACGCGATGGAGAGGGTCTCGCCCTTGGCGTGCTCGCCCACCAGGTAGACAGCCGGGTACTTCATGGTGACCTTGGAGCCGATGTTGCCGTCGACCCACTCCATGGTGGCGCCTTCTTCGCAGATGGCGCGCTTGGTCACCAGGTTGTACACGTTGTTGGACCAGTTCTGGATGGTGGTGTACCGGACGCGCGCGCCCTTCTTGACGATGATTTCCACCACGGCGGAGTGCAGCGAGTCCGAAGTGTAAATCGGCGCCGTGCAGCCTTCGATGTAGTGGACGTAGGAGTCCTCGTCGGCGATGATCAGGGTCCGCTCGAACTGGCCCATGTTCTCGGTGTTGATGCGGAAGTACGCCTGCAGCGGGATGTCCACGTGGACGCCCTTGGGGACGTAGACGAAGGACCCGCCCGACCATACGGCGGTGTTCAGCGAGGCGAACTTGTTGTCACCCACCGGAATTACGGTGCCGAAGTACTCCTGGAAGATCTCCGGGTGCTCCTTCAGGGCGGTGTCGGTGTCCAGGAAGATGACGCCCTGGGCCTCGAGGTCCTCGCGGATCTGGTGGTAGACCACCTCGGACTCGTACTGGGCGGCAACACCGGAAACGAGGCGGCTGCGCTCGGCTTCCGGAATACCCAGCTTCTCGTACGTGTTCCGGATGTCCTCGGGCAGATCTTCCCAGGTGGCTGCCTGCTTCTCGGTGGAACGGACGAAGTACTTGATGTTGTCGAAGTCGATGCCGGACAGGTCCGCACCCCAGGTGGGCATGGGCTTGCGGTCGAAGTACTTCAGGCCCTTGAGGCGCAGGTCCAGCATCCAGTCCGGTTCGCTCTTCTTGGCCGAGATGTCACGGACTACCTCTTCGTCAAGCCCACGGCGTGCGTTGGCGCCGACGTCGTTCTTGTCAGCCCAGCCGTACTCGTAGGTGCCGATGCCATGGAGCTCGGGATTCTTCTCCAGAATTTCCGAGATCACAGTGTTTTCGGCTACCGCTTTCTCTGATAGTTGGTCCGTCATCACGGCCTTTCTTGCTGATGGTTGGTTACTTCATTCAGGCTGGCGGGGGCTGCCGGAGGCCTTGTGGGCTCCTGGACAGACGGCCTGCCTGTAGGAATATGGGTGGTGCAGACGTGCCCGCCGCGGGACAGCGTGGAGAGCCGGCGCACGTCAACGCCCACCAGCCTCGAAAACACTTCCGTTTCCACGTCGCAGAACACGGGGAACCGGGCCGCAAGCTGCTGGATCGGGCAATGGCCCTGGCACAGCTGCACGCTGGACAGCGCGGCCGGAAGCGGCGCTTTGGCTTCGATGGTTGCGGTGGACGACACGAAGTTGTCGCGGCTGAGGGCTTCGGAGAGTGCCTTGGCCCTGCTGCTGATGTCCGGACCGGCCTTTGCGATCTCCGGCGCGTACCGCCGTTCCATGTCAGCAAAACGCTCAACGGCAAATGCCCGGACGGCGTCGGGTCCGGCCACTTTCTGCAGCTGCTGAAGCGCGAGGGCGGCGATGTCGAGGTAATCGTTGCCGAGGCTCGACTGGCCTTGGGAGCTGAGGACGTACCGCCGGGCCGGACGGCCTGCGCCCGCACCTGACTTGGCAACCCTCTTGACTTCAATAACTCCCTCGCGGGACAGATGGTCCAGGTGGCGGCGCACTGCCGCCGGGGTGAATCCAAGCAGGTCGCCAAGTTCGGCGGCGCTGACAGGCCCGTGCTCCAGGACCGCCGCGAGGACGCGGTCACGGGTACGCTCATCGGCATCGGCCACCGGACCGGAAGCCGCCCGGCTCCGGTCTGCAGGAGCCTGGGAGGCCCCGTGCCCGGCAAAAGGCACAGCAGTAGCATTGCTCATGGAATACACAACACAATCATGGCGTAATTTAGTCCCCTGCTCCAGTAAGGGCAGGCTGACCTCAGCCAGCCTCCGCGCAGGGCCGCGAAAAATACTACATCACGTAGAATACTGGGGTGCGTTCCCCCCATTCCCCGGTTCTGTCCATCAACGGGCTAGTTAAGGATGTTGGTCCGCTGCCCAGCCTGGACGGAAAAATGCTCCGGGTGGTCAGCGGCATTTCGCTTATCGCAGAGCGGGGACAAGTCACTGCCCTGCTCGGCGCAAACGGCGCGGGGAAAACCACCACCCTGGAGTGTGCCCAGGGGCTGCAGAAGCGAAGCGGCGGCAGCATTTCCCTGCTCGGTCACGACCCCGCCACGGCAGGAGCTCAGCTGCGCGCCCGCGTAGGTGTCATGCTCCAGGACGGCGGGCTTCCGCCGTCGGCCCGTCCCATTCCACTGCTGCGGCACATCGCCGGACTGTACACCCGGCCCTGGCCCTTGGATGAGCTGGTTGAGCGCCTTCGAATCGACACCTTCAGCCGGACAACGGTCCGCAGGCTGTCCGGCGGGCAAAAACAGCGCCTGGCCCTTGCCGCGGCCCTGATCGGCAGGCCTGAAGTCCTCTTCCTCGACGAGCCCAGCGCGGGCCTTGATCCGCAGTCCCGGCAACTGGTGTTCGACCTGATTTCGGAGCTCCGTACCGCGGGAATGGGCATCGTCCTCACCACGCACCTGATGGACGATGCCCAGCGCCTGGCCGACTACGTCTACATCATCGACGGCGGCCGGAACGTTGCGGAGGGAACCGTTCCGGAGCTGTTGCGGCGTGATCCGGGTGTGGAGGCAGGTGCCGAGCACGTGCGGACACTGGTCTTTGAGGCACCTCCGGGCCTTGACCTTTCCGGTGTTTTCCCGGGCGGCATCGAGGTGACCGAGCCCCGGGCCGGCAGCTATTCCGTCACAGGTGGGCTGACGCCCGGCCACCTCGCTGCCCTGGCTGCATGGTGGGAAGCTCATGGCATCATGCCGGGATCGATGAGCCTGCAGGCGCGTAGCCTTGAAGACGTCTTTCTGGATATCTCGGGAAAGGACATCCGATGACCCGGATACCCGCTGCCACTGGCCTGCCCGGTGCTGCAGGGCGGCAGGAGCCTGCCCCGTTGCTGCGGCGCGTACTGCTGCAGGGCAAGTACGAGGCACTGGCCATGCTGCGGAACGGCGAACAGCTGATCCTTGCCGTTGTGCTGCCGCTGCTTGCGCTCATCGGCCTGACCGTGACCCCGTTCCTCGACGGGATGGGCGCGAGCCGGATCAACGTGGCCGTGCCCGGCATCCTCGCCCTGTGTGCAATGTCTACGGCGTTCACCGGGCAAGGCATCGCTACCGGATTCGACCGCCGCTACGGCGTCCTCCGTTTCCTGTCAACCACTCCCCTGGGCCGCGGCGGGCTCGTGGCCGGGAAGGCCCTCTCCGTCCTGGCGGTGCTGTCACTGCAGGTGGCAGTGGTCAGTGCTGTTGCCCTGGCCCTGGGCTGGCAGCCGCCGGCAACAGGGTGGCTCCCCGGGCTGGCGCTGCTGGCACTCGGCGCCGCCGCGTTCACTGCCCTTGGCCTGCTGGTGGCGGGAACGGTCAGGCCCGAGGCCACCCTTGCTATCACCAACCTGCTGTGGATCCTTCTCGGCGCCCTGGGCGGCATTGTCCTTCCGGCCGAAAAGCTCCCTGCGGGTGCCCAGCCACTAGTGGAGTTCCTTCCCTCGGGGGCACTGGGAGAATCCCTGCGCCAGGCTTTCCTTGGCGGCGTCCTGGACGTTGGCGCCGCCTTCATACTGCTGCTCTGGACCCTCATCGCCGGGGCAGCAGCCATCCGTTGGTTCAAGTGGAATTGAGATGATCGTGAGTACGGCTTCGCGCCTTCCCCAACTGGCCGGCCGCCTGGTATCGAGGCTGCCCCGTACCGTGGACGCCCGGGTCCGCCGCCTGGCCGTGGCTTCGCTGATCGGCCAGACCCTGCTGGTGGTGACAGGCGGGGCTGTCAGGCTGACCGCTTCCGGCCTTGGCTGCCCTACGTGGCCACGCTGCACGGATACCTCGCTGGTCAATACCCCGGAAATGGGCATCCACGGGTTCATTGAGTTCGGCAACCGGCTCCTTACCTTTGCCCTGGCCGCCGTCGCCGCCCTCATGCTCATGTACCTGTGGAACCTGCGTAAGGAACGCAGGGACCTCTTCCTCCTGGCCCTCGGCCTTCTGGCCAGCATTCCCGCCCAGGCGGTCATCGGCGGCATCACCGTCCTTACCAACCTCAACCCCTGGGTGGTGGGCTTGCACTTCCTGGTGTCCATGGCACTGGTGGTGTTCGCCACTCTGCTCGTGAACCGTGCCTTCGGCAGGACCGGCAGGTTCATGGCCTCCCGCCACCGTGCCCTGCCGGGAATCATGCGCCCGGTGACAGCCGCCGTCGCACTCTTTTCCGCACTCGCCGTGATGCTGGGCGTGGTGGTGACCGGCGCCGGCCCGCACGCCGGGGATGCAGACGCTCCACGTAACGGCCTGGACTGGGACCTGTTCTCCCACATCCACGCGGTTCCGGCTTACCTCATCACCGCAGGCACTGTTGTGGCCCTGGCTTTGGTGTTTATGCGTAGGATCACTGGCCCCTTCCGCCAAGCGGTGCTGGGGCTCCTGGGGGTCACTGTTCTCCAGGCTGTCATAGGTTTCACCCAGTACTACAACGGCATTCCCGCGCTGCTCGTGGCCGCCCACATGCTGGGAGCCGCACTGCTCATGGCCGCGGCCACCAACGCCTGGGACATCGCCCGTTCCAGTCCCGTGGAGTAAGTCCAGCCTGGTGGATACCCGCCCACAGCACGAAGCGCCCCGGTTCCGCGAACCGGGGCGCTTTCTGCATCTGGCGGCGGTGGCTTCGGTTCATGCCCTACCGGAGCCACCGGCCCCGGGTCACCGTAGGGAAGCGGCGCTTGCCGGCTCCGCTGCCCGTGCCGCGTCCAGGTGCTCGATCCCGGACGTCGTCACCAGCAGTACCCGCGCCGTCGCGATGTCGTAGAAGAGGCCGGTCGCCTGCACTGTGCCCTGGGCAAGGGCCGGACCAACCACGGGGTGGGTTTCCAGCTTGGCAAGCTGCACGGCAACGTTGACCATTGCCAGCTGGTCCACTGCGCCGTAGCCTGCTGCGGCCGCCGCCACCGCCACGGGATGGCCAGCCTCCAGTTCCCCGTAGCTCGGCCGCGCATGGTCCAGCCAGGAGTCAAACCCGGCACCAAGGGAGCTGTTCGCTGTTCCGGCGGCGTCCTCGATGACCGCCTTCATCGCCCCGCAGTTCGAATGGCCGCAGATCACGATCGAGTCCACATCCAGGGCCTTGACGGCGAAGGACAGGGCGGAATCAATGGAGCGGTCCTGCCCGTCGTGGCACACCACGTTGCCAATGTTCCGCAGCGTCAGGAGGTCACCCGGTCCGCTGCTGGTGATCAGGTTGGGGTTCACCCGCGAGTCCACACATGCCACGAAAAGCGTGTCGGGGTTCTGGCCGCCCGCCAGGTCCTGCACCATGGGCCGGACCTTGTCAGCAAAACGGCGGTGGTACTTATTGACCCCCATCAGGATCGAACGCCGGGGCTCCCTTCCCCCGTCCTGGTGGGTTTCCCCGGCCTGCCAGGAGTTCCGGGGCGGCAGCGGAAGTTCGCTCGCTTCCTGGCGCTTGGGGACCTGGTGGGCCGCATCGCGGAAGAGGCTGTTTCCGTGCTCCTCCACCAGGACGGTCCCGCCGGCGGCCTCGTACTGCCTGCGCCAGGCAATCACTGCTTCACGGAAGGCATGGTCAAGGTAGTCTGCGGTCAGTTCCAGCACCACGTCTTTGCCCTCCGGCACGGAATGCAGCACCCGGTTCAGCCGCGGCAAGGCAAAGAAGCTGCACGATCCGGTAATGGTGATGCGCCACAGGACCGACGGCGGCAGAGGCTGGTGTGCGTTGACGGACGCCCGCAACACCCGCCACAGCACGCTGGCCGCTGCCAGTGCCAGGCCGATAAGGACGCCTTCGAGCAGATTGAGGAAGACCACGCAGAGCAGGGTGACGGCATAAATCAGCAGGTCCCCGGTGCGGAGGCTGGTGCGGATATCGGCCACCTTGATCAGCCGGGCACCGATCACCACGAGCAGCCCGGCCAGGACCGCCAGTGGGATCAGCTGGATGAGGCCGGCAAAGAGCGCCGAGAAGGTCAGGACCCAGACACCGTGCAGGACGGCGGAGGCGCGGGTGGAAGCACCTGCCTCCACGTTCGTGGCGCTGCGCACGATGACGCCTGTCACCGGAAGTCCGCCCAGCGAACCGGAGACGATGTTGGCAGCTCCCTGGCCCATGAGCTCCCGGTTCAGGTTGGTGCGCGGACCGTTCTGCATCTTGTCGACGGCGACGGCGGACAAGAGCGATTCGATACTGGCGATCAACGCCATGGACAGCACGGCGAACGCTGCGGCGCGCCAGTTGCCGTCGGGCAGTTGCGGAAGGGCCACGGCGTCAAAAATCGATCCGGTGAACGAGATACGCTCAACGGAGGGGGCGAACGCCACGGACAGGGCGGTGCCCGCCACGACGGCGGCAAGCGGCCCCGGAATCCGGCGCACCGCTGGTGGCAGGTGTTTCCAGACCAGCAGGATTGCCACCACGGCGAGCCCGAGCAGCGCTGCATGGAGTTCAAGGTTTGTGAAGGCGCCCGGAAGGCCGGTCAGGTTCTCGAGGGCGGAACCGGCCGGCTGGGAGCCGAGAAGGACGTGGATCTGTTGCAGGATGATGGTGATCCCGATTCCGGCCAGCATCGCCTTCACAACGACTGGCGAGACAGCCAGAGCCGCCCTGCCCACCCGGCTGATACCCAGCAGCAGCTGGACAACGCCGGCAGCGGCCGTGATGGCGCACGTCACCTGCCAGCCAAATTCCTGGACCAGGCTGGCCACAATGACTGTCAATCCGGCGGCGGGACCGCTCACCTGGAGGGGTGAACCTCCCAGGCTCCCAGCCACAATGCCGCCCACTGCGGCAGCAATAAGACCGGCCATGATTGGTGCGCCAGAGGCAGCGGCGATGCCCAGGCTGAGCGGCAGGGCTACGAGGAACACCACCAGCGACGCCGGAACATCCGTGCGGAGGTGTTTGAGGAAGTGCGGGGTCCGGGATCTGTTTGTGCTTGCGGAGGGCTTAGCTGCTGGCGGACGGTGACTCGGAGCGGTTGTCGGATCGAATGCCTGTGCCATGGATTTCCTTTGCTTGCGGGCAGGATCCATTCCAGAGTATGCAGGCGGTCACGATCAGTGACATAAAACGTGATCGATATGACAAAAGTCGTCACGCCGCTGTCCGCCGAGGGCCGGCGCATCATGTGGCTGATTCTGCCCAAGAATTGCACTTGCCCTATCAAGAACCATGGGAAGTCTTGATCCGGCGGGAGCATGCTGATTCAGCAGCACACCGACGGGACCAAACCGCTCCGCCGGCGCAAAACGCAACAAGCGATATTCGTGGAGCAGAAGAGCTATGAAGCACACACCAGCGCTGGGAGCAATGTCCGCCGTCGTCGGCAGCACCACTGAACGCCCGGCGGCCTGACATGAAACGCAGGGCAGAGCGCCAGGCCCCCGGCAGGCCGGCATGCACGGGCACGGACGTCAAAGCGCCGGGCGGACTCAATTGCCCCGCCGGGACATGGACTCCATCCGCTACCCCACAGGCATGGAACTCCGGTAACTGCATTCAAGACGGCGAGCAGCTCTGGCCCGACTGCCGCGACTGAAAGCCGGAGCACCGCACTCCTTCTTGGCGGAAACTGTATAGCTGTTATACAGTTTTGCTATGTCGATCAATGAAGCGGTGACAGTTGCCGACGCCGTCCGTACACGGCTGGAACGGAGCCTGCTCGCGGGCGACTATCCGGCGGGAGCACAGGTCAAGGACAGCCACGTGGCCGAAAAGCTGGGCGTGGCGAGGCCCACTGCCCGGGTCGCGGTACAGGGCCTCATCGCCGACGGCTTCCTGGAACGTGAAACCGGACGGAGCGCAAGGGTCCGCCGCTTCTCCGCCCAGGATGTCGCCGACATCTTCCGCGTGCGCCGACTCATCGAATTTGAGGCGGTCCGCTCGGTCTGCCAAGGCGCCGATACGGAGCCAATCCGGAAATCCCTGGCGAGGTTTTCAGAGGTCAGGGATGAACAGGACTGGGAAACTGCGGCACAAGCTGACATGGGCTTTCATACAGCAGTCGTGTCTGCTGCGGGCTCGCCGCGGCTCAGCAGGCTCTTTCAGACGATCTCCACAGAGATCCGCCTCCTGATGGCACTTCTTCGCCCCCGGTACCTCGAGGTATCCACGCTGCACGATGAACATACTGTGCTTCTGAATGCCCTGATCGCAGGCATTCCGGAAGACGCCTTGGAGCTTTGGGCGGCCCACCTTGACGACGCAGAAGCGTTCCTGAGCACCGGGATTACGGAAGAACCCTCCAGGGCGCACTAAGCCGGCTTTCCGATCCACCAACACCGTTCCATGAAACCCCAGTGGAAAGCGCACCATGCATTCAACGTTCACCGCCCCGGAACCTGCACCGGTCCTGGAAAGGCTTCTGGCCGCGGGTGTGCCCGTGGAGGCCTCCGGCCACCGGCTGGCCGCATACTCCTACGATGCGTCCAACTACCGGATCCCGCCTGTCGGTGTTGTGTTTCCGCGCAGCGTCGATGACGTCGTCGCCGCCATGGCGGTGTGCCGGGAAACGAAAACTGCCCTGATAAGCCGGGGCGGAGGTACGTCCATGGCTGGGAACGCCATCGGCCCGGGGATCGTGCTGGACTTCTCGCGGAACATGAACCGGATCATAACCATCGATGAAACGAACGGAACGGCAGACGTCGAAGCCGGCGTGGTGCTTGCCCGGCTCACCCGCGAAACTGAACGCGCGACGGGCGGGAGCCTCACTTTCGCCCCCGACCCGTCCTCAAAAAACCGTGCCACCATCGGTGGCGCCATCGGCAATGACGCGTGCGGCAACCATTCGGTCCGCTATGGAAGGACTTCCGACCACGTCCACGAGATCGACGTCGTCACCTCCGATGGAGCCCTCCTCACCGCATCAGAAACCGGCATCAGGGCCACCCATCCGTCCGACGGTTACTCCGTATCGCGCGCGTTCCAGCTGGGCGAAGACCTGAAAAAGCTCGCCCAGGACAACCTGGCTGCTTTCCGTCGTGAGCTTGGCCGCATCCAGCGCCAGGTTTCCGGCTACCACCTCGCCAATCTGCTGCCGGAGAACGGCCTGAATATTGCCAGGGCGCTGGTTGGCACCGAAGGAACCTGCGCCGTCGTCGTCCGCGCCCGCATGAAACTGGTCCCCAAGGCATCCAGTGCACTGCTGGTTTGCCTCGGCTATGCCGACGTAGTCGATGCTGCCAGGGACATCGAGACCATCCTTGACTTCTCGCCGGCAGCGGTCGAAGGCATCGATGAGGCCATTGTGGATACCATGCGGCTGCGCCGCGGAGACGATTCCGTCCTGGGGCTTCCCCGGGGCAAGGCCTTCCTGTACGTCGACCTCGACGGCGACGACCCGGACGAAGTGGCCCGCCAAGCCGACCTGCTGCTGGAACGGCTCGCTGCGAACGGCCGCCTGGTCGATGGCTGTGCCGTTCCGGATCCTGTTGAACGGGCCACATTGTGGCGGGTCAGGGAAGACGGCGCAGGCCTGTCGTCGAGGCCTGCCAGCGGCGGCGAATCCCAGGCCGGCTGGGAGGACTCCGCCGTTGCCCCGCAGAACCTTGCAGCCTACCTGGCCGACTTCCGGGCTCTCCTGGACGAGTATGAGCTGACTGGGATCATGTATGGACACTTCGGGGCGGGATGCATGCATATCCGCATCACCTACGACCTGCGCACGGAAGAAGGCCGCAGCGTGTTTCGCAAGTTCACGCAGGCCGCCGCTGAGCTGGTTGTCCGCCACGGAGGCTCCTTGTCCGGAGAGCACGGTGACGGACGTGCCCGCTCAGCACTGCTTCCGCACATGTATTCCCCCGGTATGCTCGCAGCCTTCGAGGAATACCGCAGGCTATGGGATGGGGCAGGGATCCTGAATCCGGGGTCGATCATCGAGCCGGATCCGTTTGACGCCAACCTGGCGCTTGAGGGGGTTCCCGAACGCGAGTGGAGAACGCACTTCGAGCTCCGTCCCGTCGAGGCTGCCGCGGCCGGAGCCGATCCCTGGGTGCATGCTGTCCAGGCTTGCATCGGCGTCGGTCGGTGCCGTTCGGACTCCGGCGGGGTCATGTGCCCGAGCTTCAGAGCCACAGGCGACGAGAAGGACTCGACACGAGGACGGTCCAGGGCGCTCCAGGACATGGTCCGGGGTGCCCGGACCATCGACGAAGGCTGGAAGTCAAAAGATGTCCGCGAGGCGCTGGACCTGTGCCTGGCATGCAAGGCCTGTTCCAACGACTGTCCCGCAGGCGTGGACATGGCCAGCTATAAATCGGAGTTCTTCTCGCATTACTACGAGGGCAAGCTCCGGCCGATGTCGCACTTCTCGCTCGGGTGGCTGCCCAGGTGGCTGAAGCTCACGTCCCGCATCAGCCCGTTGGTCAATGCCGTCCTGGCCAGCCCGCTTGGAAAGGTGGTGTCTGCGGCCGGCGGCCTCACTACGCAGCGGGCCATGCCCGCGTTCGCCTCCGGGAAGATGCTCCGCGAAGCGCTCGCAGCATTCGCAAAGACCCCGGCAGCCGCGGACACGGTGCTCTTCGTCGACTCCTTCACGAAGGGTTTCCGGCCAGAGGTGGCCGGAGCCGCGGCACGGGTTATCGAAGGCACCGGACGGCAGGTCTCCTGCGAAACGGATGCCTGCTGCGGCCTGACCTGGATCTCAACGGGCCAGCTGGACGCTGCCAGGAAGGTGTTGGGCAGGACTGTGGCCAAGCTCGACGACGGCAGCGACGCACCCATCGTTGTCATCGAGCCCAGCTGTGCCGCAGCGCTGAAAAAGGACGGTCCCGAGCTTCTCGGCACCGAAGCCGCCGAACGCGTTTCACGCCGGATCCAGAGTTTCGCCGCAGCCGTGAAGCAATGGGTGGATGACGGCTGGCGACCCCAGGCTGTGCCATCCGCGGTAACGGTCCAGACCCATTGCCACGAGTACTCGACGTTTGGAGCGACAGTACAGAGGAAAGCATTGGCGGCCCTCGGAGTAGCTGATGTCGCGGAGGCAACAGGCTGTTGCGGCGTGGCGGGGAATTTCGGCTTCGAAGCCAGCCACTACGACGTCTCCATGAGGGTGGCTCAACAGGCACTGGTTCCTGCCCTTGAAAGCACTTCGGCAGACACGCCTGTCCTTGCCGACGGCTTCAGCTGTGCAATGCAGGTCAAGCAATTGGAACCCGAACGCAAGAGCCTTCACCTCGCCGAACTCCTTGACCCCCGGAACACCGTCCCCGGGAACACTTAGGAAACTGAATCAACCCCCATGACCATCACCGAACTCACCCTGTTTGCCACCGTCATTGAGCATGCCACTACCGAAAGAGAGAACCAATGAGCCTCACAACCAACGTCGCTGCGCCGCTGATTGCGGCAGACCCGGACAGCCTCCGCCACGCCGATGCCGTCATCCAGTCCATCAACCTGCCCGCCGAAGGCATCACTGTCCAGGACCCTGCCACGGCCGAGACCATAGCCCATGTCCCCGACGCTGATGTCGAGGCTGCACTGGAAGCTGTTGGGAAGGCCGACGCGGCAGGAGCTGACTGGTCAAACAGCACTCTTCGTCAGCGCGCCGACGTGCTGCACGCCTGGTACGACAAGCTCGTTGCCCACACCGAGGATCTGGCCCACCTGATTTCGCGTGAGATGGGCAAGCCGCTCGCAGAGGCCCGCGGCGAGGTCAAGTACGGCACCGACTTCGTCCGCTGGTACGCCGAAGAGGCGGTGCGCCCGGTAGGGAACTTCCGGGAAACGCCGGACGGAGGCGCGAGCCTCCTGACCCGCCGCTCCCCCGTGGGCTTGGCCGTGCTGATTACGCCCTGGAACTTCCCCCTGGCCATGGCGACCCGAAAAATTGCACCGGCACTGGCAGCAGGCTGCCCAGTCGTCATCAAGCCTGCGACCCTCACTCCCCTGACGACGTACTTCGCGGTACAGCTCGCCGTTGAGGCAGGGGTTCCTGAAGAACTGATCCAGGTCATCACTACATCAAAGTCAGGAGCATTCAGCGAAGCAGTCCTGCTTGACCCAAGGGTCCGGAAAGTTTCGTTCACCGGGTCAACGCCGGTGGGCCGCCAGCTCCTGGAGCTTGCCTCCCGGAATGTGCTCCGCAGCTCGATGGAGCTCGGGGGAAATGCACCACTTATCGTCTTCAACGACGCCGATCTTCAGCGGGCGGTGGATGGAACGTTTGCGGCGAAGCTGCGCAATGGCGGTCAGTCCTGCATTGGAGCCAACCGCATCTACGTCCAGGACGGGATTGCCGATGACTTCGTGTCCGCGCTCACCGAACGCTTCTCCCAGGTCGCCGTCGGAAGTGGCCTCGGAAAGCAGACTGCACTGGGGGCATTGATCGACGATCGGGCAGTAGCCCAAATGCAGGCGTACACCGAGAATGCCGTGAAGCTGGGCGCCACACTGCTGACAGGCGGCCACGGCTACGACTCGGCCGGCCATTTCTTTGCCCCGACCGTCCTGGACCGGGTCACGGAAGATACCGATGTTGCCCAGTCCGAGATCTTTGGCCCCATCGCGGCGATTCAGCGGTTTAGTTCAGAAGCGGAGGCAGTCAGCCGGGCCAACGCGACAGAATTCGGCCTGGCCGGCTATGTATTCACCGAGAACCTCGACCGCGCCCTTAACGTCGCCGATCGTCTCCAGACAGGAATCGTGGGCATCAACCAAGGCGTACCGTCCAATGCTGCCGCGCCCTTCGGCGGCATCAAGCAGTCAGGCCTCGGACGGGAGGGAAGCGCCGAAGGCCTCGAAGAATACGAAAACATCCGCTTCTACAACGTGGCTCGACGCCCGACTGCCTAGTACCCGCTCGCCAGTACACCATCGTTGAGACCGGCGCCTGTAAGGGCGCCGGTCTCACACATAAGTAGTGGGCGTCCACACGGGGCGAGAAAGGCAATTGAGATGCCACAAGATCGTCGTTCACCTGCATGCAGGGCGTGGGTGTGATGCTCATCCTGATCGTCATCGCGGCGGCCGGCATTGTGACCAGCGCAGTGCTTTCCTGCGGGTTCAACGGCCTCCGGGTAAAAACAGACAGCAAGGAAAAGTCCAGCATGCCGCTGTTGCAGGTCGCTGCCGGAATCGTTGCCCTGGGCTCGATCGTTCTGGTTACCCACGTTCACCTGGGTGCGTTGTGATGACTAAAGCCGCATACACTGCGCCCGCGGGTCCGAGCTCAACGACGCCAAGCCCATCTCTTGCCGAAGCCCCGTCTCCACAAGGGCCGGAGATGCTGTTCCACGACCCGCTCCCCCATTACACCCCGCGGGCCGCCGCGATAGGCGCTGTTTCGCGCGACCTTAAACTCCTTGCCCTCAGCAAAGGAAGCACAGCGGGTTAGTGTCCTGGCCCTTGTCTGTCAGGATCATTGCTGCCCGGGCTGGCGGGGTGCGGCCAGGACCTGGTGGGCGTGGTTGTCCAGGAGCCTGGCGGGCCGGAAGTCATCGAAAAGCGCCTCAGGTTCATCAAATACCTCAGCTGCGACTGCCGGTCCCAGGAACGGGGCCAGGGTCACGCCGCTATGGGTGGCGACGAGGTAAAGCCAGGGCCTGGATGGGGCGGTGCCGATAATACTGTGCCCGTCAGCCGGCATGGCTCGGACTCCGACATGGAGTTCGGTGATGCGGGCATTTCTTGTGTTCTTCAGGATCTCCTGGAGCCGGCTGGTGAACTCGCGCGCCAAATCAGAACTGGTTGCAGGGACGTCCTCAACTGCGGCGGTCGAGTCAAGATCGAGCGCCTGCAACAGCAAGCGCCCGCCGCCCGCGGGGCGGACGTTTAGCATTGGGCTGGTCAGAACCCGGTCTATGGCTACCGGCAGGGGGTTCGTAACGGCAAGAGACCCTACTGTCACATCGCCCGGTTCCTGGTATTCCGCGATAACCGGGCCCAGTCCTGCGGCTGCGGTGATGTCATTCGTCCACCGTCCTACGGCACTGATTACTTTGTCCACGAGAAAGCAGTCGGAGTTGCTGAGGATGACATTCACGCCCTCAGTAGTCTCGGCAAATGATTCAACAGCCGCTCCGACCCGGAGACGAACACCCAAGTGCTCGGCACGCCGGAGTTGGTGACGTATGTAAAGGGCCGGATAGCAGTGTGCTTCTGCCGGGAAGTACGCTACGGCGGCGCAGTCCTCCGGAATGATCAGGTCCGGGATGAGCTCGCTGGCAGTTGAGCTGCTGATGGCTGTGGCTCCATACCCCAACTGGCCCAACCGTTCTAATCGGCGCTGGAGTCTATTGGCGTGCTCGGGCTTCGTTGCGAATTCGACGTGACCATTGGGCCTGAACCAGTCCGCGCCGCTCCCGGCAAGCCGGTGGTGCGCCTCCAGGCCGGCGCGGTTCAGTTCGTAGTAACCGATGGGTTCCTTGCCATTGGAATTGACCCATGCATAAGAGATGGCGGAAGTCCCGGAGCCCGGGGCGTTCTTATCAATCAGCGTTACATCAGCCCCGCGTGCAGCTGCCTCGGCGGCTATGGACACGCCAATAATCCCTGCTCCGAGGACGGCTATTTTCATTGACAGTTCCTTAGGGGTGGTGCGGTTCCCGATAGCGCAATGCCCCTGGTTATGAGCGGGCTGCGGAGAGCTTGGCGACCTGGGCGGGTTGAAGGGGCCGCGTCGCGTGGCCTTGGAGGAGGAAGAAGAGTCGTGCTGTTTCTTCTACTTCCTCAACCGCGTCAACAGCTTGTGCGAGGGAAGGCGCGGAAACGATAGGTCCGTGGTTCGCCAGCAGCAGGCCCCGGGTAGATTCTGCGGTTTTCTCGGCAGCCTCGGCCAAGCCCTGGTCGCCGGGCGCGAAATATGGCAACCGGACCAGCCGTCCGACCCGCATCACGAAGTAGGCGGTCAGGGGCGGCAAAACGTCATCATCGTCCAGGCCGTCCAGGCATGAAAGCGCAGTGGCGTAGGTGGAATGCAAATGGACTGCGGCACGGTCCTGTGGCCTCGCCCGGTACATGGCCAGGTGCAGGAATGCCTCTTTGGAGGGCCGGGCTCCGGACAGGTGTTCCCCGGTGTCGGCGACCATTGCCAGATCGTCTGTTGTGAGTTCAGCCAGGGAGGCGTTGGTGGGGGTGACCAGCATTCCACCTCGGACACGCAGGCTGAGGTTTCCGGATGTTCCCCTGGTTAGTCCTCTTTGGTGCAGGGACCTGGCCAGTCGGACAAGCTCATTGCGGCTGTCCAGGTCGCTCACCGGTTGTGGTCCCATGCATCAAGAAAGAGTTCCGGCTTCCCGAGGTTTCCTGACTTGAGCAGGATGGAGAGCTTGGGGTCGGTTTCCGTTTTCAGCCATGGGACGCCGGGAGAGACTTCCTTGCCAACATGGGCTGTGGTGATGCCCAGCCTGCGGACTACAGCTCCGGAGGTTTCGCCTCCGGCAACGATAAGTTGCCGGCACCCCAGGCCGACGAGCCCTTCGGCGATGGTGGAGAGGCTATCTTCGGTTATTGCCGCGGCCCGGGCCTGGCCAAGTTGCCTTTGCGCCCTCGAGACTTCCGGTGGCGAGGCCGTGGAATGGATCAGGATCGGGCCGTCCGCGAGATTTTCCCGCGCGAACAGCAGCGCTTCGGCAACGACGTCGCGTCCTTCGGCAATGGCGATCGGGTCGACCAGGAAAGAGGGACGGAACTGGCGGAACGTGTCGATCTGGACATTCGTCATCTCCGAGCAGCTGCCGGCGACGACCGCAGCCGGGCCCGCTGGCCGGGCCGCACGCTCCCATTCGGGCTGGGCCTGAAACCCGCGGGCAGCCGCCAGTCCTCCGACCAGGCCTGATCCGCCGGTAACGAGCGGGTGGTCGATCAGTGCAGCGCCCAGGACTGCCAGGTGGCGGTCACTGAGTGTGTCGGCTACTGCGTACCCGGTACCTTGTCCGCTCAGGGCCTGGAGCTTGGATTGAACTGCGAGGGCGCCGGCTTCGATGACGCTGTAGCCGATGTGGCCCACGAGGTTCTTGGTCTGGGCCTGGAGCAGCCGCGGCACGCTCGAATCGGTCATCGGGGTCAGCGGGTGGTGGCGCATGGATGATTCCTGCAGCAGGTCCGCGCCTGCGAACAGCACACCGTTGTACACAGTCCGGCGCAGTGCAGGAGTACCGGGGGCGACGACTGTGATCTGGCCTGCCGCGAACTCATTGCGCAGGGCGTCGGCTACTGGGCCGATGTTGCCTTCCGGGGTGGAGTCGAAAGTGGAGCAGTATTTGAAGTAGAGCTGCTGGACGCCGCGGGATTTGAGGCCCCGTGCGGCCGCCAGGGACTCTTCTACAGCCTCTGCGGCAGGCACGCTGCGGGTTTTCAGGGAAACAACTATGCAGTCAACGTCGTTCAGCTGCATCGACGGATCCGGGACGCCGAAGGTCTGCAGTACCCGCATCCCGGCCCCCACCAAGGTGCCGGCCACGTCGGAGCCACCTGTGAAGTCATCGGCGATGACTCCCAGCCATGGGGCATTCGCTGTCATATGAGTGTTCGGCATAGTCAGTCCTTCTTGGGCAGTGACGTCTTTCATCAGTCTTTGGAAGCGAAAACAGTGCTGAGCTGGGTCATTCCGGAGTCGGGGGAAGCAAGGACGGTGGGTCCTTCCGGTTGGTCCTGAGTGTGCTCAATGACCCGAGCCATGGACGCCTGGGCGAGGACGACGACGTCGCACTCCGCTGCCAGTTCTGAGAAAGCGGCGAGCACCAACCTGTCATGCATGGCGCGGTCACCTGAGCGCAGGGCCGGGAAAGCGCCGTCGACTATTCTGGCCGTGATGGCGGGCTTTTTGTTCTGCCTTTTTGCTGACTCTTGAACCAGCCGGGTGGTGGGGCCAAGGGTCGCAGACAAGGTTGCGAGCACGCCGATCCTGTCACCGGATGCTACCGCGAGCTCGGCCATCGGAGAGTCGATGCGAAGGACAGGGATGGAGACAAAGTCCGCGGCGGCGGTTGCCGCTTCGCCGATGGAGGAGCAGCTCACCAACAATGCCTGGGCACCGGATTCCTCCGCGTAACGGGCATAGTGGACCAGCCGCCGTCGAACATGATCTGGCGTTGATCCCTGGACAATAGTGTCTTGGAGCAAGGACTCGTCCACGTAATGCAACACGCGGAGGCCTGGAACCGTGCCCGCGGCCAGGGCTTCCATGCCCGGTACGAGGCCGGGGACCGTGTGCAGCATTGCAAGCACCGGAGTGTTGTTCGTGTCCTGGGCTTTCACGGTCTATATGTCCATGGCCAGCGACGAGGCAAGGCGATCCATGGTGTTCGAGGGGTTCATGATCTTCTTTCTGTTGGTCGGAGCGGCCGAGCGAGCTGGAACCTTCGGGATCTTCTGGAAGCGTCGCGAGGGGAAGGGTCCCATGCAGGCCGCTCAGTCGGTCGAAGCGGGAACGTCCTTAACAACCCACATCTTGCGGACCGTTTCGTGGATAGTCCACGTGCCCTCCCAGCCCGCAGGAGTCACGAACAGAGTGCCCGGACCAATGTTAAAGCTGGTGCCATCCGGTTCAGTGATGGTGCCGGACCCGCTTAAGATCTGGCAGATCTCGTCGTAGCCGGGCCGGGTGCTCTTGAACTCCCCCGGAGTTACCTCCCAGATACCCGTTCTGAAGTCGTCCCTGGACCAAAGGGGATAGGACACTTCCGTCTGGCCGGGAGTAACTGATGTCGCTTTGGATTTGTGCTCCCCCGGATTTGCGGTGGTTGCGTCCTTCATAACGGTCGCCTTGACCATGGCTGCTCCTTCTCGTCGTTCAGTCGTTTAGTGCCGGCGGCAATTGCTTCCGGTTTGACGAACGTATCAGACAAAAAGATGGAGGATACCGACCCTTGAGGCAAGGCTTTATTTCTGAAAACGAAAGAAGCAAAGCCTCGACCTGCAGCTTGAAAATCAAACCGTATTGCGAATTTTTTTCGCTTGGAGAAACAATGCCTTGCTCAAAGTGACGATAATTCTAATCTTCTTGTCTAGTACGCTCGTTTGACCGGATGCATGGCGATCCCCAAATCGTGCCGGCGGGATGAGCGACTAGAAGAACGACGAGAAGGAGCAGCTATGGTCAAGGCGACCGTTATGGGTGACGCAACTACGGCAGACCCGGGCGAGCACACGCCCAAGGAAAATTCGGTTACGCCGGGCCAGACGGACGTGTCCTTTCGCCTCTGGGCCAGGGACGACTTCAAGGTGGGCATCTGGGAGGCAACTCCGGGAGTGTCCAAGGCAATCCGGCAAAATGACGAGATCTGCCAGATTCTGAGTGGCTCTGCCACCATCACTGAAGCGGATGGCACCAGTTTTGATATTGGTCCGGGAACTCTGCTCGTAATGCCCGTGGGCTGGGAAGGCACATGGACAATCCACGAAACGGTCCGCAAGATGTGGGTAGTTAAGGACGCTCACGCCCCGATTGCCTAAGAGCGACCGGCTGCCTGGAGGATATCCGTCTGCCCAACGACGCGAGTTTGATCCCCTCCCGAAAAGACACGCGGGCCGCCCCTTAGGAGGGACGACCCGCGTGTCGGCAGCCTGTTCAGGCCAGGAGGGCTCAGTCGAAGCCGTGGCAGTAGACCTTGCGGATGGTCTCGGTGACCTCCCAGCGGCCTGACCAACCCTTGGGCTGCACGACCACATCGCCGGCCTTGACCTCGTAGACGTTGCCGGTGTCGCCGTCGGTGACGGTTACTCGACCGCTCACGATGTAGCACAGCTCGGTGTCCTCGCGGGGGGTTATGTTCCAGCCACCAGGCTGGCACTCCCAGACACCGGTCTTGACGGCCGTGTCGAACTTAAGGATTGCTGTCTTGGGATCACCCGAGTCGTATCCGGCGCGGTGGCCGTTGGGTTCGAGTTCGCCCTGGATCTTGTCTGCGGGGACGTATACGTACGGACGCACAGTTTTCCTTCCACTAGATTGTGTATTGTTGACGATCTTACTGCATGGACCACCAGGCGTCTATTGCGTTACCCGTAGAAAAGCGCCCACCGATAAGCGCTTAACGGCCGTGGCCCTTCAAGAGCTCACTCGGTGCCCGCCTCCGGAGTGAATCAGCCCTGCCGCATGGGCTTTAGGGGCGCAGCACCGCAAATCTGGTCCCACGTTCCATCATCGGAGCCATCCGTCAGAACTGGCTTTCGCTAAGAACCTATCCTCGCCGCCAGCCCCTGGCGAAGATGCTCAATTGCCGCGGTAATCCTGCGCGGTGTTCTGTCCATGGCGGGGTAGAGAGCAAAAATGTCAGCGCTGGGCGTGGGGACTTCTGGAAGGACCTGCTGAAGAGCACCCTGCTGGATCAGCCGGTTGACATGCCATGTGGAGCGCATGATAAGGCCGAGGCCCTTCATGCACCAGTCCGTCACTACATCCCCATCGTCGCTGATCATGCTGCCTGTGACGTCAACGTACTCCTGTTCCTTCTCGCCGAAACGCCACAGCGAGTAGTCGGCGTTGTTTTCACGCAGGACGATGCAGTTGTGCCGTTCCAGATCCCTAATGTTCCGCAGCGGCGGGGCGCTTTCAAGGTAGCTCGGCGCCGCACACACAATCCTCCGGTTCCGCGCCAGGAGTTTCGCCTTGAGCCTGGAGTCCGACAACCCTCCGACGCGGATGGCGATGTCGAAACTCGTACCCGAGATATTCAAAGGCAGCGGGGAAAGCTCCAGGTCTATCCGGATCAACGGATGCTGTCGGACGAACTCGCCCAGGAGCGGTGCAATGTGCTTGCGGCCGATCCCCAGGGACGAATGCACACTAATGCGTCCCTTAAGCTCACCGTGCTGCGCGGACAGGGCTTCTTCGAGGTCAGTTTTCTGCTGCAGGATGGCCAAGGCGCCTGCCGCGTAGCGCTGCCCCTCTTCGGTGAGGGTCAGTCGACGGGTGCTGCGCCGGACCAGTGGTACCCCCAGCCGAGCCTCAAGCGCGGCAAGGCGTTTGCTCACTGCTGACACCGACTTTCCCCAGTTCCTGGCGGCCTCAGTAAGGCTCTGGGAACGGGAAATCTGTTCAAAAAACTCCAAGTCATCGATCGACGTGAGATCCATCATCGCTTCTTTCGTTATTGGAAACAATGCATTGTCTCATGGGCCCTTATTCTGCGTCTTCTTGTGGCATACGCTGGTCTGACTGGAAGCACAGCCGACGGTGCGCCCCTTCAGGGGCAGCCCCGGATACGGGAAAACGGCTTGCAATAGGGAAAGCAAGGTAGAAGCATGACTGCACTCGAAACGGACGTTGTAATCGTCGGGGTTGGCTCTGTTGGAAGCATGGCGAGTTGGCAGCTGGCCTCCCGTGGTCAGCGGGTCATTGGAGTAGACAGGTTTTCCATCCCTGGACCTTTTTCTGCCTACGCCGGGGAATCGCGCATTTTCCGAAAGGTATACGCAGAAGGTGGGCATTACACACCCCTTCTGCAGACGTCGCAGGATCTGTGGCGTGACCTGGAGAAGGTCAGCGGCACCCAGCTGCTCAGCTCTACGGGCGCCCTCACGATCTATGACGAGCACAATCCACGGTTGGCATCCCTCCTTGCGGCAGGCAAAGACAATGGCCTCGACTTTGAGTTTCTCCGGGGCGACCAAGCCAGGGAGAAGTATCCCGAACATGTGATCAGGGATACGGACGTGACGATCCTCGATCCCGAGGGAGGTTACCTGAAGTCAGAGAAGGCCGTAACGGCCGCCCTGGCAGAAGCTTCCCGCCTTGGTGCCCGCTTCCTGGGAAACCGGAAAGCGCACAGCGTTGAGACGTACGGTGACCGGTACATCGTCCGGACCGATCAAGAAGAAATCGTTGCCTCCCGGGTTATCGTCTCGCAAGGCAACGGTGCAGGGGCAGTGTGTAAGGAACTGGGTGTTCACCTTTCCGTTCTGCCGCAGATCCTTACCTGGTTCCCGGCCGCAGACCCGGCAAGGTTCTGCAGGGAAGACATGGCGGTCTTCCTGAGGAGGGCGGAGGAAGCCGGAAGGCCTGACAAAGCCCAATTCTACGGATTCCCGAGTGCTGACGGCTGGACCGTGAAAGTCGTCGCGAGCATATTTCTGGATGAGGTTCAATCCATGGAGAAGCCTCCTACCTGGGACCCTAAGCACTTGGACACCATCCGGGCATGGGTACGGGAATTCATCCCGGGACTGATTCCAGAGCCGGTACGGGTTGCCGTATGTGCGGACGGTCATTTACCAGACGCCACCGGGCTGTTCGGCACAGTGCCCGGAATGGAGGGCGTCGTCGTGGCAGCCGGCTTCTCCGGGCACGGGTTCAAGATGGCCTCTGCACTGGGAGCTATTGCCGCCGACCTCCTGCTGGACGGGACAACGGCCACGGACGTCAGCTTCATGGACCCTGCCAGGTTCCTCGGACCGGACACGCGACTCACTTCATTGGCTCTGAGCTAAGTGTCAAACAATCAACGAGGAAGATCGGCTACCTATCACCGTCGCTTCGAATCTACGCCCCTAGAAAAACACACCATAAACAAGGAATGGATCAATCATGGCAAACACGAACTTCCGGCCTAAGTACATCTCTTATGATGTCTACGGCACGCTTATCAACTTCAACATCTATCCCACCACACAGCGCCTGCTCGATGGCCGTATCCCCGAAGAGCGGTGGCTTGAGTTCAAGAAAGTGTTCCGCGCGTACAGGTTCGACGAAGTCAACGGCGAGTACAAGCCCTACGAGCAGATCCTGCAAAGTGCCTTCGACCGCGCAAGCAAGCGTTTTGGCATAGGGCCGACCCCCGGTGCCGGCGCAGAGCTCGCTGACGCTGTACGCAACTCCGTTGCCCACGACGACGTCCCGGCTGCCCTGAAGCTCATGGGCGACAACTACAAGCTGGTGGCACTGTCCAACGCGGACAACAGCTTCCTGGACATCAGCATCCCCAAGCTCGGTGCAGATTGGCACGCCGTGTTTACCGCGGAGCAGGCACGGGCCTACAAGCCGCGACTCCAGGCATTCGAGTACATGCTTGACCAGCTCAATGCCACCCCGGAGGACTTCCTGCATGTCTCCTCGCATCCCCTGTACGACCACATCCCTATGCACAACATCGGTTTCCGGGACCTCGTCATGCTCGACCGTGGCGCTGAACCCTTCGCAGAGGGATACGGCATCACCACCGTGAAGTCCCTGGACGAGCTCAACAAGCAGCTCGGACTCTAAGCGGGATGATCAGGCCCGGCGGAGCGCCTTATGCGTCCGCCGGCGGATCCTGCGGAGGGCCGTTTTAGTGCAGTCAACAACGGCTGCCCTTACGGACAGACAAAGGCATAAGCCTCAAGGGTCTGAGCACGGTATTGCACCGGGCTCAGGCCCTTGAGCTATATGTGATTCGTTTGATGCTGTATGCAGCGAAGGTAGCCCTGCCGGTACGCTCTACTCCCGCTGTGCAGCTCGCCTCTTCGAAAATGCCAAAATCCATTGACAGCATCTCGCCCGGCTAGTATCGATCGACAATCGACTACACAGCCGAAGAGCCGTTCGTCGACAATCGACGAAGGACTGGAATGGAGGAAAAACTATGGCATTTGAAACCAAGCCGAAATTCGTGACGTTCGACACGATCTGATCGATCCCGTCCAGACGCCGCTTCCGCTTGGGAACGATCACCGGCTCGAACGACCCGTCCCGATCCCGGGGCACCTCAATCTCGACCGGGCCGATCTCGGTCAGCACGGTCTTTGACCTGGTGCCGTTGCGCATGTTCGCTGCGACCGGTGTCTGGCCATGCTCGTGCCCGAGGTGCTCGGTCAGCTCGGCTTCCAGTGCCGTCTCGAGCACGTTCCCTGGTGAGCTGGTTCAGCAGCCCGCCCGGGCCGACCAGGCTCACGCCCTGTTCCTTGGCCTGCGCGAGCAACCGCTCCGCCAGTTCCTTCTGATCGATGATCTCTCCCGTCACAGGATCGATCATCACCCCTGTCATCTCGGTCGTGGACTCCGACACGGCCGTCTCCTTTCGGATCAGGCCGGACCCCACACACCGTTATTCAGACAGTCCCCGCGACCCAGTTCTCACCCGAGAAATTTCCCATCTTCATCCGCATCCACGAGGACCGCTCCATGTACGGGGCGCCCGCCGTCGACGGCGTAACCGTCAAAGCGACCCTGGACGGCCGGGGTGCAAGCAGACCTTCGACGGTTTGGACTTCGTCCGCCCGGAACGGTTCAAGGCGAGTTAACCCACCTGTCCGCAAGAGAAGAAAGTATGAGTCCATGAGTGCACATCGCGCCCTTCCGCACTGGTACCGGTACGGACGGGACGAAGCAAGCACCGTTCGGCGGGATCAAGCAGTCCGGCTGGGACGCGAAGGCGGCAAGACCGGCGTCGAAGAATTCCTCGAGTACAAATACACCGCAATAGCCGTCTGAAGAATGTAGTAGGCAGAAGCGTGAGTGAGATGAGGGGGTGTCAATGCCGGCACCAGGAGGGCTGTTTGCACTGGAAGGAAGACCCACCGCCCAGTTGATCGCCGACGAGCTGCGCGAGCAAATCGTTCAAGGATCCGTCCGCCCCGGGCGACAGATCAACGAATCCCTCCTGGCAAGTCGGCTCAACACATCAAGAGGTCCCCTCAGGGAGGCACTCCAGCGTTTGTGCCAGGAGGGGATCCTCCTCTATCGGCGCAACTACGGAGTGTTCGTCAAGGAAGTCGATACGCATGACCTCAGGGAGATCTACGAGGTTGGTGCCTCCATCGAAACCGCGGCCGCCGCCAGGTTAGTGGTCGGCAGCCCGAAGCAGATCAAAGACACCTGCGAAGTGCTGAAGCAGATTCTGGGTGAAATGGCGAAGCAAGTGGCATCGCCCGACCTGCAAACCATTGCAGGGCTGGACATGCAGTTCCATTCGGCGCTCGTTGCCGGCGTGGGAAATTCCCGATTCGTCCGTATCTATAAGACACTCGCGGCTGAATCAAGAATGTGTATCTTCGACCTGGGAGTCTCCTATCCACGGCTGGACGTTCTGGTGCAGGAGCACCAAAACATCCTGGATCTGCTGGAGGCGGGCGACAGGAAAGGTCTCCTCAGGGCCATAAAACGGCCTGTGCAAAAAGCAGCTGAGGACCTACCTGGAATTCAGCAGGACAAAACTTATCAGCGCCGGAAGAATTCTCCCGCCGCAGTGCGAGCCCTGTATATCGACAGTCGACGAGGGAGGCGGGGCCGAGCCGATGGACCGCAAGTTCGAATGGCAGGAACAGCCGACGACGACGCCGGACGGCGTCTACAACGCGCTGCGTACAGCCATCCTCGACGGAACCGTACCTCCAGGCGGACAACTGCGCGAGACGCACATCGCTGCCGATCTCGGAATCAGCCGGTCCCCGCTTCGTGAAGCGCCGACCCGGCTTGAGGAGGAGGGCCTGGTCGTGAAGATCCCCTTCCGGGGATCATTCGTGGTGGAGGTCAGTGCCCGCGACGTCGCCGAGATCGCCTCAATCCGCTTATTGGTAGCCTTACGCTGCTGAGCTTTCGGCCGAAACCTTGCGCGGTCCTGAGCGGCGTCGATTGAAGCAAACCATCGAGGAACTTTACCGGGCCACGGACACCAACGACATCCCGGCCAGCATTGACGCTCACCTTCGCTTCCACAGGCTCTTCTACGAATTTTCGGGGAACGCGGCCCTGCACGCTTTGTGGCACGGTTGGGAGAACAAACTTCGTCTCTACTTCGCGGTCGACCATCGAACGTACAACGACCTCCAGGAAATCGCCGTTGAGCACGAGAGGTTGGCTGCGTTCGCTTTGGAAGATGACATCGACGGCTTCCGCCAGGAGATGACCAATCAGTTCCCAATGCGCTTCGCGCCGAAAATTAGACCAGACGTAAGCTGTCCCGGAAGACGATGCGCCGGGGAAAGCGGGTCTGTGCCGGCAGGCGCCGGACTTAGCCTGCCATGACGGCAGGGCCGATGAACGGGTCAACAGCCACCGCGATGAACAGCAAGGTCAGATAGCTGATGGAGCCGTGGAATACCTTCATGGCCCGCTTGTCGGAGATGTCCTCGCGCTGGGCCCGGTTGTACAGCGAGTGCGATTCGTAGAGGAACCAGGCGCCGGCCAGGACAGCCGTTGCGGTGTAGACCCAGCCCGCCCCGCCCGCCGGAACCATCAGCAGCGAGCATGCCACCATTGCCCAGGCGTACAGCACTACCTGGACTGAAACCACTTTGGCGCCGGCTATGGCACCGAGCATGGGTACGTTCGCGTTGCGGTAGTCCTCGCCGTAGCGCATGGACAAAGGCCAGTAGTGCGGCGGCGTCCAGAGGAAGATCACCATGAAGAGGATGACGGCCGGCCATTCAACGGTGTTGGTGACTGCAGCCCAGGCGATCAGTACCGGGAAGCATCCGGCCGCCCCGCCCCACACAATGTTCTGCGCGGTACGGCGCTTCAGGATGATCGTGTAAATCACCACATAGAAGAAGATGGCGCCCAATCCCAGCCAGGCGGACAGCGGGTTTGCCCCGAACCACAGTATGGCTATGGCGGCAGCGCCCAGGACCCAGGAGAAAACCAGAGCTTCGCGCGGAGTGACCTCACCGGTAACCAGGGGACGGTTTTCAGTGCGGTGCATCAGCTTGTCGATGTCGCGGTCGATGTAGCAGTTGAACGCCCCGGCGCTCCCTGCGGCGAACGCGCCACCGACCAGGGTGGCCAGGATCAGTCCGATCGAGGGGAAGCCCCGTTCCGCGTAAATCATGGTGGGAAGCGTGCTCACCAGCAGCAGTTCGATCACGCGCGGCTTCGTGAGCGCGAGATACGCCTTGGCCTTACGGGCAAACCCGGCGCCTGATGCGCGGGATGCGTTCAGCGGCGTATCTGTTGTGCTCACGGTGGCAGTCACCCGTTCTGTGTAGCAGTTGTGTCTGGCGGTGCAGCTACGGGCTGGAAAGTTCCGCCGCCCGGCATTGGCCTCGGAATATCATACCGCGCCGCTACCCTCCCACCGGCCGCCCGATATGCGCAATTGATCGCTCGAACGCCAATTCGAGCAGATTAACTCAGCCTCACTTCGGGGTGGTTCATAAAAGGCGAAATTGCGTCCAAAACGTGAGATTTGCCCCGCCCGAAGAGTGGAATAGAGCTAAGCTGTCACCAGATCAGCACGCAGCAAGGAAGCAGTGGAAAACGCATTCCCGGACTGGCCAGTGGCTGAGTGATAGATCAACGTTTCGATGGTGAACGGCTGGTACACACCGCAGCGGGCGCCACACAGCGTGCCTTTAACCGGATCCGGTGTGCCGCCTGCCATCAGCACAGAGAGGGGCCCGGTTTTCGTGCCACATTTGGAAGAGCAAGAACTGTCTTGGACCGACCTGGACCAGCGCGCGGTGGATACCATCCGTGTGCTGGCAGCGGATGCGGTGGAGAAGGTTGGCAATGGCCACCCGGGCACTGCAATGAGCCTGGCTCCGGCCGCGTACCTGCTGTTCCAGAAGCTGATGCGCCATGATCCGCGGGATCCGGACTGGATCGGCCGTGACCGGTTCGTCCTGTCCCCCGGCCACACGTCGCTGACGATCTACATCCAGCTGTTCCTCTCCGGCTACGGCCTGGAGTTGAAGGACCTGCAGGCGCTGCGGACCTGGGGTTCACTGACCCCGGGCCATCCGGAATACAAGCACACCGCGGGCGTCGAGATCACTACGGGTCCGCTGGGTCAGGGCCTGGCTTCCTCGGTTGGCTTCGCCTATTCGCAGCGCCGCCAGCGCGGCCTGTTCGACGCCGATGCCGCCCCTGGCACCAGCCCGTTCGACCACACCATCTGGGTCATCGCCTCCGACGGCGACCTGCAGGAAGGTGTTACGGCCGAAGCATCCTCCCTGGCCGGCCATCAGGAACTTGGCAACCTCGTTGTCCTGTATGACGAGAACCACATCTCCATCGAGGACGACACCGATATCGCGTTCACCGAGGACGTCCTGAAGCGCTACCAGGCCTACGGCTGGCACGTCCAGCGGGTTGACTGGACCAAGACCGGCGAATACAAGGAAGACGTCCAGGAGCTGTACTCCGCGCTGCTCGCCGCCAAGGCCGAGACGTCCAAGCCGTCCATCGTCTCGCTGCGCACCATCATCGGTTACCCGGCCCCGAAGAAGCAGAACACCGGCAAGATCCACGGCTCTGCGCTCGGGGCCGAGGAAGTCGCTGCGCTGAAGACGGTGCTGGGCTTCGATCCGGCCAAGTCCTTCGAGATTGACGAGGAAGTCCTGGCCCACGCCCGCTCGGTCGTGGACCGCGGCGCCGCCGCACGCAAGGAATGGGAAGAGTCCTTCAATGCCTGGCAGGCCGCAAACGCCGAGGCCGCCGCCCTGTTGCAGCGGATCGAGGCCAGGGAACTTCCCGAGGGTGTGGATGCTGCCCTGCCGGTCTTCCCCGCCGGCAAGGACGTTTCCACCCGTGCCGCGTCCGGCAAGGTCCTGAACGCCCTCGGCCCGGTCCTGCCCGAACTGTGGGGCGGCTCCGCCGACCTCGCGGAGTCGAACAACACCACCATCGAAGGTTCACCCTCGTTCGTCCCCGCGTCCAAGCAGACGGATGCCTGGAAGGGCAACCCGTACGGCCGGGTCCTGCACTTCGGAATCCGCGAGCACGCCGCAGCCTCGATCGTGAACGGCATCAGCCTGCACGGCCGCACCCGGGCATTCTCCGGCACGTTCCTGATCTTCAGCGACTACCAGCGTCCTGCCATCCGCCTCGGCGCCCTGATGGGGGTCCCGTCCCTGTACGTCTGGACCCACGACTCCATCGGCCTGGGCGAGGACGGCCCCACCCATCAGCCGGTGGAACAGCTCGCAACCTTGCGCGCCATCGTGGGCCTGGACGTCGTGCGCCCCGGTGACGCGAATGAAGTGGCGGCCGCGTGGAAGACCATGCTGGAAAACCACGCGAACCCGGCCGGCATCGTCCTCACCCGCCAGAACATCCCCACCTGGGAACGTGGCGAGGGCGTTGCATCCGGTGACACCTTCGGCTCCACCGCCGGTGTGGCCAAGGGCGGATACGTCCTGGCTGAGGCGTCCAAGGACGGCGCCACCGTCCCGGCCGACGTCATCCTGATCGCCACCGGCTCCGAGGTCCAGCTGGCCGTGCAGGCCCGCGAAAGCCTGCAGGGAGAAGGCATTGCCACCCGCGTTGTGTCCATGCCCTGCGTTGAGTGGTTCAACAAGCAGGATGCCGCCTACCGCGAATCCGTCCTGCCCGCCGCCGTGAAAGCCCGTGTCTCCGTCGAAGCAGGACTGGCCCTGGGCTGGAAGGAATTCGTCGGCGACGCCGGCCGCTCCGTCAGCCTCGAACACTACGGCGCTTCCGCCGATTACAAGCGCCTCTTCCAGGAGTTCGGCATCACCGCGGAGGCAGTCGCCGCCGCAGCCAAGGACTCCCTCGCCGGCCTCCAGGCCTAAACAACCCGAAACTTTTGAGGAGATACACCATCATGACTACTCCCACACAGCAGCTTTCCGACGCCGGGGTTTCCATCTGGCTCGATGATCTTTCCCGCGGACGCCTGGACACGGGCACCCTCGCCAAGCTCATCGAAGAAAAGAACGTGGTTGGCGTGACCACCAACCCGTCCATCTTCCACGCCGCTATCACCTCCGGCACCGACTACGACGCGACCATCGCCAAGCAGGCTGCCGCCGGCGCGAGCATCGAAGACACCATCTTCGAAATCACCACCACCGACGTCGCCGACGCCTGCGACCTCTTCGCCCCCGTGGCAGCAGCCACCAACGGCGTTGACGGCCGCGTCTCCATCGAGGTGGACCCCCGCCTGGCCTGGGACACCGCCGGCACCATCGCCGAGGCCAAGCACCTGTTCAAGAGGGTCAACAAGGACAACGTCCTGATCAAGATCCCGGCAACCCTCGAGGGCCTCGAGGCGATCACCGCCACCCTGGCCGAGGGCATCAGCGTCAACGTGACCCTGATCTTCTCCCTGGAGCGCTACCGCGCCGTCATCAACGCCTTCCAGTCAGGCCTGGAACAGGCCAAGGAGAACCGCCACGACCTCTCCAAGATCCACTCCGTGGCTTCCTTCTTCGTCTCCCGCGTGGACACCGAGATCGACAAGCGCCTGACCGCCATCGGCACCGACGAAGCCCTCGCCCTCAAGGGCAAGGCCGGCGTCGCCAACGCCCGCCTGGCCTACCAGGTCTACGAAGAGCTCTTCGCCACGGAACGCTGGGCCCTGCTGGCCGAGTCCGGCGCCCGCCCGCAGCGGCCGCTCTGGGCCTCCACCGGCGTGAAGGACCCGGCCTACCCGGACACTCTCTACGTCACCGAACTCGTCGCTCCCGGCGTGGTCAACACCATGCCCGAAAAGACCCTGGACGCCACCTTCGACCACGGCGTGGTCACCGGGAACACCATCAGCGGCACCTACGCCGAGGCCAATGCCACCCTCGATGCCCTGGAGAACCTCGGCGTCTCCTACAACGACGTCGTCGCAATCCTGGAATCCGAGGGCCTGGACAAGTTCGTGGCCAGCTGGAAGGAACTCCTGGCCGACGTCGAAGGTGCCCTCGCCTCAGCACGGAAGGCTTCCTAGTCCCACATGAGCACTCTCAGCTACGACGCCACCGGCGCAGCACAGCAGGCCCTCGAGCAGCACATTCCCGCCCTGGTGGAGGATCGGATTGCCACCAGGATTTTCGCCAGGGACCATACCCTGTGGGGCGCGGATGCCGAGGCCGAGTCGGCGATCCGGCTTGGGTGGGTGGAGGCGGCCACCGTCTCCCAGCCCCTGGTGAAGGACATCCTGGAACTCCGTGACGCCCTTCGGGCCGAGGGTGTGACCCGTATCGTGCTTTGCGGTATGGGTGGGTCCTCGCTGGCACCCGAGGTCATTGCCGGTACCGCCGGCGTCGAGCTGACAGTGCTGGACAGCACGGACCCGGACCAGGTCCGTGCTGCCCTGGCGGACCGGCTGGGCGAGACCGCGATTGTGGTCTCGTCCAAGTCAGGCTCCACCGTTGAAACGGATTCCCAGCGCCGCGTGTTCGAGAAGGCGTTCAACGACGCCGGCATCGACGCCGCGAGCCGGATCATCATTGTCACGGATCCGGGTTCCCCGCTGGACAAGGCCTCCCGTGAGGCCGGCTACCGTGCGGTGTTCAACGCCGACCCCAACGTGGGCGGCCGCTTCTCGGCGCTGACCGCTTTCGGCCTGGTGCCTTCGGGCCTCGCCGGCGTGGACATCCAGGCCTTCCTCGATGAAGCCGAAGAGGCTGCGGAAATCCTCAATGAGGACGCACCGGAGAACATCGGGCTGGCCCTCGGGGCCGCGCTGGGCGGCACCACGCCGCTGCGCAACAAGATCGTGATTGCCGAGGACGGATCCGGCATTGTAGGTTTCGCCGACTGGGCGGAGCAGCTCATCGCAGAATCGACGGGCAAGCTGGGCACGGGTGTCCTGCCGGTTGTTGCAGGCCCTGCCTCCCCCGAGGTCAGCTACGGTGCGCCGGACGTGCTGGTGGTGCGCCTCGTGAACGCGGACGCCGACGTCGAACTCGATGAGAACCAGGTGGCCATCGCCGGCGGCCTGGCCACGCAGATGATGGTGTGGGAGTTCGCCACGGCCGTCGCCGGCCGCCTGCTGGGCATCAATCCCTTCGACCAGCCGGACGTGGAGGCAGCCAAGGTAGCTGCACGCGGCCTGCTGGACGCACAGCCCGAACCCACGCCTGCGGCGTTTGTCGACGGCGCCATCGAGGTCCGCGGCGGCGATTGGCTTGGTGGCGCAACCACCGCCGAAGGTGCCGTGAAGGCCCTGCTGGGCACGCTGTCCTCGGACAGCTACCTCAGCGTCCAGGCCTACTTCGACCGGCTGGCGTTCGCCGGGCTGGAAGGCATCCGCGACGAGCTGGCAGCCGCCACCGGGCGGCCCGTTACCTTCGGCTGGGGACCGCGCTTCCTGCACTCCACCGGGCAGTTCCACAAGGGGGGCCCCGCGATCGGCGTGTTCCTTCAGGTGACGGCTTCCCCCGCGGAAGACCTGCCCATCCCGGACCGGCCCTTCACGTTCGGCGAGCTGATCGCCGCGCAGGCCGCGGGCGATGCCCAGGTCCTGGAAGGACACGGCCGCCCCGTCCTCCGCCTGCACCTGACCAACCGTGCCGCCGGTGTGGCGCAGCTGCAAGACATCATCGCAGCGGTCTCCGCCCGCGCATCCGCAACCGAAAGCTAAAGGCGCAAAAGCACTATGCCAGAAACTGAATACGGCAGGAAGGCCGCGGGCCGGGGGCGGAATCCGCTTCGGGATCCGCGGGATCGCCGTTTGAACCGGATTGCCGGTCCGTCGTCGTTGGTGCTCTTTGGGGTTACTGGTGACTTGGCGCGGAAGAAGTTGATGCCGGCGGTGTATGACCTGGCGAATCGGGGGTTGTTGCCGCCGAGTTTCGCGTTGGTGGGTTTTGGGCGCCGGGCGTGGAGTGATGAGGATTTCGCCGCTCAGGTGAAGTCCTCGGTGCAGTCGTATGCGCGGACACCGTTTGATGAGGCGGTGTGGAACCAGCTGGCCGAGGGCATCCGTTTTGTGCAGGGCGAGTTCGACGACGACGCGGCGTTTGAGCGGCTTGGCGACACGGTCAAGGAACTCGATGATGTCCGCGGCACCCGGGGGAACCACGCGTTCTACCTCTCGATCCCGCCCAAGGCGTTCGAGCAGGTGTGCCGGCAGCTGTCCAGGCATGGGCTGGCGCAGGCTGACGGGGATAAGTGGCGGCGGGTGGTGATCGAGAAGCCGTTCGGGCATGACCTGGAGTCGGCCCGGAAGCTGAACGACATTGTGGAGTCGGTGTTCCCGGCGGACGCGGTGTTCCGGATCGACCATTACCTGGGCAAAGAGACGGTCCAGAACATCCTGGCGTTGCGGTTCGCGAACCAGTTGTTCGAGCCGTTGTGGAACGCGAACTACGTGGACCATGTCCAGATCACGATGGCCGAGGACATCGGCACCGGCGGCCGGGCCGGGTATTACGACGGCGTGGGCGCGGCCCGCGACGTGATCCAGAACCACCTGCTGCAGCTGCTGGCACTGACGGCGATGGAGGAGCCCATCTCCTTCAACGCCGATGATTTGCGGGCGGAGAAGGAAAAGGTCCTCGCCGCGGTCAAGCTCCCCGAGGACCTGTCCACGCATTCGGCGCGCGGGCAGTTCACCGGCGGCTGGCAGGGCGGCGAACAGGTCCAGGGCTACCTGGAGGAAGAGGGCATCCCGGCCGATTCCACGACGGAGACGTTCGCCGCGATCCGGGTGGATATCCATACCCGGCGCTGGGCCGGTGTGCCGTTTTATCTGCGGGCCGGGAAGCGTTTGGGCCGGCGGGTGACGGAGATCGCGGTGGTGTTCAAGCGTGCCCCGAACCTGTTGTTCCGTGACCACAGTGATGATGATTTCGGGCAGAACGCGGTGGTGATCCGGGTCCAGCCCGATGAGGGCGCCACGATCCGGTTCGGGTCCAAGGTCCCGGGCACGCAGATGGAAGTCCGGGACGTGACGATGGACTTCGGGTACGGGCACTCGTTCACCGAATCCTCCCCGGAGGCGTATGAGCGGTTGATCCTGGACGTGCTCCTGGGCGAGCCGCCGCTGTTCCCCCGGCATGAGGAAGTGGAGCTGTCCTGGAAGATCCTTGACCCGTTCGAGGACTACTGGGCCACCTTGGATGAGCAGCCCGAACCCTACGCCCCCGGCAGCTGGGGCCCCGCGTCCGCGGATGAGTTGCTGGCCCGTGACGGACGAACCTGGAGAAGGCCATGATCGTAGACCTGCCCGATACCACCACCTCGAACGTGTCCAAGAAGATCATGGCCCTGCGCGAGCAGGGCGGCGTGATCGCCCTCGGCCGGGTCCTGACCCTGGTGGTGGTCACCACGTCCGGGCTCGAGGAAGAAGCGATCGAGGCCGCGAACGAGGCCAGCCGGGAACACCCCTGCCGGATCATCGTCCTGGCCGACGCCGGGAAGGAGCATCCGGACCGGCTGGACGCCCAGATCCGGGTGGGCGGGGACGCCGGCGCCTCGGAGGTGATCGTGCTGCGCGGCTACGGCCAGCTCGCCCATGAGTCCGAGTCCCTGGTCGCGGCGCTGCTGCTCCCCGACGCCCCGATCGTGGCCTGGTGGCCGCACGGGGCACCCGAAAACGCCTGCGAAACCTCGATCGGCAGGATCGCGCACCGCCGGATCACTGATTCGGCGAACGAACCCGACCCCCAGGCCGCGCTGGAGAACATCCGCGCCACCTACAAAGCCGGCGACACCGACCTCGCCTGGACCCGGCTGACCAACTGGCGGATCCAACTCGCCGCAGCCCTGGACGAGGTGGACACCTCCCCGGTCACCGCCGTCGCGGTCGAAGGCGCCTCGGACTCACCCTCCACCATCCTGCTCGCGGCCTGGCTCACCCTGTCCCTGGACGCACCCGTGACCATCGTCGCGGACCCCGCAGGCACCGGAATCCGCCGGGTGCGCCTCAGCCGCCCCGGCGGCGATGTCCAACTCTTCCGCCCCGGACTCTCCGTCGCCGAGCTCACCCAACCAGGCCAGCCAGCCCAACGCATCTCCCTCCCACGCCGCAGCCTCCGCGACTGCCTCGCCGAAGAACTCCGCCGCCTCGACCCCGACGAAGTGTTCGGTGAAGTGATTACTATTGGACTGCCACGAACCAACCTAAGGAGCGTCCGTCCCAGTGAGCGTTGAGCCCAGAGTAAGCGTCCATCCTGATTCGTCCGTCCTGATGGCGGCCATTGCGGCCCGGCTGATCACCAAGCTCGTGGATGTACAGGACAAATACGGTGAGGCCACCGTGGTGCTCACCGGGGGCACGGTGGGCATCGGCACGCTGAAGGCTGTTGCTGACTCTCCTGCGGCGCCCGCCGTCGACTGGTCCAGGGTGAACTTCTGGTGGGGCGACGAACGTTTCGTCGGCTCCGCAGATTCCGACCGCAACACGAAACAGGCGTTTGACGCCCTGCTCTCGCATATTCCGGTTGACCCGCAGCGCGTCCACCAGCCTGGTTCCTCCGATGACTTTGGGACACCCGAGGAGGCTGCCGAGGACTATGCGCGGCGGCTGCGGGAGGCCGCGGCAGCCGAACATGCGGCTGATATGTCCGATGACCGGCCCGAATACCCCGCGGCACTGCCCCGGCTGGATGTGGTGCTGCTCGGCGTGGGGCCTGACGCCCATGTGGCTTCGCTCTTCCCCGAGCAGGCAGGTATCCGGGAAAAGGAACGGACGGTAGTGGGAGTCCGGAACTCCCCCAAACCCCCGCCCCTGCGCGTGTCACTCACCCTGCCGGCCATCAACACGGCCGCCGAGGTCTGGATGGTGGTTGCAGGTGAGGATAAGGCAGGTGCGGTTGGCCTGGCCCTCGCCGGAGCCAACCCCGTGCAGGTACCCGCCGCCGGGCCGCGGGGAACGTCCCGCACCCTCTGGCTTATCGACGAGAACGCCGCGTCACGTGTCCCGCAGCAGCTCGTCCGAAAGGACGCCGCGGGCGCGTAGCTTTTCCAGCGCTCCGGCCAGGACGTCTTCGGCGTCCTGGCCGGAGCGTCTTTCTTTAACGTACTCAAGATGGCTCTTGTAGCCATCGTCCAGGGCATCGGCCGACGCCGCGTCGTTGCCGTCCCTGGTGGCGGGTGCGCCGCACCGCCGGCAGTCCCACACCACCGGTATCTGGTCCTCCGGCAGCTTGAGGAACACGGGCTGCGTTTCGTGGCCTTTGGCGCACCAGTAGGACACCTTGATCCGCGGCAGGGGGGCGCCGTGGTCCTCGCTGGACTGGAGGCTGGAACCTGATCCCGCTGTTACTCCTGCACGGGTACCACGGAAGCCTGATGCTGGATGGACCACCGGAACTCCTGCCTCGAAATGCCTGGCTTAAACAAAACTGTGGCTGTCGGGAACCGACAGCCACAGTTTAGTAGGCAGATCCTCCGGGCGGGAGTACCCGCCGGTGCGCCTCAGCCGGGAGAATCAGGAGTCGCCGCCGCTGAACCGCATGATCAGGCCCAGGGCGATGATGACGATGCCCCAGGTGACGCCGAGGATCACGGTGAACCTGTTCAGGTTCCGCTCGGCCACGCCGGAGGAGCTCAGGCCGGAACTCATTCCGCCGCCGAACATGTCTGACAGACCGCCGCCCCGTCCCTTATGGAGAAGGATGAGCAGCGTCAGCAGGAGGCTGGTGATGCCCAGGAGGATCTGCAGGATGACATGAAGAACGTCCACGACGGCCTTTCAGGAGGTTGGGATTGCGGGAGTGTGCGCTGCGGGACGGATTAGTCCGTCACCAGGTGACTCTCGAACCTGACAATATTAGCAAACTCGGCAGGATCGAGGCTTGCGCCACCCACCAGCAGGCCGTCGACGTCGCGCTCCTTCAGGATGGCGGCCGCATTGTTCGCCTTAACCGATCCCCCGTAGAGCAGGCGGGTCTTGGCAGCGACGTCGGCATCGAACAGCGACCCGAGCTCGGCGCGGATGGCGGCGCACATCTCCTGTGCGTCCTCCGGTCCGGCAACCTCACCGGTGCCAATGGCCCAGACCGGCTCATAGGCAACCACGAGCTCTGCTGCCTGCTCGTTGGTCAGCCCGGCCACGTCGGCGCGAAGCTGTTCCACCGTGTGGTTCACGTGCGTGCCGGCCTGGCGGACCTCCAGCCCCTCCCCGACGCAGAGGACGGGCGTGACGCCATGCTTGAAAGCGGCCTTGACCTTGGCGTTGAGCACGTGGTCGGACTCGTTGTGGATGGTGCGCCGTTCGCTGTGGCCCACCAGCACGTACTTGCATCCCAGCTTGTTGAGGAACTGGCCGGAGATGTCCCCGGTGTAGGCACCGGAATCGAACTGGGACAGGTCCTGGCCGCCGTAGGCGATGTCCAGGTCGTCACCCTGGACGAGCGTCTGGACACCCCGGAGGTCCGTGAACGGCGGGAAGACAGCTACCTCGACGCGGCTGTAGTCGTGCTTGGCATCCGAAAGGGTCCAGGCCAGCTTCTGCAGGAGGGTGATGCCCTGCACGTGGTCCATGTTCATTTTCCAGTTGCCCGCGATGAAGGGCTTGCGGTCGAAAGCGCCGTTCGTTGACGAAGTCACGTAATCTCCAAAAAGTCTTGATAAGTGATCGGCCGGCAGGCTGCCGCGCGGGCAACCTGCCGGCCTGAGGACTGGAAGGTGGGGTACTGCCTAGCGGTCCAGGACGCTGAGGCCGGGAAGTTCCTTGCCTTCGAGGTACTCCAGGCTGGCGCCGCCGCCGGTTGAGATGTGGCCGAACTGGTCATCTGCGAAACCAAGGGTACGTACGGCAGCCGCGGAATCGCCGCCGCCCACCACGGTGAAGGCTTCGGTTTCGGTGAGGGCCTGGGCAATGGCGCGGGTTCCGGCGGAGAACGCTTTGAATTCGAAGACCCCCATCGGGCCGTTCCAGAAGACCGTCCTGGCTCCCTTAATCCGGCCGGCGAAGGCAGCGGCAGAGTCCGGGCCGATGTCCAGGCCGATGCCCTGGGCTCCGAAGCTGCTGTCCTCGATGGAGTCGGCGGAAACGGTCTGGTGCGCAGCGTCAGCCGCGAACTTCTCCGCCACCACGACGTCGGTGGGCACCACGAATTCGGTACCGGCGTCCGAGGCGCGCTTCAGGTAGTCCTGGACCACGGGAATCTGGTCCTCCTCAAGCAGGCTGGAAGCCACCTTGTGGCCTGCCGCTGCGAGGAAGGTGAACAGCATCCCGCCGCCCACCAGGATGGTGTCAGCCTTGCCGATCAGGTTGTCGATGACCGCCAGCTTGTCCGACACCTTGGATCCGCCGAGCACCACGACGTAGGGCCGCTGGGTATCAGCCGTGAGCTTGCGCAGGACCTCCACCTCGGTGTGCACCAGGTCGCCCAGGTAGGACGGAAGCCGGGTGGCGACGTCGTAAACACTGGCGTGCTTGCGGTGCACGGCGCCGAAAGCGTCGTCCACGTAAGCGCCGTTGTCACCCGTCAGCGCCACCAGCTCGTCAGCGAAGGCGCCGCGCTGGGCGTCGTCCTTGCTGGTCTCGCGGGCGTCGAACCGCACGTTCTCCAGGACCAGGGCTTCGCCGTCCTGCAGCGACGCCGCGGCTTCCTTGGCAGAGCTGCCAACGGTGTCCCCGGCCAGGGTGACCTTGAAGCCGGCAAGTTCAGCCAACCGGTCGACTGCGGGGCGGAGGGAGTACTTTTCCTCGGGGGCGCCCTTGGGGCGTCCAAGGTGGGCTGTTACCAGCACGCGGGCACCGGCGTCCGTGAGCTTTGACAGCACTGGAAGTGAGGCCTTGATGCGGCCGTCGTCAGTGACTGTAGAGCCGTCGAGCGGCACATTCAGGTCACTACGAACCAGAATGTACCGCCCGCGGACACCTTCAGCGAGAAGTTCGTTGAGGGTGTGTGATGTCATGTGTCTAACCCTAGCCCAGCTTGGACGCGACAAGCTCCGTAAGGTCGACGAGGCGGTTCGAGTAGCCCCATTCGTTGTCATACCAGGAAACAACCTTGACCTGGTTGCCGATGACCTTGGTCAGTCCGGCGTCAAAGATGGACGAGGCGGGGTCCCCGACGATGTCGGAGGACACGATGGGCTCCTCCGTGTAGGTCAGGAAGCCCTGCAGTTCCTCGGACTCGGCAGCGCGCTTGAGGGCGGCGTTGACTTCCTCAACGGTGGTCTCGCGGGACACCGTGACGGTGAGGTCGGTGGCGGAACCGGTGGGCACGGGAACGCGGATGGCATAGCCGTCCAGCTTGCCCTTCAGCTCAGGCAGGACCAGGCCGATGGCCTTGGCAGCACCGGTGGAGGTGGGCACCATGTTGACGGCCGCGGCGCGGGCACGGCGGAGGTCCTTGTGCGGGCCGTCCTGCAGGTTCTGGTCGGCGGTGTAGGCGTGGACGGTGGTCATGAGTCCGCGCTCGATGCCGAACTCGTCGTTGACCACCTTGGCCAGCGGGCCCAGGCAGTTGGTGGTGCAGGAAGCGTTGGAAATGATGTTGTGGGTGGCGTTGTCGTACAGGTTGTGGTTGACACCCATCACGATGGTGATGTCCTCGTCCGAGGCGGGAGCGGAAATCAGGACCTTCTTGGCGCCGGCGTCGATGTGCTTCTGCGCGTCGGCGGCCTTGGTGAAGAAGCCGGTGGACTCGATGACGATGTCCACGCCCAGCTCGCCCCACGGAAGCTTGGCGGGATCGCGCTCTGCCAGGACCTTGACGACGTTGCCGTTGACGACGATGTTGCCGTCCTTGACCTCGATGGTTTCCTTCAGGCGGCCGCCCACGGAATCGTACTTGAACAGGTGCGCCAGGGCCTCGGGGCTGGTGAGGTCGTTGACGGCTACGATCTCGAGGTCCGCGCCTTGTGCCAGTGCTGCGCGGAAGTAGTTGCGGCCGATGCGGCCAAAGCCGTTAATACCAATACGGGTCGTCACTTTTTCAGTCTCCTTGGTGCTTTTAGAAGCACTACTAGTTGAGCGGGCGTTCAAGCCAACTAACAGATCCCGCACGCCATTGGGCAGAGATGATTTACATACGGAGGGCGACCAGCCTCATTGCTGAAGGCTAACCGCCTTCCGTGACCTATCTTACGTTTAACTGGGTCCGCCCCCGCAAGTGCGGGGGCGGACGGTCCACATCGCGGCCGATTTAAGTCCGAATGTGAAGTTTGTAACAAGCGCGTGTAGCGCGGGTCACTACGGGAGGGTGATGAGTCCCGTGGCGTTGGTGCGTGCTGCCTCGAAGCGCTTGGCGACGTCGGCCCAGTTAACGATGTTCCAGAACGCCTTGACGTAGTCGGCCTTGACGTTGACGTAGTCCAGGTAGAAGGCGTGCTCCCACATGTCCAGCATCAGCAGCGGGGTGGTGCCCAGCGCAGTGTTGCCCTGCTGGTCGTAGAGCTGTTCGATGACCAGGTTGCCGCCGATGGGTTCGTAGGCCAGGAAGCCCCAGCCCGATCCCTGCAGGCCGAGTGCGGCTGCGGAGAACTGGGCGCGGAAGGCGTCGAAGGAGCCGAAGGCGTCGTCAATGGCGGCAGCCAGTTCACCCTCGGGCTTGTCGCCTCCGTCCGGGGACAGGTTGTTCCAGAACACGGAGTGGTTGATGTGCCCGCCGGTGTGGAACGCGAGGTCCTTGGAGAGCCGGTTGATGTTGGCGAAGTCGCCCTTTTCGCGGGCCTCGGCCAGCTGTGCCAGGGCGTTGTTGGCGCCGGCAACGTAGGCGGCGTGGTGCTTGCTGTGGTGCAGCTCCATGATCCGCGCCGAGATGTGCGGTTCAAGGGCGGCGTAATCGTAGCTGAGTTCCGGCAATACGTACTCGGTCACAAAATCCTCCAATATCGTGGACGCTCGGTCCGGTTGGTAACTCTCGGATTGTGCATCCGGGCGGCTGGCGCCCGGAATCTTTTTGATTCTATGGGTCGGTCACTCGTCCAGCATTTCCGGCGTCACATTGGCGTCCGTACCGGGAATGCCGAGGTCAGCGGCGCGTTTGTCCGCCATGGCCAGGAGGCGGCGGATGCGTCCGGCGATCGCGTCCTTGGTCATGACGGGGTCGGCCAGGCGGCCCAGTTCGTCCAGGCTGGCCTGTTTGTGGGCCACCCGCAGCTCACCGGCGTACTTCAGGTGCTCGGGAACGTCATCGCCCAGGATCTCGAGGGCTCGCTCCACACGGGCGCCGGCTGCCACCGCCGCCTGGGCCGAACGGCGCAGGTTGGCGTCGTCGAAGTTTGCCAGACGGTTGGCGGTAGCGCGGACCTCCTTGCGCATGCGCCGCTCCTCCCAGACCATCAGCGCATCGTGGGCGCCCATGCGGGTGAGGAGGGCAGCGATCGTATCGCCATCGCGGATAACCACGCGGTCCACCCCGCGGACTTCCCGCGCCTTGGCCTGAATGTCCAGCCGGCGGGCGGCGCCCACGAGGGCCAGTGCCGATTCCGGGCCGGGGCACGTAACCTCCAGGGACGAGGAGCGGCCGGGCTCGGTCAGCGAGCCGTGAGCCAGGAACGCGCCCCGCCACACGGCTTCCGCATCCGCGGCGGAACCGTTGACGACGGCGGACGGCAGCCCCCGCACGGGACGCCCGCGGCCGTCCAGGAGGCCGGTTTGCCGGGCCAGCGCCTCGCCGTCGCGGACCACCCGGACCACGTAGCGGCTGGCGCGGCGCAGTCCCCCGGCGGAAACCACGATGATTTCGCTTTGGTGCCCGTAGACCTCGGCGATCGCTGCCCGCAGGCGGCGTGCTGTTGAGGCGAGGTCCACCTCGGCCTCGATGACGATCCGGCCGGAGATAATGTGCAGCCCGCCCGCGAAGCGGAGCATCGCGGAGACTTCAGCCTTGCGCACCGATGACTTTTTGATGTCCAGACGGGACAGTTCTTCCTTGACCGATGCTGTCAGTGCCATGGCACCTTCCTAACTGTTCCCAAAAATGTCCTGGTACGCCGTCGCAAGACGCAGGGGATCATGGACGGGCCGGCGTCCCGACGCCCCTACTTTACCCAAGACAACCCCGGCCCCGATCATTGCGGCGGCCCGCTCGAACTCCTGCCGGTCCGGGACCGACGCGGGATCGGCCAGGACGACGTCCACGGTGAACTCCGGGGCGTAGCGCCGCAGCACGTGGAGATGGTCGGCAGCCGTCATGCCGGAGGTCTCCTTGGTGTCCGTGGCGAGGTTCATCGTGAGGCAGCGCTTGGCGGGAGTGTTGCACAGCGCCATGCGCATTTCAGGCAGCAGCAGGTGCGGCAGGACTGAGGTGTACCAGGAACCGGGGCCGAGGATGACCCAGTCCGCAAGTTCGATGGCCGTGAGCGCTTCAGTGCAGGCCGGCGCCGCCTCGGGCAGGAGCCGGACATGTTCCAGCGAGCCGGCCACCGCGCAGCGGGCCTGGCCGTAGATGGTCTGCAGGACCGATGCGCCGTCCGGTGCCGTGACCCGGACGGAGCCTTCGATGGTCAGGGGCGTTGTCGACATGGGCAGCACCTGGCCGCGGGCACCCAGCAGCGCGCCGGCCCATTTGAGGCCGGCAACGGCGTCACCCAACAGCTCCCAGAGCGTGACGATCAGCAGGTTCCCCATGGCGTGCTCGTCAAGGGAACCGCCGGGTCCCCTGCTGGGGCGGAAGCGGTGCTGCATGACGTCGCGCCAGGTCCTCCCCCAGTCTGTGTCGTCGCAGAGCGCGGACAGCGCCATCCGCAAATCCCCGGGTGGAAGGACACCGTACTCCTCCCGGAGGCGTCCGGAGGAGCCACCGTCGTCCGCCACCGTCACGACGGCGGTGAGCTCGGATGTGAGCAGGCGCAGCGCAGACAGGGAAGCGGACAGCCCGTGCCCGCCGCCGAGCGCCACAACGTTCGGCCCCTTGTCCTGCTGGCTGGCTGCGGTTCCGGACGCAGGCGGAACCAGCGGCAGCGCACCGGTGAACAGCGCCATTATTCGCGGCCCAGATCCCGGTGCGTGGTGGTCACCGTGACCCGGGGGAACTGCGCCAGCTTCTTCGAAAGTTCGACGGCGACCGCGACCGAGCGGTGCTTCCCGCCCGTGCAGCCCACGGCGATGGTGGCGTAATGCTTGTTTTCGCGGCGGTAGCCGTCGAGGACGGGCTCCAGGGCCATGACGTAGCGGTCCACGAAGTTCTTGACGCCTTCCGCCTCCAGCACGTAGTCGCTGACGTCCTTGTCCAGCCCCGTGTGCGGGCGCAGCTGCGGAACCCAGTGCGGGTTTGGGATGAACCGGACGTCGGCCACGTAGTTCGAATCGACGGGCAGGCCGTACTTGAAGCCGAAGCTCATGACGTTCAGCCGCAGGGCCACCGGCCCGGTTTCGCTGAAGAGCTCCGTGATGGCGGTGGCCAGCCCGTGGACGTTGTAGCCGGACGTATCAAGAACGACGTCGGAGCTATCGCGCAGTTCCTGCAGCAGCTCGCGTTCGGCGGCAATTCCGTCCAGGATGCGGCCCCCGCCCTGCAGCGGGTGCGGCCGGCGTCCCTGTTCGAAGCGGCGGACCAGGACGTTGTCGCTCGCATCCAGGAACAGGACGCGGAACGTGACGCCGCTGGCGGCCAGGGCGCCGAGGGCTGCGCGGATGTCCGCGAAGAGGCCCTTGCTGCGGACATCGATCACTACGGCCAGGCGCGGAATCGACTGCGGGGCGTGCGAGACCAGTTCGGCCAGCGTCCCGAGCATCTGCGGGGGCAGGTTTTCCACGACGTACCAGCCGTGGTCCTCAAGCGCGTCGGCGGCGGTGCTCCGGCCTGCTCCGGACATCCCGGTGACCACCAGCAGCTCCGCTTCGAGCGGCTTGACGGGCTGCATCCCGTCCTGCCCTGCTCCGGATTCCGCCGTCGTCTCTGCCATTAAGTCCGCCCCGTTTCTGTTGTCGTCACACGGGGCCGCACTGCGGCGCAACCCCGCCCCTTACCCTAGCTAAGATTCAATAATTTCGCCGGTGGCCATGTTGATGGCGGGCACTGTTGCTGCGGCCGGGCCCTCGGCGGAGAAGTGGTTGACGATGGCGCCGGCCAGCGCCGGGCCGATGCCTTTCGCCTGGGAAAGTTCCTCGGCCGAGGCGGCCTTGACACCCTTGACGGACCCAAAGTGGGCCAGCAGGGCCTTGCGCTTGGAAGCGCCCAGCCCCGGGACTCCGTCCAAAGCGGACACGGTCATCGCCTTGCCGCGCTTTTGCCGGTGGAATGAGATGGCGAAGCGGTGGGCCTCGTCGCGGATGCGCTGCAACAGGTACAGGCCCTGCGAAGTCCGGGGAAGGATGACCGGGAAGTCGCTGTCAGGAAGCCACACCTCTTCGAGCCGCTTGGCCAGGCCCACCACGTACACATCGTCGATGCCAAGGTCCGCGAGGGCCCTGGCGGCGGCGTTGACCTGCGGCTTGCCGCCGTCGACCACCACGAGGTTGGGCGGGTAGGCGAACCTGGAGCGCGGCGCCGGCGTGGTGGTGTCCGGCACGCCGATGTCCGTAGCCGCGTCCTGTTGTCCCGGTCCGTGTTGTCCGGCGTCCGCCGGGGCCGGGCCCAGCGCCGACTCATCGACCTGGGCCGACTTATCCTGCAGGTAGTGGCGGAACCGGCGGGTCAAAACGTCGTGCATGGCGGCGGTATCGTCGGCGGCTGCCGGTCCGGTGACGGAGAACTTCCGATAGTCGGACTTCTTCGGGAGCCCGTCCTCAACCACCACCATGGAGGCCACGACGTTGGTGCCCTGGACGTGCGAGACGTCGAAGCATTCGATGCGCAGCAGCGGCACCGGCAGGTCCAGCGCTTCCTGCAGTTCCTGGAGCGCCTGGGACCGGACGGTGAGGTCCCCCGCCCGGCGGGTCTTGTGGAGCTTCAACGCGTGCTCGGCGTTTTCACGCACGGTGGACATCAGCGCAGCTTTGTCGCCGCGCTGGGGTACGCGGATATCCACCTTGGCGCCCCGGATGCCGCCGAGCCACTGCGCCAGTTCCCCCGCATTACTGGGCTCCACGGGCACCAGCACCTCGCGGGGCAGCCTGCCGTGGCTGTCGCCGTCGCCGCCATAGACCTGCTGCAGGAGGTGCTCCACGAGGTCCGGGGTAGTGAAGTCCTCGACCTTTTCCACAACCCAGCCGCGCTGGCCGCGGATCCGGCCGCCACGGACATGGAACACCTGCACGGCAGCTTCGAGTTCGTCTTCGTGGAGGGCGAAGATGTCCGCATCCGTGTCTTCCGCGAGCACCACGGCATTGCGCTCGAAGACCTTCCTGAGCGCGGTGATGTCATCCCTGATCCTGGCGGCATGCTCGTAGTCCAGCTCGGCGACGGCGTCAGCCATCTGCTTTTCCAGCTTGGCGATGAAGCGTTTGGCCTCACCGCCCATGAAGGCGCAGAAGTCGTCGGCCAGGGCCCGGTGGTCCTCAGGCGAGATGCGGCCCACGCACGGGGCTGAGCATTTGTCGATGTAGCCCAAAAGGCAGGGACGGCCAGTGGCTTCGGCCCGCTTGAATACGCCTGCGCTGCAGCTGCGGACCGGAAACACCCGGAGCAGGGTGTCCATGGTTTCCCTGATGGCACCGGCAGTGTAGGGGCCGAAGTAACGCGTGCCCTTCTTCTTGTCGCCGCGCATCACCTGGACCCGCGGATACTTCTCGCCCATGGTCACGGCCAGGTAGGGGTACGTCTTGTCGTCCCGGAACACCACGTTGAACCGGGGCTTGAATTCCTTGATCCAGGTGTATTCCAGCTGCAGCGACTCGAGTTCGCTGCCCACAACGGTCCACTCCACGCTGCTGGCGGCATGGACCATGGCGTAGGTCTTGGGCAAGAGCCCGGCCGGGTTGGCGAAGTAGGAGTTCAGGCGGGAGCGCAGGCTTTTGGCCTTGCCCACGTAAATGACCCGGCCGTGGGGGTCGCGGAACCGGTAAACTCCCGGGTTGGTGGGGATTTCACCCGTCCTGGGCCGGTAACTTGCTGGATTTGCCACTTATCCATTCTACTGAGCCGCACCCGGTGGCTTTGCCCGCCGGGTATTACCCACCCTGCTTTGCCGGCTAGTCTACGATTTTGCTCTGGTTGTAGCTGGTGGACCGCTCCTGGCCGCTGAGTGCCGCGATGGCGTCCATGATTCGGTCTGTCACCTCGCGCCGGGCCGGCAGTGAGTGGTCCGGGCCGGTCTTGTCGAAGTACAGCGGTTCCCCCACCCGCATTGTGAAGTGCTGGGGCTTCACGCCTTTCTCGCCGGCGCGCTGCAGGTTTTCGGTGCCGATCAGGCCGACGGGGATGACGGGAGCGCCGGTGGTCAGTGCGAGCCAGCCTACCCCGGTGCGCCCGCGGTAAAGGATCCCGTCCCGGGAACGCGTGCCCTCGGGGTAGATACCGATCCCGCGGCCGGATTCCAGGATGTCCAGGAGTGTCTTAAGCGCCTGGACGCTGGCGGCCTGCTCGCCGCGCTCCACGGGAATGGAACCGACGGACTCGAAGAAGGCCTTCATGACCTTTCCTTTGACTCCGCCGGTAGTGAAGTACTCGGCCTTGGCGAAGAAGGCGACAGGGCGGGGCATCAGGGCCTGCACGATGACGCTGTCGAAGAAGGACAGGTGGTTGGGTGCCACTATGAACGGCCCATCGGTGGGAACGTTCTCAATGCCGACGACGGTGGGCCGGCAGGTGCCGGCAATCAGGCTCCGCGTGGTCCAGCGGACAGCCTCAAACATTTCCATCGTTGGTCACCTCGCTCATGGCGGCAGCATGGATGGCCTGGAGCCGGTCGATGACCTTCGCCAGTTCTTCGGCGGTGTTAACGACGGCCACGGACCCGGCGTCCTCCAGTTCCCCGTCGGGTGCGAACCCCCAGGCCACGCCAATGCAGTCGAGCCCGTTGGCGATGGCTCCCGAGACGTCCTGGGCCCGGTCCCCCACCATGAGCGCATGCCGGGTTTCCAGGTCCTTGAGGGCGGCGGCGATGATCTCCGTTTTCCCCAGCGGTACGCCCTCCACGGCAGTTTCGTCATCTGCCGAGCCCCGGACGCTCTGGAAAAGTCCCTCGATCCCGTGATGCGCCAGGACCGTCTCAGCGAGCTGCTGCGGTTTCTGGGTTGCGACGGCCACTGGTTTTCCTGCCGCCACAAAGGATTCCAGGAGTTCGCGGATGCCCGGGTACAGCCGGCTTTGGGCAATGCCGGTTGCAACGTAGTACTCGCGGTAGCGCCGGATGACCTCGTCCAAAAGATGGGCGGGCACCTGGGCCACGTTGAGCAGCGAATCGCTGAGCTTGGGTCCGATCATTGAATCAAGCAGGTCCTGGCCGGGAACAGGAAGCCCCACCGCGGTGAGGGCCGCTGCGATTCCGTCTGTTATTCCACCGGCCGGATCGACAAGAGTGCCGTCCAGGTCAAAGATCACGGGCACTGTTGTTGAAGTCACCGGGTTAGTTTCTCACGACAGCAGCAGTGCCTGAAACTCGCATTCCCGCAGCGGAATACTTCTCCTGCCCTAACCCAGGATTTCGGCCAGGAACGCCGCCGTGTGGCTGGTGGTGGACGTGGCCACCTGCTCCGGCGTGCCCGTGGCCACGATCTGGCCGCCGCCAGAGCCGCCGTCGGGACCGAGGTCAACGATCCAGTCCGCGCTCTTGATGACATCCAGGTTGTGCTCGATGGTGATTACCGTGTTGCCCTTGTCCACCAGCCCCTGCAGGACCATCAGCAGTTTGCGGATGTCCTCGAAGTGCAGGCCCGTGGTGGGCTCGTCCAAAACGTACACGCTCCGGCCGTTGGACCGCTTCTGCAGCTCCGCCGCCAGCTTGACGCGCTGGGCCTCACCGCCGGAGAGGGTGGTGGCCGGCTGGCCGAGCCGGACGTAGCCCAATCCCACGTCCACCAGGGTGTTCAGGTGGCGGGCGATGGGTGAGAACGCAGCGAAGAATTCGGCGGCCTCCTCGATGGGCATGTTAAGGACCTCGGCGATGGTCTTGCCTTTGTAGTGCACTTCCAGGGTTTCCCGGTTGTACCGGGCGCCGTGGCACACCTCGCAGGGAACGTAGACGTCCGGCAGGAAGTTCATCTCGATCTTCAACGTGCCGTCACCGGAGCAGGCTTCGCAGCGCCCGCCTTTGACGTTGAACGAGAACCGGCCGGGAAGGTAGCCGCGTACCTTGGCCTCGGTGGTTTCGGCGAAGAGTTTGCGGATGTTGTCGAAGACACCCGTGTAGGTGGCCGGGTTGGAGCGCGGAGTGCGGCCGATGGGGCTCTGGTCCACGTGGACCACCTTGTCCAGGTGTTCAAGGCCCTGGACCGTCTTGTGCCGGCCTGCTACCTGCTTGGCACCGTTGAGCTTGTTGGCCAGCACCTTGTACAGGATTTCGTTCACCAGGGTGGACTTGCCGGAGCCGCTCACGCCGGTCACCGCGGTGAAGAGGCCCAGCGGGAACGCCGCGTCCACATTGTTGAGGTTGTTTTCGCGCGCGCCCAGGACCTTGAGCTCGCGTTTCTTGTCGTACTTGCGGCGCTTCTTGGGCACGGCGATGCTCTTGCGCCCGGACAGGTAGTCGCCGGTCAGGGAGGCAGTGTTCTCCAGGAGCTCCTTGTAGGAGCCGGAGTGAACCACTTGGCCGCCATGTTCACCCGCGCCGGGCCCGATGTCCACAATCCAGTCGGCGACGTGGATGGTGTCCTCGTCATGCTCCACCACGATGAGCGTGTTGCCCATGTCCCGGAGCCTGGTGAGGGTATCGATCAGCCGCCGGTTGTCGCGCTGGTGCAGTCCGATGGACGGTTCGTCCAGCACGTACAGCACACCCACCAGGCCGGACCCGATCTGGGTAGCCAGCCGGATGCGCTGTGCCTCGCCCCCCGAAAGCGTGGCAGACGGGCGTTCGAGGTTCAGGTACTCCAGCCCGACGTCCAGGAGGAACGTCAGGCGCGCCTGGATCTCCTTGAGGACCTGGTGCGCGATCTGGGCTTCCCGGCCGGTCAGGATGAGGTTGTTCAGGAACTCCGCGCAGTCGCGCATCGGAAGGGCCGCGACGTCGGCAATGGACTTGCCGTTGATGAGCACCGACAGGGACGCGGGGTTGAGGCGCGCACCGTTGCAGGCAGGACAGGGAATCTGCCGCATGTACTCTTCGTAGCGGTCGCGGGCCCAGTCGGAGTCGGTCTCGCCGTGCTTGCGGTGGACATACTGGATTGCACCTTCGAAGCCGGTGCTGTATTTGCGTTCCCGGCCGAACCGGTTCCGGTACTGCACCACCACCTTGTGGTCCTTGCCGTGCAGGACCGTCTGGCGGACATCCTTGCCAAGCTTCTCCCACGGAGTGTCCATGGAGAATCCAAGCTCCTTGGCAAGGCCCTCGAGGAGCCGGTTCCAGTACTCCGTGGTGGCCGTTCCCAGCGACCACGGGGCGATGGCCCCTTCGGACAATGAGAGTTCCGGATTGGGGACGATGAGTTCCTCGTCCACCTCGAGCTTGGTTCCGATGCCGCTGCACGCGGCACATGCGCCAAAGGGGTTGTTGAAGGAGAAGGACCGCGGCTCGATCTCGTCGATGGCCAGGGGGTGCTCGTTGGGACAGGCCAGGTTCTCGGAGAATGCGCGGATCCGCCGAGGGTCGCCAGCCTCAAGGTCCACGAATTCCGCCAGGACGCGGCCCTCAGCGAGTCCCAGGGCCGTTTCGATGGAGTCCGTGAGCCGCTGGCTCATGCCTTCCTTGACCACCAGGCGGTCCACCACCACCTCGATGGTGTGCTTGAACTGCTTGCCAAGCTTCGGCGGATCGCTCAACTGGACGAGGTCACCGTCCACCCGCGCCCGGGAGTAGCCCTTGGCGCTGAGTTCCTTGAACAGGTCCACGAATTCGCCCTTACGTCCGCGCACCACGGGGGCGAGGACCTGGAAGCGGGTGCCCTCGTCCAGTTCAAGGAGCTGGTCGACGATCTGCTGGGGTGTCTGCCTGGTAACGGGCTCGCCACAGACCGGGCAGTGCGGCCGGCCCACACGCGCCCAGAGAAGACGCATGTAGTCGTAGATTTCGGTGATGGTGCCCACTGTGGAGCGCGGGTTCTTGCTGGTGGATTTCTGGTCGATGGAAACTGCCGGCGACAGGCCTTCGATGAAGTCGACGTCGGGCTTGTCCACCTGACCGAGGAACTGGCGGGCGTAGGCGGAGAGCGATTCGACGTAGCGGCGCTGCCCCTCGGCGAAGATGGTGTCGAAGGCCAGGGACGACTTGCCGGAGCCGGAGAGGCCGGTGAAGACGATCATCGCATCGCGCGGCAGGTCCAGGTCCACGTTGCGCAGGTTGTGCTCACGGGCACCCTTCACCACGAGGCGGGAAAGGTCGGGGCGCTGCACGAGGGCAGCGGAGGGCACGGCAACGGATGTGGAATGGATGGCGGTTTCTTCAGCTACGGCTTTAGGCACCCAATAATGCTAATCGAAAACTTCTTCGAACATCCACGCGGCGGGCCCTCAGCGGGCGTCGTAGGCTGCCGCAAGCAGCTTCACCGCCTCGGCGAACGTGGCGCCTTGCGATTTGGCGGCCTGCGCGTAGGCGGCCGCTGCAGCGGACAGTCCGCTGAGACGTTCATCACGTGCGCATACTACGGTCCCGTTCCTGCCACGCGTGGCAACGATCCCCGCCGCCTCCAGCTCTTTATAGGCCCGGGCCACCGTGTGGGGCGCAACATCCAGGCGCTCCGCCAGGGCCCTGACCGCGGGGAGCCTGGTGCCCGGAGGAAGCGCGCCACTATCCGCCAGGTGGATCACCCGCAGCCTCAGTTGTTCATAGAGCGCCACCGTGCTTGCGGTGTTGGGCTTCCAGGTCCCGGGAAAGTCGGGTGCGGTTTTCACCGGCCCGCCTCGAGGATTCCAGCCCGCCCTGGCCGGGCAGCGAACTGCGCATAGTAAAGCCGGGCGTAGTAGCTGTTGGCCGCCAGGAGGCTCTGGTGTGTGCCCTGCTCTGCGATGCGTCCGTGGTCCATGACCAAGATTAGATCAGCGTTCCTGACGGTGGACAAACGGTGGGCAATCACGAAGCTGGTGCGGCCGTGGCGCAGCTTCTGCGTGGCCTGCCGGATCAGCAGTTCTGTCCTGGAGTCGACGGAACTGGTTGCCTCGTCCAGGATCAGGACGGCGCGGCCGGCCAGCTGGGCCCGGGCTATGGTGATCAACTGGCGCTGGCCCTGGCTGAGCGGTTCGCCGCCGTTCTCCAGCACGGTGTCGTACCCGCCCGGCAACGACCTGACAAAACGGTCCACGTGGGCGGCCTCTGCCGCCTCAAGGATGCCAGCTTCGGTAGCACCCGGCAGGCCGTAGGCGATGTTCTCGCGGATGGTGCCCGCAAAGAGCCAGGCATCCTGGAGCACCACGCCAAACTGCAAACGCAGCCGGTCCCGGGAAATCGCTGCAATGTCAGTTCCACCGATGGTGATCCGGCCGGAACTTGGGTCGCAGAAGCGCATCAGCAGGTTCACCACGGTGGTTTTTCCGGCGCCGGTATGGCCAACGATGGCGACCGTCTGCCCCGGTTCCACGCTGAAGGAAAGGTTGTGGACGGCCGGCGGGGATCCCGGGTAGCCGAAGGACACGTCGTCGAACACGATCACTCCGTCGGCCTCGCCCTCCTCGTGATCCCCAGCCGTTGCCTCCTCCTCTGCGTCCAGAAGGTCGAAGACTCGGGCGGCGGACGCCGCGCAGGACTGCATGACGTTGAGCAGGCCGCCGATCTGCCCCACCGGCTGGGTGAACAGCCGGCTGAACTGGATGAACGCCTGGATGCCGCCGATTGTCATGGCTCCTGCCATGACCTGAAGCGCCCCGATGACGGCAACGGCAACGTAGTTCAGGTTGGACATCAGCACCATGAGGGGCTGGACGACGCCCGCCGAAAACTGGGCTTTGGTGGCCGCCCGCGCCAGCCGCGCATTGCCGGCGGCGAAGGCGTCGGCGGCCCGGGCCTGGTGTCCGAAGGCCTTGATGACCTCGTGGCCGGTGACGAATTCCTCCACCTGCGCGTTGAGTTCACCGGTTTCCTTCCACTGCCGGGCGTAATGGGCCTGCGACCGGCGGGCGACGAGCACGGTGATGCAGGTTGAAAGCGGCACGGTGGCAAGTGCCAGGGCCGCCAGCAGGGGCGAGATCCACAGCATCAAGGCCAGCGAGCCGCAGAGCATCAGGACAGACATGATCAGCTGCGTCAGGAGCTGGTTCAAGGCTTGGGCGATGTTGTCGATGTCATTGGTGGCCCTGCTGAGCACGTCGCCCCGCGAGCGATCCCTGAAATAGGTGGCGGGCAGCCGGTGCAGCTTGTCCTCCATCGAAGCCCGCATGTTGTACATCAGGCCCTGGACGGAGCGCGCGGTCAGGGCGCCCTGGATCCAGTTGAACACCGATGCGAAGACGTACATCACCGCCACTGCCGCCAGCAGGATGACGAGGCGCTCCTGGTCGGTGTTGCCGCCGTAGACCCCGTCAACCACCACGTCGGTGGCATCGCCCAGTAACTTCGGGGCCGCCACGTTCAAGCCGGCGAAGGCACAGGTGGCAGCGACAGCGCCCAGCATGGGGTACCGGAACGGCCGTAGCAGGCCAAGGAGCCTCCAGGCAGTGGGCCGGAACTTCGCTGGGGGTACCCAGAAGCCGGCAGCCGACGTCACCGGGGGCCGTCCAGGGCCAGCTGCGATTCCGCGATCTCCCGGTACGTGGAGGAGGTCTCCAGCAGCTCCTGGTGAGTGCCCTGCGCAACCACGAGCCCGCCGTCGAGCACCAGGATCAATCCCGCACCCTCAACTGTGGCGACCCGTTCGGCCACAACAAGGACCGTTGCTGCCGCGAGCTCTGCGTCCAGGGTTCGGCGCAGCCTGGTGTCCGTGTCGTAATCCAGCGCAGAGAAGCTGTCGTCAAAGAGAAACAGGGGCGATGTGCGGAGGAGGGCGCGCGCTATGCACAGCCGCTGCCGCTGCCCGCCGGACAGTTTGGTTCCGCCCTGCCCGACCGGGGTCGCGAGGCCCAGCGGCAGGTCCCGCATGAAGCGCATGGTCTGCGCCTTTTCCAGGACATCCCACAGTTCCTCATCCGACGCCGAGGGTGCCGCCATCCGGAGATTCTCGGCGATAGTGCCGGAGAACAGGTGTGACCGCTGCGGCACGATGGACATGGCTCCGCGGAGCACGTCCAGGGGAAGGTCCCTGATGTTGGCGCCGTCCAACCTGATCTCGCCCTCGGTGGAGTCGAGGAACCGCGGGACCAGGTTCAGGAGTGTGGACTTTCCACTGCCCGTGGACCCCACGATCGCCGTGGTGGTGCCTGGCATGGCCGTGAAACTGATGCCGGCAAGCACGGGCGCTTCCGCTCCGGGATAGGAAAACCCCACGTGCCTGAACTCAAGGGTTCCGGGCTTGACGGGCGCGGCGCCCTGGTCCGTGGGAACCGCGGGAAGCGTGTGTGCTGATGGATCCGGGGGATCCTGTACCGACGGCTCGGTGTCCAGTACTGCACGTATACGCTCCGCGCACACTGCTGCGCGTGGTGCAGTCATCAGGACGTACATGGACATCATGATGGCCAGCAGGATCTGCATGATGTATGCGATGAACGCCGTGAGCGCACCGAGGTTCATCTGGCCGGCCTGGATGCGCTGGCCACCAAACCACACAACTGCCACTGACGACAGGTTCACCACCAGCATGATCAGTGGCAGCATGGCGGCCACCAGCAGTGCCGACTGGAGGTTGTTGGCAGTGAGGCTGCTGTTTGCGCGCGCGAAGCGGCCCGTTTCATGCTCCTGGCGCACGAAAGCCCGGATGACGTTCGCCCCGATGATCTGCTCCCGCAAAATGCCGCCCGCATTGTCCAGCAGGTCCTGCCCCTGCCGGTAGAGCGGGATCAGGCGCCGCACGATGGCGGACATGATCAGCACGAGCAGCGGCACGATGACGATGATCACCGCAGACAGCCCTACATCCTGTTGCAGGGCAAGGATCACGCCGCCCAGGCCCATCGCGGGTCCGGCCACCAGCATGGTGAGCACCAGGAGCGCGAATGCCTGGATCTGCTGGGTGTCGTTCGTCGCCCGTGTTGTGAGGCTCTGGGGTCCAAACCGGCCCACCTCCTGGGAGGACAGCGACTGGATCCTGCAAAAGATTTCCGCCCGGAGCTGCTGGCCGAGCTTCATGGCTACGACGGCGCCGAGGTACCCGGCGGCGATCGCCGCTCCCGCCTGGACAACGGCCGTACCGGCCATGAGGATCCCCAGCCGGTAGATCACATCCGTATTACCCGCCACGATGCCGTCATCGATGATGGCGGCGTTGATGGTAGGGAGCAGAAGGTTCGCGGCGGCCTGGGCCAGCTGCAGGAGAACGACGGCGACGACGGAAGCCTTGTGCCCCTTGAGAAGCCGCCCCATGAGTCCGATCAGCAAAGCACCTCCAGTAGGGTCAGGAAGCCTGCGGGGCGGGCGGTAGCCTCTCCCCCAACCAGCTACAACCGTCATTGTAAGCCAGGTCACTTACTGTTGTTGTCAAGCAACATGACCGGCCTCGTAGAGATCGTCCAATGAATGGATTAGCCTCCCGGTACGCGGCGGATTTCCGGGAGCAAGCTGGCACTAAGCTGGAAATCAATGAAACTCGTTGACCAGCTCACCGATCTGCCCCGGAACTCCGCCGCCGCCGTCGATCCCGACGACCTCTACACACGCTTCGCCGAATGGACGGAAAGCCGTGGCCTGTCCCTGTACCCGGCGCAGGACGAGGCCATCATGGAGCTGGCAACCGGCGCCAACGTCATCCTGGCCACCCCCACCGGCTCCGGGAAATCGCTGGTGGCCATCGCAGCGCATTTCCAGGCCATGGCCCAGGGCCGGCGCAGCTACTACACGGCCCCCATCAAAGCCCTGGTGTCGGAGAAGTTCTTTGCCTTGTGCGAGATCTTCGGCGCCGAGAACGTCGGCATGATCACCGGCGATTCCGGCGTCAACCAGGACGCGCCCATCATCTGCTGCACGGCGGAGATCCTGGCGAACACTGCCCTGCGCGAGGGCCTGGCAGCGGAGCTCGGCTCAGTGATCATGGACGAGTTCCATTTCTACTCGGACCCCCAGCGCGGCTGGGCGTGGCAGGTGCCACTGCTGGAACTTCCGCAGGCCCAGTTCCTGCTCATGTCCGCCACCCTGGGTGACGTCACCAGGTTCGAAAAGGGATTGACGGACCTCACCGGCCGCCCCACCACAACCGTAAGTTCCGCCGAACGGCCCATTCCGCTGCATTTCTACTACCACGAGACCCCTGTGCACGAGACGCTGGAGGAGCTGCTGGCCACCAGGCAGGTCCCGGTGTACGTCGTGCACTTCAGCCAGATCGAGGCTATCGACCGGGCCCAGACGCTGATGAGCATCAACGTCTGCACCCGGGAGGAGAAGGACCGTATTGCCGAGCTCATCGCAAACTTCCGTTTTGCCGCCGGCTTTGGCAAGACCCTCAACCGGCTGGTCCGGCACGGCATCGGCGTGCACCACGCGGGCATGTTGCCCAAGTACCGGCGGCTCGTGGAGCAGCTGGCGCAGGCCGGGCTGCTCAAGGTCATCTGCGGCACCGACACACTGGGCGTGGGCATCAACGTCCCCATCCGTACCGTCCTGCTCACCGCGCTGAGCAAGTACGACGGCGTCCGCACCCGGCTGCTTAACTCGCGTGAGTTCCACCAGATAGCCGGACGTGCCGGCCGGGCGGGCTACGACACCGCCGGCACCGTAGTGGTCCAGGCTCCCGAGCACGTGACGGAGAACGTCAAGGCGATGGCCAAGGCTGTGGCCAAGTTCGGTGACGACCAGAAGAAACTGCGCCAGGTGGTCAAGAAGAAGCCGCCTGAAGGTTTCGTCTCCTGGGGCGAACCGACCTTCAAGCGCCTTGTCGAATCCGTGCCGGACCCGCTCACCTCCAGCTTCACGGTCACCCACGCCATGCTCATGAACCTGTTGGAACGGCCCGGTGATCCTTTTGCGGCCGCGCGACGGCTCCTGACGGAGAACCACGAGACCCGCTCCTCCCAGCTGCAGCTGATGAAGAAGGCGCTGGGAATCTACCGCGAACTGCTGGCAGCGGAGGTGGTGGAACGGATTCCCATGGACCAGCAGGAAGCAGACGGACGCACCGTCAGGCTGACCGTCCACCTGCAGCCGAACTTCGCGCTCAACCAGCCGCTCTCCCCCTTCGCACTTGCGGCACTGGAGCTCCTTGACCCGGAGTCGCCGTCGTACGCCCTGGACGTGGTGTCCGTGATTGAGGCGACCCTGGAAAAGCCCCGCCAGATTCTCTCTGCCCAGCAGAAGAAGGCGCGGGGCGAAGCCGTGGCGGCGATGAAGGCGGACGGCATCGAGTACGACCAGCGGATGGCCATGCTGGAGGAAGTCACCTACCCGCAGCCTCTCGCGGACATCCTCGGCGAGGCCTTCGAGGTCTACCGGAAGGCGGCGCCCTGGGTGGGCGACTTCGAACTGGCGCCCAAGTCCGTGGTCCGGGACATGTATGAGCGTGCCATGAACTTCGGGGAATTTGTGCAGTTCTACGGGCTGGCCCGCTCCGAAGGCATCGTGCTGCGGTACCTGGCCGACGCATTCAAGGCGCTGAGGCAGACGGTGCCGCAGGACATGCTGCGGGAGGACCTGGAAGACCTCATCGCCTGGCTGGGCGAACTGGTCCGGCAGGTGGACTCAAGCCTCCTGGATGAGTGGGAGGAACTGGCCTCCGGGGCTGCCCCGACTCCCCATGACGCCCCGCCGCCTCCCCCGCCGTCGCTCACCTCTAACATCCGGGCCTTCCGGGTGATGGTCCGCAACGAGATGTTCCGCCGCGTCGAACTGTTCGCCGACGAGGATGCCGGGGCGCTGGGAGAACTGGACGGCGGCTCGGGCTGGGACCGCGACCGCTGGGAAGACGCCCTGGATGACTACTTCGACGAACACGACGACATCGGCACCGGTCCTGACGCGCGCGGCCCGGGACTGCTCATCATCACGGAGGAAACCGGGGTGTGGAACGTCCGGCAGATTTTCGATGACCCCGCGCGGAACCACGACTGGGGGATTTCCGCCGAAGTGGACCTCGCGGCGTCGGACGAAACCGGAACCGCAGTGGTGCGGGTGACAAACGTGAACCGGCTCTGACGCTGCCCAAACCTGCGGCAGCCGGGACTCCCGGCGGTAAGCTCGAACAATGAGTGTTATCCGCCCAGCAACCGAACAAGACGTGCCCGCGATTCTGCGCATGATCCACGAACTGGCGCACTACGAAAAGGAACCGGACGCCGTCCGCAACACCCCGGAGATGCTGCAGCAGGTTCTCTTCGCCGAAAGCCCGCGCGTCTTTGCGGCCATGGCCGAGAACCAGGCCGGGGAGGTCCGGGGCTTTGCGCTCTGGTTCCTCAACTACTCCACCTGGGAGGGCGTGCACGGCATCTACCTGGAAGACCTGTACGTCACTCCGGAGGCCCGCGGCGAGGGCCACGGCAAGGCCCTCCTGCAGCATCTTGCCTCCATAGCGGTGGACAACGGCTACGCCAGGGTTGAATGGAGCGTCCTGGACTGGAACGAGCCGTCCATCAATTTCTACCGCCGGCTGGGTGCCCGCCCCATGGACGGGTGGTCCACGTTCAGGCTCACCGGAGAAGCGCTCGAGCAGTTTGGCAGCGCCGTCCCCGCTGCGGCACATGGCTGACGCAGGCCACGTGATCCGGGCCCGGCATGAGTTCCGGGGCATGCGCACCGTTGAGCACTACTTCACGGTGCCCCTCGACCACTCTCACCCGGACGGCGAGGCCATCACCGTCTTCGCCCGGGAGTATGTCTCGGCTTCCCACAGTAAGGACGAAGCGCAGGACCTTCCCTGGCTGCTGTTCCTGCAGGGCGGTCCGGGCGGGCGTGGCAACAGGTTCGGCTCCCTCGGCGGCTGGAGCAAGGCCGCGGCGAAGGACTTCCGGATCCTGATGCTGGACCAGCGCGGCACTGGGCTGTCCACGCCCGCTGACCGCAACACCCTGCCGCTCCGCGGGACGGCGGAAGGGCAGGCCGCGTACCTGGAACACTTCAGGGCCGATTCGATCGTGGCGGACGCCGAGCTGATCCGGAAAACGCTGGGGTCGGAGCCGTGGACCGTCTACGGCCAGAGCTACGGGGGTTTCTGCGCGCTGACCTACCTGTCGTTTGCCCCGGAGGGCCTCCGGGAAGTCCTCATCACCGGCGGACTGGCTCCGCTGACCGGCCCTCCCGACGACGTTTACCGGGCCACGTTCCAGCGGGTGGCGGCACGGAACGCAGAGTACTTCAGCTGGTACCCGGAGGACCGGGCCATGGTGGAGCGCATTGCCCGGCATTTGCGGAGCACGCCGGAGTTTCTTCCCGACGGCGGTGCCCTCACTGTGGAGCGCTTCCAAATGGTGGGGGCTTTCCTGGGCGGCAACACCAGGGTGGACAGCCTGCACTACCTGCTGGAGGACGCCTTCACGGATACCGCGGATGGTCCCCGGCTTTCCGACCCGTTCCTTGAGCAGGTGCAGGGCATCGTCTCGCGCAGCTCGAACCCCCTGTACGCCCTGATGCATGAATCCATCTACGGCCAGGGTCAGGCCACGGACTGGTCGGCGTGGCGGGTACTCGAGGAGTACCCCGAATTCCGGCCGGAAGCAGAGCCCCTCCTGCTCACAGGTGAAATGGTCTACCCCTGGTACTTCGACCAGGACCCGGCGCTGCAGCCGCTCCGCGGGGTGGCCGCGCTGCTCGCTGCCAAGCAGGACTGGCCGCCGCTCTACGACGTCCGGCGCCTCGCCGCCAACCGGGTCCCGGTGGCGGCGGCCGTCTACTCCGAGGATATCTACGTGGACCGGAAGCTGTCCCTCGAAACCGCGGCCACGGTCCGTGGGCTCCAGGTCTGGGAGACAGGAGACTTCCACCACGACGGCATCGCTGACGACGGCGAAGGGATCTTTGCCCGCCTGCTGGGGATGGCAAGGTCAGGCCGGCGCTGACGCCCGGCGCCCGGCTACGCGTGTCAGGAAGGCCGCGGCCAGGACACCGGCGCCCACCACGCCGCCCAGCATGTTCAGCTCCAGGTAGCCCGTCCAGCTGAGGACAAGGCCGGAGACTGCGCCGCCCACTGCCCCGGCTGTGCCCATCAGCATGTCGGAGACACCCTGGACCACCACGCGCGCTTCCTGCCCGACGCTTTCGGCCAGGAGGGTTGACCCGGAAACGGTAGCGGCCGACCAGCCCATGCCGAGCAGCACCAGGCCGACGGCCACGGCAGTGGTGGATCCCTGGCCAAATCCAGCCACGAGGACAGCGGTGATCAGCAGCGTGAAGCCGATCATGACCGTCTCCGTCCGGCCTGCCTTGTCCGTCAACCAGCCCATGACCGGTGACAGCGCAAACATGCCGGCAATGTGCAGGGAAATGGTGAACCCGATGATCACCAGCACGTCACCCGACGCTGCATGCCCGGCATGGGATGCTCCGGGTCCTTCCACCAGGTGCTGCAGGTGCAGCGGCGTCATGGACATGACGCCCACCATGACGGCGTGGGCGCCGATGACCGCCGCGACGGCAAGCAGCGCCGTCCGGGACGCACGGATGGCCCGGATGCCCCGAACCAGTGATCCGCCCGCCGGTTTGGCTTCGCGGCTGGTTTCCCGGCCGGCTGCGCCGGCAATGCTGCCCTGCGGCGGCGCGACAGTCGCCGGCATGCCAGGCGCAACAGGCCCCCGCACAGCAGGTCCCCGCTCATCAGGTTGCCCGGGAGCAAGTTGCCGGGCGGCTACCTCCCGGGCAAGGAGCAGCGGGTCGGGCCGGAGGCCGGCGAGAACCAGTACCGTGGCCACCAGCAACCCGGCCGCAGAGATCACAAAGGGACCCGCGACCGGCGGCAGCCCCAGTGCGGCTCCCACCACAGTGCCGGGCTGAATCAGGTTGGGCCCGGCCACGGCTCCCACCGTCACAGCCCACACCACGGTGGACAGCGCCCTGCCGCGGTGTTCAGCCTCGGCGAGGTCGACGGCGGCGAACCTCGCCTGGAGGCTTGCGGCGGTGCCCACTCCAATCCCGGCCGCGCCCAGTACGAGCAGGACAAAGACTCCGGTCACGATGGACAGGACCATCAGCAGCGTGCCGGCAAGGGCCGCGGAGAGGCCCGCCACCTGGCCGATCCGGCGGCCCTTGCGCTCCGCCAGCGAAGCGAGCGGCAGCGCCGCCAGCGCCGCTCCCAGGGTCATGACCGTTGCCACGGCCCCGGCCCACGCACTGGAACCGGACAGCTCAACCGCAAGGATCGAACCAATGGAAACCGTTGCGCCCGTGCCGATTCCCCCGAAGACCTGGGCGGCAGCCAGCAGGACAACGGTGCGCCGCTGGACCTGGCGCACGCCTTCTTCGGTCAACTCTGTGGGGGCCATGGACAGAGCATAGTCCCCGGCAGCGGCCTCCCACAGGGGGCAATTAAAAGCAGCAGTCCCGGCCGCGGGGCGGCCGGGACTGCTGTCAGAAACGGTTGGAGAGCGTTAGTCGACGTCGCTGTGGCTCTTGCGGACGTCTTCCTCCAGGCGGGGATCCAGATGGGCTTCCTTGGCCTTGGAGCTGACCAGGCTTGCGACCACCGCGACGATGATGGTGCCGACGATGACCGCCAGTGACACAAACGTGGGGATCTCGGGTGCCCACTCGATGTGCTGGCCGCCGTTGATGAACGGCAGCTCGTTCACGTGCATCGCGTGCAGGACCAGCTTGACGCCGATGAACGCCAGGATGAAGGACAGTGCGTGCTTCAGGTAGATCAGGCGGTTCATGAGGCCGCCCAGCAGGAAGTACAGCTGGCGCAGGCCCATCAGGGCGAACAGGTTGGCAGTGAAGACAATGAACGGGCTCTGGGTGAGGCCGAAGATTGCGGGGATGGAGTCGACGGCGAACAGCAGGTCCGTCAGGCCGATGGTGATGAACACGATCAGCATGGGAGTGAAGACCTTCTTGCCGTTCACCGTGGTGCGCAGTTTGTTGCCGTCGAACTTCTCCGACATGGGCATGACCTTGCGGATCCGTGCGATGAGCGGGTTTTCCCGGTCTTCCTCGTCTTCGCCCTCATCCTGGGCCTGCTTCCACGCGGTCCACAGCAGGAAGGCACCGAAGATGTAGAACACCCAGCTGAACTGCTCGATCACGATAGCGCCAAGCATGATGAAGATGCCGCGCAGGATGAGGGCGATGATGATGCCCACCATCAGCACTTCCTGCTGGTACTTACGGGGCACCGAGAACCGGGCCATGATGATGATGAAGACAAACAGGTTGTCGATGCTGAGGCTGTACTCCGTGACCCAGCCGGCAACGAACTGGCCGCCGTATTCAGGGCCGGTAAAGGCGAACATTGCCCCGGCGAAGACCAGGGCGAGGGTGACGTAGAACGCCACCCAGAGGCCGGCTTCCTTCATGGAAGGCTCGTGCGGGCGGCGGACCACCAGGAGGAGGTCGATGAGGAGGATCAGGCCGAGGACGACAAAGGAGCCGACTTCGAACCACACGGGCAATTCGAGCACAGGGTAGCCTTTCGCAGGGTACAGAGATGCGGTGTAAGTCTCTCCGGCCTGCCTGTGCACTTGGTGCTGATGGGCGGCCCGCTACGCCCGGCGGGGCAACCATGCCCTGCGTGTTGACGATCGTAGCGCTCGGGATACTCCCCTACGTGACGTTAACTGTACCCCAGCCGGGAGCGCTGCCACTCCCGGCCGGTGTCATGTGTCGCCCGGTGGACCGCCTACGCGTGCCCGGCTGCCTGCATTTGCCGCAGTTCCTTCTTCAGTTCGCTGACCTCGTCCCGGATCCGGGCGGCCACTTCGAACTGCAGCTCGGCTGCGGCGCCGTGCATCTGCTCGGTGAGCTGTTCGATCAGGCCCACCAGGTCCTCGGCGGGCGCGGCGGCCAGCCCGTCGGAACGCACTTGGGCTGATGCTTTCGCTCCGGACTTACCACGCTTGGCGCCCTTGGCCAGGCGGTTGTTGTTGAGCAATTCCTGCGTGTCGGCATCTTCCCGTGCCAACTGGTCGGTGATGTCCGCGATCTTCTTCCGCAGCGGCTGGGGGTCCACGCCGTGTTCGGTGTTGTAGGCGACCTGGATGGCGCGGCGCCGGTTGGTTTCGTCGATGGCGTTGGCCATGGAGTCGGTGATCCGGTCCGCGTACATGTGCACCTGGCCGGAGACGTTGCGTGCCGCGCGGCCAATGGTCTGGATGAGGGACGTGGACGAACGAAGGAAGCCTTCCTTGTCCGCGTCCAGGATGCTCACCAGGGAAACCTCGGGAAGGTCCAGGCCTTCCCGGAGGAGGTTGATGCCCACCAGGACGTCGAAGCTGCCCAGCCGGAGTTCGCGCAGCAGTTCGACACGGCGCAGCGTGTCCACGTCCGAGTGCAGGTACTCCACCTTGACGCCATGGCTCAGGAGGTAATCCGTGAGGTCTTCCGCCATACGCTTGGTCAGCGTGGTCACCAGGACGCGCTCATCCTTCTCCACGCGGGTCCTGATCTCACCCAGGAGGTCGTCGATCTGGCCCTTGGTGGGTTTGACGATGACTTCGGGGTCCACCAGGCCGGTGGGGCGGATGATCTGCTGGACGAATCCGTCCGCCTTGCCGAGCTCGTACTTGCCGGGCGTGGCCGACAGGTAAACGGTCTGTCCGATGCGTTCCAGGAACTCGTCCCATTTCAACGGCCGGTTGTCCATGGCGGAGGGCAGCCGGAAGCCGTGGTCCACCAGGGTCCGTTTCCGGGACATGTCGCCTTCGTACATGGCGCCGATCTGCGGGATGGTCACGTGGGATTCGTCCACCACCAGCAGGAAGTCGTCCGGAAAGTAGTCCAGGAGGCAGTGCGGCGCCGATCCCCCGGGACGGCCGTCGATATGGCGTGAATAGTTCTCGATACCGTTGCAGAAGCCCATCTGCTGCATCATTTCGAGGTCGTAGGCCGTGCGCATCCGCAGCCGCTGGGCCTCCACGAGCTTGTTCTGCCCTTCGAGGACGGCCAGTCTTTCGGCGAGTTCGTCCTCGATGGATTTGATGGCGCGGGTCATTCGTTCCGGTCCGGCCACATAGTGGGACGCGGGGAAGACGTACATTTCCGTTTCCTCGCGGATGACCTCGCCGGTTACGGGGTGGAGGGTGTAGATATTCTCCACCTCGTCCCCGAAGAACTCGATCCGAAGCGCCAGTTCCTCGTACATCGGGATGATTTCGACGGTGTCGCCGCGGACGCGGAACGTACCACGGTGGAAGTCCATGTCGTTTCGGGCGTACTGCATGGAGACGAACTTCCGCAGCAGCACGTCCCGGTTCATTTCCTGTCCCTTACGGAGCGTGACCATGCCGGCGATGTACTCTTCCGGCGTGCCCAGGCCGTAGATGCAGGACACGGTGGCCACCACCACAACATCGCGGCGGGTCAGCAGCGCGTTGGTGGCGGAGTGCCGAAGCCGCTCCACTTCCTCGTTGATGGATGAGTCCTTCTCGATGAAGGTGTCCGTCTGGGGAACGTATGCTTCGGGCTGGTAGTAGTCGTAGTAGGAGACGAAGTACTCCACCGCATTATTGGGCAGCAGCTCCCGGAACTCGTTGGCCAGCTGCGCGGCAAGGGTCTTGTTCTGCACCATGACCAGCGTGGGGCGCTGCACCTGCTCGATCAGCCAGGCTGTGGTGGCGCTTTTGCCTGTGCCCGTGGCACCGAGCAGCACCACGTCCTTCTCGCCGTTGTTGATGCGAGCCGTCAGCTCCGCGATGGCCGCCGGCTGGTCGCCCGCAGGCTTGAACTCGCTGATGACCTCAAAAGGCGCTACAACACGGTTAATATCCTGCGCAAGGCTCATGGATCTAATTTACAGCCGGGCACCGACAGCGGCAGGCCGAGTCCGTTACTGGCGAACAGCCGCCGGGTCCGCCGGCCGGCTTCAGGACGGGTACGACGGTGGCTCCCACCCTGTGCGTGCGGCCCACGCGGACATCCGCGGCCATGCTACATCCGTAAACCACGGTTCCTTGGCTTCGGCATACACGCCGGTGCCGGCGGACCCGGCAAAGCGCTGGGCGAGGTTTGCCTTGTGCGCTGCATAGAGCCGGAGCGCGGACGGGTCATCCCGCAGCCAGTCCCGGAACATCAGGGCGTATCGCCACCCGGGCGAGCCGGCAGCGCGGACATGGATGTTGACAGGACGGCCAGGGTCGGCGTTGGCGTGGAACCGCTTCTGCCACTGCCGGGGATCCGGCTCACCCGGTTTGGGCGTGTCGGAGCGGGCGCCGGGCACTAAGGGAAAACCGGCTTCCGCCAGCAGAGGCGCAGCACTGGCTGCAAGGTCCAGGCTGGTCACCGCAACCTGCAGGTCGATGACGTCCTTCGCGGGCAGCCCGGGGACGGCCGTGGAGCCAATGTGGTCCACCCCCAGGATGAGCCCGGGGGCCGCCGTCGTCAGCCTTTCCGCGATCCTGGCCGCCTGCTTCGGCCATTCCTTCCGGTACGGTTCCAAGACGGGTCCGCCCTGCCGCGCAGCTGGGGTTCCTGCGGCCAGGTTCCTGGCAAATGGTACAAGCCGCGCATCCCAGAGTTCGTCCACCTGCTTCACCAGGTCCTCCATGCTGCCCGCGTTGTCGAGGACGACGTCCGCAGCGGCCAGACGTTCCTCACGCGTTGCCTGCGCTGCCATCCGCGAACGCGCGGCCTCTGCCGTCATGCCCCGGCGCTCCAGCATCCGCTGTACCCGCACGTCGTCCGGCGCGTCCACCACTGCCACCAGATGGAAGCCGCTTCCCTGGCCGGTCTCCACAAGCAAAGGAGTGTCCTGGACCACCACGGCGTCACTGGCGGAGCCCGCCACGATGGCTGCGGCGCGTGCACGGACCAGTGGGTGGACGATCCCGTTAAGGACGGCAAGCCGTTCCGGATTCCCGAAGACCACCTGGCCGAGGCGGGCACGGTCCAGCCATCCGCTGTCGTCAAGCATCTCCGCGCCGAACTCGTCCACGATCCGGCGCAACCCGTCGGTACCGGGTTCCACCACCTCCCGTGCCAGCGCGTCCGCGTCCACCAGCACGGCGCCGCGCTCCTTCAGCCGCGCGGCCACCACTGACTTCCCAGAAGCGATTCCGCCCGTCAACCCGATCTTCAGCACCCTCCAACCCTAATCCCCGCACACCCCCCACACACCGCCACCTGACTAGACTGGGCCGGGTGCAAGATCAAGAGAGCAGGGCGGCCGCCTACACCACCCTGGCCGCAGGGCCGGATGTCCGCCACGAGCTTGAGATCAAACGCTCACGGTTCATTACCGTCCTGCGTCGTGCGGGCAGCGAGGAGGACGCCCGCGACCTGGTGGCCGGCCTCCGGCGCGAGTTCCACGACGCCCGGCACCACTGTTCCGCTTTCATCATCGGACCGGACCGGGACATCCAGCGGTCGAATGACGACGGCGAGCCCTCCGGCACCGCGGGCATACCCATGCTGGAGGCCCTTGCCAAGAGGGAAACTGCGCCCGGGGTGGCAGACCTCAGCGACGTCAGTGCCGTCGTCGTGCGTTATTTCGGCGGCGTGCTGCTGGGAGCGGGAGGCCTGGTCCGCGCCTACTCGGAGTCGGTCTCCTCGGCCCTTTCCCTGGTTCCCCTGGTGCGGCGCAGCAGGCTGCGGATCTGTTCGACGGCCGTGCCCCACGCCGCCGGAAGGCTGGAAAACGACCTCCGCGCCGCCGGCTTCGTGATGGCCGGAACAACCTACGGCGGCAGGCACACCGTCCTGCGGGTGGCGCTGCCGGACGAGCCGGCGTCCATCGCTGCGGCCGCTGAGCGGCTCCGGTCACTGACCGCGGGATCCGCGGACCTCACACCCGAAGGAACGGAATGGGTGGATGCGCCCCTCCCCTGAGATATCCCTGGTGGACGTGGACGACGTTGTCATGGAGTCGCTGCTGGCGCTGGCCAAGCGCGACGCGTCACCGGACGAGGTTGCTCCCCCGCTGGGCGGGCCCGGCTGGAACCCCGAACGGACGGCGTGGTTCCGCAGTTACCACCGCGCCGCGGCGGAAGGGCTGGACGGGAAAGCCGGCGAAAAGACATGGGGCATCCTTTGCGAGGGCAACCTGGCCGGGTCCGTCCGGCTCCGGCGGACAGCAGCAGACATTGCACCAGTCCAGGCCGGGCAGGGCCTTCCAACTGGGACTGTTGCGGAAGCGGGCATCTGGCTGGGCAGGAGCTTCCGGTCCCGGGGAATTGGGGGTGCGGCGCTGCGCCTGGTCATGGCCGAGGCGCGGCGGGCAGGACTGTCGCGGGTGGTGGCCCGGACCCTCGCCGGGAACGAAGCGGCACAGCATCTGCTTGCCTCGCTGGGCGGGCAGCTAAGGCCCGACGGCGACGGGACTGTTCTCGCCGTCGTCGAACTTTAGGGAGGACTTCCGCAGTAGGACGCGCCACCATTCCGGCCAAATTAAAGCTACAGACCCCCTGCTTCCGCAGGGGGTCTGTAGCGTTGGCACCGGAACAGCCCGGCGCCGGTGGCAATTAGTTGCCGGTCAGCTTCTCGCGCAGGGCGGCAAGAGCCTCATCCGAAGCCAGGGTGCCGGCGCCGGTGTCGGCGGCAGCGGGCTCGGAGGAGTAGCTGGTGGCTCCCGAGTCGCCGTCACCGGACGTTGCAGCAGCAGCGTCGTCGGCAGCGTGCTGGGCAACCTGCTTCTTGTGGGCTTCCCAGCGGGTCTGGGCGTCAGCGTACTGCTGCTCCCAGGCGGCGCGCTGGTTCTCGTAGCCTTCAAGCCACTCGTTGGACTCAGGATCGAAGCCCTCGGGGTACTTGTAGTTGCCCTCTTCGTCGTACTCTGCAGCCATACCGTACAGAGCGGGATCAAATTCGGTGCTGTCGGCGTCGACGCCCTCGTTGGCCTGCTTGAGGGACAGCGAGATGCGGCGGCGTTCCAGGTCGATGTCGATGACCTTGACGAACAGCTCGTCGCCAACGGAGACAACCTGCTCGGCCAGCTCCACGTGGCGTACGGCCAGCTCGGAGATGTGGACCAGGCCTTCGATGCCGTCTTCGACGCGGACGAACGCACCGAACGGAACCAGCTTGGTGACCTTACCCGGAACAACCTGGCCGAGGGCGTGGGTGCGGGCGAAGGTCTGCCACGGATCTTCCTGCGTAGCCTTGAGCGACAGGGAGACGCGCTCGCGGTCCAGGTCCACCTCGAGTACCTCGACGGTGACTTCCTGGCCAACCTCGACAACCTCGGACGGGTGGTCGATGTGCTTCCAGGACAGCTCGGAAACGTGAACCAGGCCGTCTACGCCGCCAAGGTCCACGAAGGCACCGAAGTTGACGATGGAGGAAACAACGCCGGGACGGACCTGGCCCTTTTCCAGCTTGTTGAGGAAGGTGGAGCGGACCTCGGACTGGGTCTGCTCGAGCCATGCACGGCGGGACAGCACAACGTTGTTGCGGTTCTTGTCCAGCTCGATGATCTTGGCTTCGATCTGCTGGCCGATGTACGGAGCCAGGTCGCGCACGCGGCGCATCTCGACGAGGGATGCGGGCAGGAAGCCGCGCAGGCCGATGTCGAGGATAAGACCACCCTTGACAACCTCGATGACGGTACCGGTGACAACACCGTCTTCTTCCTTGACCTTCTCGATGTCGCCCCAGGCACGCTCGTACTGAGCACGCTTCTTGGAGAGGATCAGACGGCCTTCTTTGTCTTCCTTGGTGAGCACCAGGGCTTCGACCTGATCGCCGACGGAGACGACGTCTCCGGGATCAACATCGTGCTTGATGGACAGCTCGCGGGAGGGGATGACACCTTCGGTCTTGTAACCGATGTCGAGCAGGACTTCATCGCGGTCGACCTTGACGACGGTACCTTCGACGAGGTCCCCGTCGTTGAAGTACTTGATGGTGGCGTCGACAGCTGCGAGGAAGTCCTCAGCGGTACCGATGTCGTTAATGGCGACTACGGGGGTACCGGGCTTCTCGGTGGAGGTGATGGTCATGTAGTAGGGGCTCCGTTGTGGATAGTTAGTCGGTCAGGCAAACCAGTGCGCCCGCGTTATGGAACGCAGGCGCGATTCGCGGTGAATCCGACGGATCCTCCGGGGTCATCCTGATTTTGTGGATTTCAGAAAACGTGCACGTGGTACACGCCCGTTTATTCTAGTCGTAGCCCGCAACGGGGGTCAAAGCGGGCCGTTGCGCCGTCCCGTCAGAAGTGGGTGAGGCAATGCGCGGCCCGCTCCACCGCGAACATCTGCCGGGCTTTCAGCGCAGCGCCCGCCGTGTTTTCCCGGATCCGGCCTGCCGCAGCCAGCGTGACGGGGCATACGGCGCCCAGGTAAATCGAGGACAGGGCCGAAACGTCCAGCACCAGGTCCGCTTCGGTGGTTTCGGGCAGGCGTTCGACGGCGGCCTGGCCGCCGTCGGCCCGAAGGGCGAAAGTTCCTGCCGAGAGGCCAAGGGCGTCATGGACTTCGAAGACCAGCCGGCCGTCCGCCGGGTAGTGCCTGGCCTCCAGAGCCTTGGCGGCGTCGAGGATGCGGAGCCACAGCATGTCGCGGCTGTCCGACGAATCGATGCAGCGGGGGTCGGCGAGGGCCCAGGTCAAGGGGTCGTCGAGCGGCGCTTCGTCCCACGAAACGCGCTGCACCAGGTCGATGGCGCCGAGGAACTGCCAGAGCTCCAGGTAGGCGTCGTTGCCGGCGGCCACGAGGTCCACCACTTCCACGGTATAGGGTTCTTTGTCCCAGCCGAGGAACTTGTAGGAGACGTAGCCGTCCACGGCTCCATCCACGGAATAGTGGAGCGCCACTTTGATGGCGGGATCCTCCTTGCCGTCGCGGCCCAGCGATCCTGACGCCAGGTGCCGGTACCAGTCCTGCCGGCCGAGGGACCCGGGAGTGAGCTGGTGGACACGCTCAAAGACCTCAGGCGCCAGCTGCAGCAGGGCCGTGGGGTCGGCGATTTCGACGCTGCCTGTGGGCTGGTGCACCAGGCTGAACCGCGCGGTGGTATCGACCTTGACGGAGCGTTCGAAGCTGGCGACGCCGTAGCCGAAGCGCCCGTAAATGGTTCCCTCCGATGCGGTAAGGGCAGCCATCGCGATGCCGTCCTCCTTGGCGAGGTGCAGGTCCTCGCTCATCATCCGGCGCAGCAGCCCGCGTCGGCGGTGCGAGGTGCGTACTGTCACAGATGTGACCAGGTGACTCGCCAGCATCCGGCCGAAACCAATGTTAAGGCTCTTGCGGAAGGTGGCGAAGGTGGCCACCGGCACCTCGGCAGGCAAAGAACCCGGCGCCACCTCGCCGGTTTGGTAGACGCCGGTCAGGACGCGGCCGTCCGTTTCGTAGGTGGCTAGGGACTTCGCCACATGCTCGGGCGTGCGGGTGGACTCGTGGAAGCCGAAAGCCACAGCCCTGGCCCAGGTCTCCGCCTCCGCGTAGCCGTCCTTGCCTTCGGACACCGCGCCGAAGCGACGGATCTCATAGTTTCCGCTCAGATCACCCATCCGCCTGAGCCTAGCCAATGCGTCGGGCGTCCCGCCAGCAGCGACACGCTGCCGCCAGCCGGTCAGAGCCGGCGCACGGGTTGGCGGAGGATGGTCCTGAGCTTTTCCGGCGCTACCCTGCGGGCATCGCTGAGGTAGATCTCGTGGTGCGGGCCGGCAAACGACAGGCCGCTGGCCGGCATGTACTCGCTGTGCAGGCGGTGCAGCGTGGGCCCTTCGTCGTCATAGCTGCCAATGTGCAAGATCTGCACTGAAAGCCCTTCGTCCAGCGTCTCCAGGCGGATCCGGTCCAGCCCCGGGACCTTCTTTGCCGCCGCCTTCGCGATGCCTTCCTGCACCTCGGCCGGACCGATCCAGTCCGGCTGCGCGATCATCATGGTCCACTTCCAGCTGTCCTTGTCGCCCCGCGTGAATGCACCCGGATCGTCTGCTGTCCACAGACCTTCCAGCGGCCCCACGGTGTAGTCCCGCCCGTTGCGCTTGCTGGCAAACTTCGCAGCATAGGACACCGAGTACAGTGCTTCAAGCGCCGCTGCATACGCGGGAGCCGTGCCGGGATTTCCCTGCCCGTGCACCACCAGGTATTGGAACGGCGGGACGGTGACCATCACAAAATCATTGGCGCGGGGCGCGTACAGTTCCTTGAACTGCTTTCGGACGTCGTACTTGTCCATCGCGCCCCGCCCCTCATTCTGTTGCCCTGCCCCTGGCGCCTGCCTTCTTAGTGCCCGGCGTCGTACCAGCTGGGGCCAACACCGATCTGGACCTCCAGGGGGACGGTGAGGTCCGCCGCGGCACCCATCTGTTCGGTGACGAGCTTCTCCACGACCTCGCGCTCACCGGCGGCGACCTCGAGGACCAGTTCGTCGTGCACCTGCAGCAGCATCCGGGATTTCAGCCCCTGGGCCTGCAGCCCAGCGTGGACGCCCAGCATGGCCCGTTTGATGATGTCCGCGGCCGAGCCCTGGATGGGGCTGTTGAGGGCGATGCGTTCAGCGTTTTCCCGCAGTTGCCTGTCGGTGCTCGTGAGGTCCGGCAGGTAGCGGCGGCGGCCTTCGATTGTGGCGGTGTAGCCGTCCACCCGTGCCTGGTCCACCACGCCGCGGAGGTAGTCGCGGACGGCGCCGAACCGGTCGAAGTAGTCCTTCATGAGGGTGCGGGCCTCGTCGACGGAAATCTCCAGCTGCTTGGACAGGCCGAAGGACGTCAGACCGTATGCGAGCCCGTATGACATCGCCTTGACCTTGGAGCGCATGGCGCTGGTGACTTCATGCGTGGGCACGTGGAAGATGTTCGAGCCCACGAACCGGTGCAGGTCCTCGCCGTCCCGGTACGCCTGGATCAGGCCCTCGTCGCCGGACAGGTGCGCCATGATGCGCATCTCGATCTGCGAGTAGTCGGCGGACAGCAGGCATTCGTAGCCCTCGCTGACCACGAAGATCCCGCGGACCCGGCGGCCCTCTTCGCTGCGGATGGGGATGTTCTGCAGGTTGGGGTTGTTGGACGAGATCCGGCCGGTGGCAGCCACGTTCTGCGCGTAGGTGGTGTGGATGCGCCCGTCTTCGGCCACTGACTTCTTCAGCGACTCGAGCATCTGGCGGAGCTTGGACGCTTCCCGGTGTGCCATGAGCTGGACCAGGAACTCATGCCCGGTCTTTTCCAGGAGGTTCTTCAGCGACGCGGCGTCGGTGGTGTAGCCGGACTTGATCTTCTTGGTTTTGGGCAGCTGCAGTTCGTCGAACAGGACTGCCTGCAGCTGCTTGGGCGAACCAAGGTTGACCTCGTGGCCGATGGCCGCGAACGCCTGATCCTGCGCCTGGTCAATGACCCGGGCAAGGTCGGCAAGCTGCTCGTCCATGCGGTCCATGTCGATGCCGATGCCGGCAAGCTCCATGTCGGCCAGGACGCGGCTGACCGGCAGCTCCAGGGTGGACAGCAGTTCCTCCGCCTTGCGCTCCTTGAGCTCGCCCTCGAAGTACCGGCTCAGGGACAGCACGACGGCGGCAGCCTGGACGAGTGCGTCGGCGGCGGCGGTATCGTCCCCGTCAAAGGACAGTTCCAGTTGGCCCGCCTTGGCGGTGGCCGCGGGGATCCCCACGTTCAGGTGGTGCTGGGCGAGTTCGTCCAGCTCGTAGGAGCGGCGGTCCGGCTGGATGAGGTACCCGGAGATCGAGGTGTCGTCCACCACGCCCTCCAGTTCCAGTCCGCGGGCAGTCAACGCCTTCAGGGCCGCTTTGAACCCGTGCATCACCTTGGGAGCTTCAGGATCCCGCAGCCAGGCGGCCAGCACGTTTTCCGTGTCGGCATCCTGGCTGGAGAGGTCGATGTAGGCAGCCGCGCCGTCCCGGACGATGGCCAGCGCCGCGGCGTCCTCGCCGATCCGTCCGGGGATGAGGTCCACGGCGACGGCGGACCGCTGCCCTGCCCCGGCGGCCAGGAATGCTTCCAGTTCCGAGGCGGAGGCGGGGGTGGTGTAGTCCGGCGCGTCAATGCTCGCGCGTTCGGCGGCTGGGGTGTCCTCTTCGCCGTAGAGTGCAAAGAGCCGGCTGCGGATGGTCTTGAATTCGAGCTGGTCGAACAAATCCTCCAGCGCTGCCTGGTCCGGGCGGGGCTGGTACAAGTCATCGAGCGTGACGGGAAGTTCCAGGTCCGTATGGAGCTGGTTGAGCATGCGGTTCCGCTTCACGTTTTCAACGTTCTCGCGCAGCGCGTCACCGACCTTCCCGCCGATGGAGTCCAGGTGGTCCAGGACGCCTTCCAGTCCGCCGTAGAGGTTGATCCACTTGGCTGCCGTCTTGGGGCCTACACCGGGCACGCCCGGCAGGTTGTCCGCGGTCTCCCCCACCAGGGCGGCAAGGTCGGAATACCGGGACGGGCTGACGAAGTACTTTGCCTCGATGGCCGCCGCGTCCATCCTGGGGATGTCGCTGACGCCCTTCTTGGGGTACAACACGAAGACGTTGTCCGTGATGAGCTGGAATGCGTCCCGGTCGCCCGAGACCAGCAGCACCTCAAAGCCGGCCTTCTCGCCCATTGCGGCAAGGGTGGCGAGGATATCGTCAGCTTCGTACCCGGGCAGCTTGATGGTCTTGATGCCCCAGGCCTCGACAACCTGCGCGATCAGGTCAATCTGGCCGCTCATCTCGCGGGGGGTTTCGTTCCGCCCGCCCTTGTACTCGCTGTACTGGGCCTTGCGGTGGGTGGTTTCATCCGAAACGTCGAAGGCCACGGCAATGTGGGTGGGCTGCTGCTCCTTGATCAGGTTGATCAGCATGGATGTGAAGCCGTGGATGGCATTGGTGTGCTGCCCGTTCATCGTGGAGAACTTGTCCGCGGGCAGGGCGAAGAAGGCACGGAAAGCCATGGAGTGGCCGTCCAGCACCAGGAGCCGGGGCTGGCCAGTCAGGGGCACTACCGGGGCCGCGGTAGCTGAAACTGATTCACCGGCGGAGGCAGGAACCTGGTCCTTGACGGCGGTGCCCGCCAGGGAGCTTTTGCCTTCCAGGGCAGGGTCCTGCGGAAGAACTTCGGACGGAAAAGGGGCCGGTTTGGTTGTTTCACTCACAGGTGCCAGCCTAGTTGCCATGATGGACAATTTCACGCGGGGCCCTTTCCAGGAAGAGCTCGTGGCCGCCGGCATTCCGGATCACCTGCACGGCTGGCTGGGCCGGTACGGGATCGGCGCGCTGGTGGTTAAGATGGGCATCCGGTTCCTGGAGATGAGCCCGGAACGGACCGTGGCCACCATGCCGGTGGAGGGCAACACCCAGGTGGCAGGGATCCTGCATGGCGGCGCGCACGTGGTGCTGGCAGAGACGCTTGGTTCATTTTCAGCGGGCATGCACGCCGGTCCTGGCCGGCACGCCGTAGGCATCGAGGTCAGTGCCACGCATCACCGCTCCATCGCGAAAGGGCTGGTCACGGGAACCTGCACGGCCATCCATCTGGGCGGGACCCTGGCAAGCCACGAGATTGTCATGACCGACGAGCAGGGCAGGCGGCTGTCGACCGCCCGGATCACCAACCTGATCAGGGACAACCCTTCCCCGGGCTAGCAGCCAAAACCGGGGGTCACCGCGCCGCTAGGAACCGCCGTTGTTCAGGACGTACCGCAATTCCACCACTCCCCTGCCCAGAGTGCGCGAGGCAGCCAACTCAAGGGGCGCCGTCGGACCGGACAGCGGCAGCAGGCGCTTGCCGTTCCCCAGGACCACCGGGATGACCGAGAGGATGATCTCGTCCAGCAGCCCGGCATCGGCGAACTGGGCTGCAAGGTTTCCGCCGCCCACCACCCAGATGTTCTTGCCTCCCGCAGCCCGCCGGAAGTCCTCGATGAATTCGGCGACGTCCCCCCGGACGAATGTTATGTCCGCGCCGGCCGGAGCGGAGTGCTCGTGCCGGGTGAACACGTAGCATGGCGTACCGGGATACGGCCATTTGTCCGGTTCGTGCGCCATTAGCCAGGCGTAGGTTTCCCCGCCCATGACGATGCAGCCAACTTCCGCCATGAATGCTTCATAGCTTTCGGCTCCCCCCTCGAAGCCGTCGAACTGCAGGAGCCAGCCGAGGTCGTCCGTGGACGTGGCAATGAAGCCGTCCATTGAGGCAGCAACGAAGTACTGGATGCGTGGCATGGGGCCAAGCCTAGCCAAAGCCGTCCGGCCTGCCCAGAGGCCGGTGCTAGCCGGAGAAGTACGGAATGATCAGGTAGAGCCCAAAGAGCACTGCCAGGCTGCACAGGCCGAAGCAGATGTAGGCAAAAGATTTCTTGATGCCGGGGGACGCTTGCTGCGAATCGGCTGCAATGGCCGTCAGCCGGACACCCAGCGAGTACAGGACCACCACGGTGACGGCGGCCACAAGGGTGGCACCGGCTACGGTCACGAGTTCCAGCCACTTCATCGCTGCGTCTCCTTCGGGTTGGTGGTGTCGGCGTCGGCATTTGCCCGGGCCTGTTCCTGGGATTTGGCGTGCGCCCTGGCCCTGGCGAGGGCCTTCTTCTTCCTGAAACGGATAGCCTGGCCGGCTTCCTCCACCTCAATGGCGTTGTGGTGGCCGACGGCGGACTTGCGCGAGTAGAAGAACATGAAGAGCACGGCAGCGGTGCCCGCAATGGCCGCGATCAGCACGCCCACCACGCCGGTCTTGACCAGGAGGGCAGTCAGTGCGCCCACGATGCCCGCGGCGGGGAGGGTGAAGAGCCAACCGAGGGCGATCTTTCCCACCATGCTCCAGCGCACGCTGGTGCCCTTGCGGCCCATTCCGGAGCCGATCACGGAACCGGAAGCCACCTGGGTGGTGGAGAGGGCAAAGCCAAGGTGGGAGGACGCCAGGATGGCGGAAGCAGTGCTGGTTTCGGCGGCGAAGCCCTGGGCAGGCTTGACCTCGGTGAGCCCGGCGCCCATGGTCCGGATGATGCGCCAGCCGCCGGCGTAGGTGCCGATGGCGATCGCGAAGGCGCAGGCCGCAATGACCCAGAACTCGGGCCCGCTGCCGGGGTCCTGGGTTCCGGCCGCAATCAGGACCAGCGTGATGATACCCATGGTCTTCTGGGCGTCGTTGGTGCCGTGGGCCAGTGCCACCAGGCTGGAAGTGAAGATCTGGCCGGTCCGAAAGCCGCCGCGTTTCTGCGTGAGCTTACTGCCGGTCTCAGGGTCATGGCGGGACGTCAGGGCATAGGCGAGGCGGGTGCAGAGGAACGCGACGATGCCGGCGATGAGCGGCGCGAAGATTGCCGGGAGAATGACCTTCTGCATGAGGCCCTCAAGGTTGATGGAGTGGAACCCGATGCCAGCCACCGCCGCGCCGATCAGGCCACCGAACAGGGCGTGGGAGGAACTTGAGGGCAGGCCCTTGAGCCACGTGATCATGTTCCACAGGATGGCGCCCATGAGACCGGCAAAGATGATATCCGGCGTGATCTGGATGCCGTCCGAACCTTCGCGGATGATGCCGCCCGAAACCGTTTTGGCTACCTCCGTGGAGAGGAAGGCGCCCACCAGGTTCAGGATGGCAGCCAGGGTCACCGCTGTTTTCGGCTTGATGGCGCCCGTTGCGATGGGGGTGGCCATGGCGTTTGCGGTGTCGTGGAAGCCGTTCGTGAAGTCGAAAAATAGTGCCAGCGCGATGACCAGCGCCACCATGAAGGTGATATCCACCTGTTGCCCAATCTGCAGAGTCGACGTTCGGCAGTTTCTATCCCCCGGCTGCTGCCTTGCACAGCATAATTCACCAGCTGTTCGTGTGGAATGACTTGCGGCGTTTACTGAACCGGCGGGAAACCTTATCGATCGTACGCGTCCGGGCCATCAGGTCAAAAAACCGGCCGGGTGAGGAAGGCGCGGACAGCTGCCAGCTCAGGCGGGGAAATACCGCGGCGCGGATCCGGGGAAACCGTCAGCATCCGCCGGCCCAGGAGCCCTGCCCATGCCTGCGCATCCGCTTCAAAAGCCAGCTGGTCGTCGATCCAGACCACAGCCTCGGGGCTGGTAATTTCCAGGTCTTCCTGAATGGCGCGGAGCTTCCACCACCCGGTTCCACCAGCCGGCCCCGTCACCGACAGGTAGGGCCAGCTGCCGCCATCGAGGTTGATGGCCGGGCACAGGTATTGCGGGGCAAGTTCCTCCCAGCTGGTGAGCCACACACACCGGACGCCTTCGGTCCGGGCCAGCGCGTTCAGACCCTCCACCAGTTCCACGGCATAAGCCACGGGCAGGAGGCCGGCGTCCGCACGGCGCCACGCTGAGCCCCAGTCAGTGGTTCCCTCCGGGCCAAAAGGGCAGATGACGCCGTCGACGTCGATGTAGAGCGTGCGGGCCACACCGACCTGCCTCTCAGATCGGGCGGAACTCCGAGGGCCGTCCACCTGCGTCCAGCCCGGGAGCCAGACGCTCCTCCAACGCGGCGATGGTCGGCTCCGGCAGGACGATGAGGCCGTCCAGTTCCCGGCGCGCCCTCTTATAGGCGGCCTGGCGCTCTGCGGGAGTGGCGGCGTGGTTTTCCGCGATCATCAGCAGCTTTCGTGCGGTTGCCAGCCGCTCGCGTTCGGGCCCGGTAAACTTGCTGTCCCGGATGCGCCGTGCCTCCCGCTCAGCAACGTCGAGTGCCACGGCGAAGTTATTAACCGCCTGCCGGTACGCCTCAAGCCGGGCGGCCGACGTGACGTCGGCTGCAGCAGTGGGCCGCTGGCCGTCGGCTTCGCGTTTGGCCCGAAGGAACGCCACGGTCAGTGGTTCCCGAACGTCCGTCATGAGCGGAAAGTCGATGAGTTTGCCGACATCCAGCTCATAGTCCAGCCAGCGCCGGCTGGTGGCGTCATGGGCTGCCATGAGGGCTTCGACTTCCGCCGTTGACGCCTTCTCCGCCTCCCGGTGCTGGTTCCGCAGCTTGTACAGTTCAACCTTCCGCTGGTGGCGGCGCTCGCTGGCCTTGCGCCAGCTGTTGGCCCAGTGTCCGGCAAAGGCACCCAGCGGAAACACCAGCCACCATTTGTCGGACAGAAACTCCAGAAGGGACTCCACCCGTCCATCGTCGCAGGCGCCGGCCTGCGCCTCAAGGAGTGGTTATCCGCTGTGCCGGCTGTGGCGGCGGCACTGCATGTCGGTCTCACTGGCGCAGGACGACGCCGGGCTTGGCAGGCTGTGGGGCGTACAACACACGCCGAACGATAGTACGGGACGCCGGATTCCGGGACGTGCAGGTGCTGGACCTGGCGGAGGACCCGTTCAACGCCCACTTCGTAGCGCGGAAGCAGGGCTAGCGCGTACCGGATCCGACCCGAGGAGTATCTCCCCTGGACGCATGTCGCGGGGAGATACTCCGGAAGGATCAGGGTGCGCCGGTGGTGCCTTGGGCGGCGTTGACGTTGACCAGCCAGCCGATGCCATAGCGGTCGGTACACATTCCGAAGATGTCCCCCCACGGGGACTTCTCCATCGGAACGGTCACCGACCCGCCGTCGCCGCTGAGCTTGTCGTAGTAGCCGCGTAGTTCCGCCTCGTCCTCGCCGCTGAGCGAGATGGAGATGGCGGATCCCTCACGGTATTCCATGCCGCTGGGGGTGTCCGCGCCCATCAGGACCAGGCCCTGCGGGGTGGTGAGCATGCCGTGCATGATCTTTTCGGCCTCAGCGGGGTCCTCGCTGGCCTGGTACTCCCCAAAGGTGCTGACCCGAAGGTCGCCGCCGAACACGGACTGATAGAAGTTCATCGCCTCGCGGGCGTTGTCACGGAAGCTGAGGTAAGGGTTGAGGATGGTCGGCATGGCTTGATCTCCTTGAATGGGGATGGACGCGGTGGAACCACACAACATCCTGCCCCAAAGAAGGGCTCGCTGGTAGGGGGTTTGGAGACGTTCGTGCAGGCCTGGCCCGGCTGCCAGTAGGCTCGGGTCATGGCCAGATACTTCGACGTTCATCCGCAGGACCCCCAGCCCAGGGCCATCGGCCAGGCTGTCCGCATCATCCTCGACGGCGGGCTGATCGCCTACCCCACCGACTCCTGCTACGCGCTGGGCGCGCAAATGGGCAACAAGGACTCCCTTGACCGGATCAGGAGCATCCGGCAACTGGATGACAAGCACCACTTCACCCTGGTCTGCCGGGACTTCGCGCAACTGGGGCAGTTCGTGAACATCGGCAACGACGTGTTCCGGAGCATCAAGTCGGTCACCCCTGGCAGCTACACCTTCATCCTGCCTGCCACCAGGGAGGTCCCCAAGCGGCTGCTCCATCCGAAGAAAAAGACCGTGGGCGTCAGGATCCCGGACAACCGGGTGGTCCAGGCGCTGCTGGCTGAGCTTGGCGAACCGCTGCTGTCCAGCACCCTCCTGCTGCCGGACGAGGAAGACCCGCTGACCCAGGGCTGGGACATCAAGGAGCGGCTGGACCATCAGGTGGACGCGGTGATCGATGCCGGTGACTGTGGCGCGGAGCCCACCACGGTGGTGGACTTCTCCAATGGCGTGGCGGAGGTGGTCCGGCACGGCGCCGGAGACGCGTCCCGTTTCGAGTAAGCTCCGGCTACGGACGACGGCGGCCCCGCCAATTAGCGGGGTAGGCATCTCTGGTGGGGCGCGGCTTTTCCACATAGGGGTTTTGGGTGGCCGGGGTTGTCGGTGGGTGCTGGAAGACTTTGTTTATGGAGGCGTTTGGGGCGTTGGCAGGGGTAGTCGCGGGAGTACCTGCGGGGCACGGTGGTGTTCCGGCGGTTGCTGATGCTTTCGCGGTCCTGTCTTCTTTCCGTGTCGCCGGCGATGGTGCGGGGATGATTGACCAGCTGCGGGCGCTGGAGGATGTGAAGTCGCTGGTTGCTGCCCGGCAGGCCGAGATCAGCGTCGCGTTTGATCAGGCGCAGCGGCGGGAGCAGGCCGCAGCAGGGGTCCCGGCCGACGGGCTGGGCGCAGGGGTGGCTGCGCAGGTTGCGTTGGCGCGCCGGGAGTCCCCGGCGAGGGGCGGCAGGATGCTGGGCATGGCCAAGGCACTGACGGGGATGCCGCACACGTTCGTGGCGTTCCGGTCGGGGTTGTTGAATGAGTGGCGGACCACGCTGGTGGTGAGGGAGACAGCCTGCCTGTCGGTGGAGGACCGGTTCGCCGTTGATGAGGAACTCGCCGCGGACACCGGCACCCTGGACGGGGCCGGGGACCGGGCCATCATCAGCGCGGTCCGGGCCGCGGCGTACCGGCGGGACCCGC